>LNJC01000020.1 GCA_001587575.1 Candidatus Methanofastidiosum methylothiophilum
TAAAGCACTGCTTCTGGAATAGAAAAATAGTTTATAGGCATAGTTGCTAAAAGCGCTGAATTATGCAACCATGCACTTGAGATGATTATTACCCTAATTAATAAACTATAACAAATACCCTTTTATTACTATACGTCTAATATTATTGCATGGAAGATGAAGAAAAGATTTTACTTCTAGGGGTTGGGGCTTTTGGGGCGCTTACTTATGTTGCTTTGAAAAAAATGGAAGAAAGAAAAGCTTTGGAAGAGCGAACTGAAATAATGCAACAAAAAGAAGTTTCTGTTTCTAGCTATGGACTTTCTAAAGAGGATGAAGAAGAGGTCCCAATTTACAAAGACATCCTAGAACTTCTCTTTGGTAGAAAGTAAGAAACCATAGGAACTCTTTTAAGACATTTACTTTATACCTCTCCAATGGATAAAAAGCAAATTGGAGTCTTAGCAATTGTCGGTGCAAGTGTGATGTGGGCTATTGAACCCATATTTGCAAAACTTGCTTATGCTAACTCTACTGTTGTCCAGACCTCAACTTTTAGAGCCATATTTGTAGCTGTTGTTGCATTAATTTATGCCCTCACCACAAATGGTAGAAACATCAAGATAACAAAGAAAGAGTTTTCTGTTATATTCTATATCGCTGTTGTCGGTACCCTCATTGCAGATCTATTATTTTATATTGCGCTTACTCGGATACCTGTCTTAAATGCAGTCTTGATAGGCCATCTCCAGCCAATTTTTATTATATTGATTGGATATTTTATCTTGAGAGATGAAAAGCATTCAAAGTATGATTATGTCGGTATATTCATTATGATAATTGGGGCGCTTCTTGTTACTACTCAAACTTTACAGAATCTACTTATTTTAAGGATAGGAACTGTTGGAGACCTATTAGTAGTGGGTGCAACTGTATCATGGGCCACAACTGGCATAGTTGCAAGAAAATATCTAAAGACTATGAACTGTGGAATCATAACATTTTACAGATTTTTAATTGCTGCGATATTCTTTTCAGTATATTTGCTATTCAGATCAGAGTTCCAATTTGGAAGTGTAAATCAGATTATAATTGGAATAATCGTTGGTGTCGGGTACATCTTATACTATGAGGGGCTTAAGAGAGTCAAAGCTGCCCAAGCAGGTGCGTTGGAGTTATCAACACCTTTCTTTGCTGCACTGTTAGGTTTCCTTGTTCTGGGAGAACTTGTGACACCAATGCAAATAGCAGGCATACTTATCCTTTGCATAGGAGTTTATCTTCTTTCTAAAAAAGAATAGATTTTTATAGGGAAATTCCTTAATTATATCGAATAAATATAGATTTCATATATGTAACTTTGTAAAAGGCTACATAATATTTCATTTATTGGTATAAGGGATGTTTTTGATGGATAACGAAGCTAGAGCTAGAGAAGGCATTGACAAGATGCTTGTTGATTGCGGCTGGGTTGTTCAAGATTATAAATTGATGGATCTCGGTGCTTCAAGAGGTATTGCAGTAAGAGAGTTCCCACTTCTCACTGGGTTTGCAGATTATGTCCTTTTTATTGATAGAAAAGCGGCCGGTGTTCTTGAGGCTAAAAGAGTTGGAATCCCACTAGGCGGCGTTGCAGATCAATCCATGAAATATGTTGGAGGATTGCCAGAAGATATCCCCTCCTATGGAACTCCGCTTCCTTTTGTCTATAATAGTACTGGAAAAGAAACGTCGTTTGTTGACCTAAGGGACCCACGGCCTCGTTCAAGGAGAGTTTTTACTTTTCACAGACCTGAAACACTGAAGGAACTTCTATCAGATGAAAAAACGCTAAGAAGAAAGATGCAAGAGATGCCTCCATTAATAACTGACGGATTAAGAAACTGCCAAATTGAAGCTGTTACAAATCTTGAAAGATCATTTAAGGATGGAAGGCCTAGGGCACTGATTCAGATGGCAACAGGCTCTGGAAAAACTTTTACCGCAATTAGCTTTGTCTATCGTTTGATAAAACACTCAAATGCAAAAAGGGTCCTTTTCTTAGTGGATAGGAATAATTTAGGTAAGCAGGCTATGGTTGAATTCAGCCAGTATAGAACGCCTGATGATGGAAGAAAGTTTACTGAACTTTATAATGTCCAGCATCTCTCTTCAAATGTAATTGACCCGGCAAGCAGAGTTTGCATTTCTACTATACAGAGAGTATACTCTATGCTAAGAGGGGAAATTGAGATGCAAGAGGAAGCGGAGGAGCAGTCGCTATTTGATCAGGATGTTGATGGCACTCCAGTTGATGTTTCATATAATCCTTTCATTCCTATTGAAACGTTTGATTTCATTATAACTGATGAGTGTCACAGATCAATTTACAATCTCTGGAGACAAGTTTTAGAGTATTTTGATTCGTTCATTATTGGCCTTACAGCTACACCTTCAAAACAGACCCTTGGATTTTTCAATCAGAACCTTGTCATGGAATATAATCACGAGAGGGCGGTTGCTGATGGAGTAAATGTTGGATATGATGTTTATAGGATTAATACTGCAATAACTGAGAAAGGTAGCACTGTAGAGGCAGGATTTTACATCGACAAAAGGGACAGACTTACAAGACAAGTTAGATGGGAGTCTCTTGATGAAGATTTCAAATATGAAGGGAGAGACCTTGATAGGTCAGTTGTTGCACCAGATCAGATAAGAACTGTAATAAAAACATTCAAAGAAAGATTGTTTACTGAGATATTCCCTGGAAGAAAAACTGTACCAAAGACACTGATATTTGCTAAAGACGATTCTCATGCAGAGGATATAGTTAACATAGTTAGAGAAGAGTTTGGTCAAGGAGACGAATTTTGTAAAAAAATTACTTATAGGACTATGGGCGAGAAGCCAGAAGATTTGATAAGTAGTTTCAGGAACTCTTACAATCCTAGGATTGCTGTAACTGTAGATATGATATCAACTGGTACCGATATCAAGCCATTAGAGTGTCTAGTTTTCATGAGGGATGTTAAATCAAGAGTTTATTTTGAGCAAATGAAAGGTAGAGGTACAAGAACTATTTCAACAACTGATTTGAGGGGCGTGACACCTGATGCATATACTAAAACTCATTTTGTTATTATAGATGCAGTTGGCGTTTGTGAAACAGATAAAACAGATTCAATGCCTCTTGAAAGGGCAAAGAATGTACCTTTGGAAAAGCTGCTTATGGGAATGGCCCTAAGAAAAAAGAACAAAGACATGATTACTTCTCTTGCCGGCAGACTATCAAAAATTGACTTACAAATGAATGAAAAGGAGAAACAAGAAATTCAGAACATAGCTGGAAAGAATATGAATCAGATAGTAAATGAACTACTTGATGCTGTTGATCCAGACAAAACTATTGAAAAGGCAAAAGAGATGTTCAATACAAGTGAGCCTACTAAAGAAGAACTAAACAAGGCTACTGAAGAGCTACTAAATAGGGCGAGTAAGCCATTTGACAATCCAAAGTTTAGATCCAGGATTATTGAGATAAAAAAGAAGAATGAGCAGATAATCGATAACATAAGTAAGGATGAAATTATATTTGCCGGTTTTGACGATTTAGCAGCTGAGAAGGCAAGAATAATTGTAAATAACTTCAAGAATTTTATTCAGGAAAATAAGGATGAACTTACTGCACTTCAAATTATCTATAGTAATCCCTACCCAACAAGATTTCTAACTTATGACGCGATTAAAGAGCTTGCTGAAGCTATTGAAAAGCCGCCTTATTACCTTACAACAGATAAGTTGTGGGCTGCTTATGAGAAGCTAGAGAAATCCAAAGTGAGGGGTGCAGGGCCGCACAAGCTACTTACAGATATTGTATCTCTCTTGAGATTTGAGCTTGGCGAAAGTAAGATATTAGAGCCTTTTTCTTATACTGTTGACAAGAGATTTGAAGAGTGGATTTCGAACAAGAAAAGGCAGGGAGTAAGTTTTACCGAAGAGCAGTTAGAATGGCTTAAGATGATAAAAGACCACATTTCTACTTCAATGAGCATTACTAAAGATGACCTTGAGCAGACTCCATTCCACAATAAAGGAGGTCTCTTTAAAGCTAACAAAATCTTTGATGGAAAAATTGATAATGTAATGAAAGATTTACAAGAAGCACTGGTGAGCAAGTGAGCGGAGAATTGCCTAAAGGTTGGGTTTGGACCAGTTTGGGAAATTGCATTGAGATCTTAGATAGTAAAAGAAAACCAATTAACGCAGAAGAACGCCAAGGAAGAATTCAAAATAAAAAAGAAGCTGATCTTTATCCTTATTATGGCGCAACTGGGCAAGTTGGTTGGATCGATGGATATATTTTTGACGAAGAACTAATTCTACTTGGAGAAGACGGTGCTCCATTTCTTGATTTTTCTAAAGATAAATCCTATATAATAAAAGGCAAAACATGGGTAAATAATCATGCACATGTTTTACGTGCTATTGAAAATATTGCAAATAATCATTACATTTGCCATTATCTTAATATTTTTGATTATAGAAACTATATTACTGGTACAACAAGGTACAAACTTAACCAATCACAAATGCGAAAAATGCCTATTCCACTTCCCCCACTAGCAGAACAACAAAGAATAGTAAACAAAATAGAAGAGCTTTTCACAAATCTTGATAAAGGTGTTCAATCCCTAGAAGAAGTCAAATCAAAACTTAAAGTATATCGCCAAGCCATTTTGAAATATGCGATGGAAGGAAAACTTACCGAGAAATGGAGAGAAGAAAATAAGGATAAAGTTGAACCTGCTTCAATTCTTTTGGAAAAAATTGATGAGTTAAATAAAATCCATAGCATAAATGGAGATATGAGTGCAGGAAATGATTTGCCGAGCAAAATACCTCTAAACTGGATCTGGTCCAAATTAGGCAATATTACTTTATTCCACCAATATGGTTGGACCACCAGAGCAGTTAATAAAGGCACTGTACATTTGCTTAGAACAACAGACATCACTTCAGGAAGAATAGATTGGGATTCAGTTCCTTATTGTGAAGAAGAACCAGAAAATGTAGGAAAATATCTTCTGAAAGATGGGGACATCGTTATTTCAAGAGCAGGATCTGTAGGGCATAGTTACTTAATTACTAATCCTCCTCAAAAATCCATTTTTGCTTCTTACCTAATTAGATTTAGACCTTTGATTAATGGAAAATTTCTGTCTTATTTTCTTAAAAGTCCTATTTATTGGAATGCAATTTCTGAAAAAAGTATAGGAATAGCGATTCCTAATGTTAACGCTTCTAAATTAAAACAGATAAATGTTCCAATTCCGCCTCTAGAAGAACAGCAAGAAATAGTTAACAGAATAGAAAAACTATTTTCTCTTGCAGATAATATTGAAGAAACAGTTGATTCCAAACTACGGGAATCAAAAATCCTTCGCCAAAGTATCCTAAAAAAGGCCTTTGAAGGAAAGCTTGTCCCGCAAGATCCAAATGACGAGCCTGCAGAAGTCTTATTAGAAAAAATAAAAATGGAAAAATCAAATAAAGGAAAAGCTATTCAGGGGAAGCTGATACAATGAGTAACGAATCACTTGCCGTCCAAAAGCTCTGGAACTATTGCAATGTCCTAAGAGACGATGGAGTAAGTTACGGCGATTATGTAGAACAACTAACATACTTATTATTTCTTAAAATGGATGATGAGCAAACTAAGCCTCCATTTAATAGAGAGTCAAAAATCCCAAAGAACCTCAACTGGGAGAGTCTTCTAAAAAAGGATGGGGATGAGCTTGAAGTTCATTACAGACATATCCTAGAATCTCTAGGAAAAGAAAAGGGAATGATAGGAGTAATCTTCAGAAAAGCCCAGAACAAGATTCAGGATCCTGCAAAACTAAAGAGATTGATCATGCTAATCGAAGGGGAAGAAACCTGGATGGGCATGGGTATCGATGTAAAGGGTGCAATCTATGAAGGATTATTACAGAAGAATGCAGAGGATATCAAAAGTGGTGCTGGCCAGTACTTCACCCCAAGGGCATTAATCAAAGCAATAGTTGAAGTAACAAAGCCGAAACCCGGTGAAACTATATGTGACCCAGCGTGTGGAACAGGAGGATTCCTTTTAGCCTCATATGACCTAATCTCTAAATATCCTCTAAATATTGAAGAAAAGAAATTCTTAAGAGAAGGCACATTCCACGGTTGGGACATTGTGGATAGCGTTGTAAGGCTCTGTACAATGAACCTTTACCTTCACGGTATTGGTGGGGAAGATAGCCCAATAGTAACTGACGATGCACTGGCATCAGACCCCGGAGACAGATTTGACATAGTGCTCACTAATCCGCCCTTTGGTAAGAAGAGTAGCATTACAATAGTAAACGGTGAAGGTAAGATAGAAAAAGAATCCCTAACATACCAGCGAAATGACTTCTGGGCAACTACTTCTAACAAGCAGCTAAACTTCTTGCAACACGTAAAAACACTCCTAAAAATAAATGGCCGGGCCGCAATAGTCGTCCCAGATAACGTCCTATTTGAAGGTGGGGCAGGAGAAACTGTAAGAAAAAGACTCTTGCAGCAGTGCGATGTCCACACACTCCTTAGGCTTCCAACAGGCATCTTTTATGCCCAAGGTGTCAAAGCAAATGTACTGTTCTTTGATAAAAGGCCAGCTAGCGAAAAGCCTTGGACAGAAAAACTCTGGATATATGATCTAAGGACTAACATTCACTTCACGCTAAAAACAAACACACTAAGGTATGAAGACCTAGAGGACTTCATAGAATGTTATAATCCCGAAAATAGGCACGAGCGAAGAGAAACTGAAAGATTCAAAGCATTTACCTATGAAGAGATAATGAAAAGAGACAAGACAAACCTAGATATCTTCTGGCTAAAAGACGAGAGTCTCGGTGACTCAGAAAATCTTCCAGACCCAAAACTCCTAGCTTTAGAAATTGCAGAAGATTTAGAATCGGCTCTTGATGAGTTTAAAAGAATATACGAAGAATTAGAAGAATAATAAATTAAAGAAGCTTGTTCTCCTTCAATATTCTGATTACTTCATCATAAACGTCGTTTAGTTCCTTCTCACTCTTTGCACCTGTAATGATATATTTACCATTTTTGTATATCGTGACATGTTTTCTCTCTCCATCCACCATGACCTTCACAAGAAGTGCTGGATAGGTCTCTGGATTATATTCAGCATGCACGAAGTCAATGATTCCGTAAGCCTTTACTATATCTACATCGTTTGGAAATCTTCCAGTTGCAACAATATTTGTTATTATAGGTCTTGTCCCGAAGGGTACATCTTTCTTCATCAAAATCATCCTTTATCAGTTATATTACTTGTATTGTTGGCACTAGTATATAAGCTTTTATTTTTAACTTCTTTAAAGTATAACTCCTTTTCTATTTTTTTCATAAAATTAAATGAATAACAGTAATAAATATATATTAAGACGAATATTAGGTAACTGCTAAAAAAATCGTATGGGTGAGCTGTTGAATAACTCTGAAAAGGAAGGCATTAATAAAAAAATTGATTATGAGATACCTGAAAAGAAGATAATTGAAGGGATATCGACTGCTGCGCCGATAGGTATTGGTCTTGTTATTAATAGAGTATTTGTTTTTGTAAACGATTTTCTTTGCAATCTCTTAGAGTACAGAAAAGAGGAACTTGTGGGTAAAAATTCAAGGATCGTATACCTAAATGATGAGGACTACGAATATATTGGAAAGGAGAAGTACACCCAGCTCGATAAATCTAGAACTGGAACTGTCGAGACCCGATTTAGAACAAAATCTGGTAAGGTGCTTGATGTGATCCTTTCTTCGTCTTACGTGGAAAAAAATGATCCTTCCAAGGGAACTATATTTACAGTGATGGATATCACTGAAAGAAAAAGAGTAGAAGAAAAATTAATAGAAAGTGAGGAGATTTTTAAGCAGTTAAATGATAATCTAAAACTCCTAAACAAAATACTAAGGCATGATATAGCAAATGACCTTACCGTTGTTAGCATAGCTCTGGAAATGATTGAAACTAAAGATATTGAACTCAAGAATAAAGCTTTCAATGCAATTAAAAGAAGCTTGAGTTAATTGAAAAGATTAGGATTCTTGAGGCTACAATGCTCAGGCGCTATGATCTAAAGCCTATAAGTATCACGAAAGTTATAGAGTTCATTAAGAGAATCTACCCCAATATAATAATTGACATGTTAGAAGATTGTGAGATTATAGGCGACGAAGCTTTGACATCCGTCATAGATAATATTATTAATAACTCAATTACCCATGGAAAAACTGATAAAATCAATATCGAAGTAACTGCTGAAGAGAATACTTGTCATGTCAAAATTATTGATTACGGTAAAGGTATTCCTGATTCGATTAAAGGTAGGATATTCGATGAAGAGTTTAGTTACGGGGAAAGTAGAGGGACTGGCATAGGCCTTTACATAGCAAAGAAGACTATAGAGCGCTATGGGGGAGAAATAGAGGTAAAAGATACGAAGCCACAGGGTGCAACTTTTATTTTGAAGCTAAAAAGGTATAAATAATTATTATAAAATTCTTTTTTCAAAAATAAGGCCAGATTACAAAATAAATTAAAATTAAATCTAATATTAGTTTATTTTTTCATAGGATTACAACTTTCGCTAAGCCTACCGTATTATATTCACATTGAATCTCAAATTCATGAGTAGAGGGGATTTTTATATACAGAAAAGACTTGACGAATATCTTAAGAGCGACATACAGGAAATAATTTACTGCGAGCATATAGAAAACCCGTATGAAAAAATTAACTGCTCCCTCGTCTCAGAGATGAATGTTTCTCACTCTTATTCCTATTTTAGATGTGACTACCGAGATGGGATAAAATACCCAAAAACTGGTTCATGTTCTTCTTGCCCTTTGAGAAATCATAGGGGGGCATGGATTGGCGTTGAAATTGACATAAGCCAGAGAAAAGAATACCTAAAGAGTTTGATCTGCCCCCAGTGGCTATGTTTTGGAATAAAATAAAATTATTTTTTATTTTTTTTTATTGATTCCCTAGCCGAATGAAAAGCGTCGTAAAGCATATCCTTAAACTCGTTTCCCACGTCGTCCCAACTTATCTCTTCTTTTGGTTTTGTTTTTCTAGACGCTGTTTTCTTCTTTGGCGCTTCCCATGAAGCCCCAGAGAGTATTGAAATGTAGCCTCCAAGAAGCACGAGCAAGAATATTATTGGGTATAAGAACGGGAATACATTCCCGATAGATTGGAATGTATCTATATCTGAAAGTTTTCCAACTAGATTGAATATCTTAAAGAGAAAATTAAGCAGGAAAATACTTCCGATTGCATTGAATATCGGTGCAGGCAAGTTACCCGGGAACTTAAAGCTTCCAAAAACTTCGCCTATGGTAAAGATAACTGAGAAGATGAAGATTAGCCAGATGTTGTTATTGAGTAATCTCACAACTTGAGAGAGTATATTGTTGTCAAAGAAATCAAGTGAGATGTTAAGGAATCCAAGGATAATAAGGAAAACTATAAAGGATATAAAATTGTATATCACTATTCTTGTAGGGGATTGTCTTCTTTCCTTTTTTTCTGAGTTCTGCTCTGACATGAAAGAATCTATAATTAAGTGTATTATAAATTTATCCCATCTTTTATTGCAAAATCCGCAAAATATATATAGGATAACTACTATAAGATTGACGGGGTGAAAAAGTGAAAAAAACAGTATACGTAACATTAATTATTTTAACTACTCTTTTACTTTGCAGCGCTATTGCAATCTCAGCTGACGTAGATGGGATATTCGAGATGTACAGAAATAAAGAAGGTAAAATAAAATTAGTATCTGTTTACAACGAAGATTGTACGGAATGTCGTGGGCAAGAGTATCAAGAAAAAGTATGCCAATTAGTTGAAGGAGGATGCACCTATTGCGGTATATGCTTTTCGGGTAATTTTGGTGGTGAAGGTGCAGAACTTCTAGGCTCATACGAAGAAAACAAATTTGTAAAGACTATACTTTCCATGAGCGGATATGGAGATGAAGAAACTTTCATCTATTGGATTAATCTGATTGGATACAGAAGTACCCCAAAAGGTATTGAATATTCTGAAGATGGTGGCGCTACATGGAACACATGGGACGGCACAGGAACTTTAGAGTTACCAACAGAGTTAGAGAATTTAGACATTGAAGGAGTATTTCAACATGAAGACTGGGTAGTGAGCGGTTACTGGACTGGACCTTGGTATGCCAGACGTTGGATTGACACTTCCCATTGGCAAGAGACTGGAGAAATAAATCATGACGCTACAAGCTACAACATAAATCCAGAGGGCACTCAAGCCACATGGATCTTTGATGACTATAGGAACTGGTGGATTTTTGAACTAACTCATGCACAGATAACTTTAGATGGTCAGGAAGTCTGGGAGAAAAAGACAATCTTCTTTGAAGTTCCAGAAGCAGGTGGCCTTCCAACTCTAGAGCCAAAGAACTACGGCGTACAACTCCTTGGAACGAAATACGGGCCTGAATCTATTGATGAGATCCCTGAAGAACTCTTAAAGTACACAAAAGAAATAAATGGTCAGCTCTACACATACACTGGTTCTAAATTAGATGAATGGATATACGAAAATATCTACAAACCGAATCACGCAAAAAGTTTTAATAATTAAATTTAATTTATTTCTTTTTATTTCTGATTAACTGTTTATTTTCAAAGTAATCTTTATTAGTAAGTAAAATTGGAAATATATTTATGGAAGATAAGGCCAAAGCAGGACTTATATTCATGTGTGGGGCAATAATCTTCTTATTCGGGATTATGCTAGCTGAATTCACTTATGACAGATACAGTGTTTCACAAAACATGATTAGTGATCTTGGTGCAAATCAAGATTTGTCTGCAGCAATATTCAACTCTTCAATACTAATATTCGGAATATCGGCCGTTTATTCCGCCAATATATTTAGAAGAACATTCAAAGATAATATTTTCTCATTAGTAATTTTTCTTGCTGGAACGGGAGCAATAATTGTAGGGATCTTTAATGTAAACAGCATTTTGATAATTCATTATTTTGGTGCGTTGATGTCCTTTATTTTAGGTGCTATTTCAATTTTATACTCTACTAAAATTATCTATAGGTCAACATTATCTTACCTTTGGATAATAATGGGATCAGTTAGTCTAGTTAGTATAGCTTTTCTCTTTATCTGTTGGCCATTAAATAACAACTGTTTTGGAGTTGGTTATGGGAGTGTAGAGAGACTTATTGTATACCCAATTATAGTATGGGCTATTGCAACTGGCTCCTACCTTATATCAAATAAGAATTAGAAATTTAATTAATTTTTTGAGAATGGATCTTTTTTAGTAAGATAATAGCCAACAGACAATATAATCAAGAAGCCTATCCAAGCAAACCGAGATAGAATATTATAGAAAGGATCTTGGAATAAGTTTGGGAAAAAGAAAAGAACTGTAAATAAAGTAAATCCTATCCCTCCCATAATATTATACAAAGCATATGAAGAATATTCATTTGGAGAAAGTGGTCTTATCCCTGCAACAACCAACTTCTTGTATTTAAAATATCTAAGGCCGTTTAGGATTAAAAATATAGGCATGATGAAAAATATTATTGCATACATTATAATGCTCAAGTATGAACCTAATAGATCATTCCGTTGTATCATTTTTACACATTTAATAAAGGGATTATAAATATTTAAGATTAGCTTATTTCTGAATAAAACTAATTATTCAAGTGAATTATAAAAAATAATAATTATATAAATATTTTCTTTTTGTAAATTCAGATAGGTATAAATAAAACAAGTAAAAATAGTTATCATGAAACGTTCAATAATATTTTTCATGTTGTTCTTCTTATTGTCATTTTCTTTAGTTTTGCCCATGTTCCTTTTAAAACGGGAGAAGGGGGAAGCATAGAAACTGCAACGGTAATAGATGAGCCCACAAAGTCATGGGTAGTTTATGAAGAACTTCATGATGGCAATCGAGTCAAATACTATCGTCTAGAAATGAATCGAGGGGAAAGAATAAAATTGGATCTTTTCACGCCAGTTAAAAGTGAATTTAATCCCAATATAGTAGTTACTGGCCCGGGCATAAAATCAACAGATGTGCTTCCAGAAGGTGTTGAAATACCGGAGGGTATGGGATTTATTATTATAGAAAGCAAGTTAGGTGAAGCCGAATATGAACCTTTCACACCTGCAAGCTATTATTATCTTTCTGATGCAATCATTCCTGTAACAGAAACTGGCACATATTACGTTGGAGTGTTCGATTTTGATAATGAAGGAAAATATGGGCTTGCAATAGGTTATGTTGAAAAGTTTTCCATTTCAGAATGGATTGGGATACCCATATCTGTGACGAGAATTAGAATATGGGAAGGGCAGAATTTGCTCGTTGTACTTGCTCCGCTATTTTTTACAGTAATAATTGGATTGATTGCCTTATATATGAATCAAAAAACAAAAAATAATCTAAAAACACTCTTTGGCTTTTTAATGAGTTTTGCCGGACTTCTATATATTGGAAGTGGTATCTCTGTATTTTATCAGATGATCAATGCATTTACAAAGGCCTTTTCAGAATCAGCATTAATAACTGCTGTATTTGCTTCAATACCGATTGTTCTAGGAATAACAATATTTGGATATACATCCAAAGTAGGCCCTAGAACAGTTCAAACAAAACTCTCATTACTATTGCTATCTGGACTAGGGCTTATATTTTGGGCAGGCATGATTTTGGGCCCTGCAGTAGTTATTATTTCGGCTATGTTGCCGTCTAAGAAAATTAATCTCTAAAGATTAGAAAATAATTTATAGATGAAAGATACTTTATTTAGAGAGCGTATGGCAAAAAATGTTTTGGTAGTATACGGTAGTAGGTATGGATGCACAGAGGAAGTATCTAAAGAAATTGTAAAAGTATTAGAAAAAGAAGGATTAGAGGTAAGCCTAGTTAATCTTGAGTCAACTAAGGATGCACCTGATGTAAAAAATTTTGATGCGGTATTAGTTGGTTCTGGGATAAAGATTGGCAAATGGACAAAGGGGACGGATAATTTTTTGAAGAAAAATAAGACACAGCTCAAAGATAAAACTTTGGGCCTTTATACTTGTTCAGGACTTGCTATGGAAGATGCAGAAAAAGCAAAGAAGATGTATGTTGAGGAGAAAATGGAAGATCTAGGTATAGATGCACAGCTATTTGATGTTTTTCCGGGAAAGTCTATCCTATCTGATTTCGACCTATCTAACCCTAATATTGGATTTATAGAGAGAAAGATTATAGAACAGGCAGCCAAGGCTCAAGCTAAAGATAATAAGCCGATAAAAATAGACGAAAAGTGGAAAAATGATCCGAAAGGTTGGGAAGAAATTAAATCATTTGCCTCGAAGTTTGCAAAAATGGTAAAGTCTAAATAAAATAAGATTAGCAAATTGTGTAATTCAAATAGTCCATCTGGACTTGTATCTTTTCCCTGATTTCTTTTCCGATGATCTTTTCACAGAGGTAAAGCCCTAAATCTATTGCCGAGAAACCCCTCTTGCAGTGATAATATTCCCATCCTCAACTATCCTACAGTCTAAGGCATTATCGGTATATTTCTTCAAATCTTCCATAACGGCTCTGTGAGTTGTTGCTTTCTTACCTTTTAATTTTCCTATTACGCCAAGAAGTAGAGATGCATAGCATACTGTACAAATAAGAGTAGATTCTGGTATTATTCTTAACCATTCTAAAAATTCTTTATTTTCCATTAATTCAAAGACTCCTTTGCCCCCAGGGATTATAACATAATCATAACTGGACAAATCATTTCTGATTTTTGTGGGAACTATCTCAAGCCCTTCTACAGAGACTACCCTATCAGTAAATGAGCAGACATCGTATTCAATCTGATTTGAGAATCCCATAGTTTTAATTCTAGTCAAAGGATCGTATGCCCCAATAAAATCGAGGGTTGTTAACTTATTATAAATTATAAAAGCTATTCTCATAGAACTCATTTTACCAAATAAAAATAATCCTTAAATACTTTATTACCTAAAATAAGAAATTAGTAATGTTTATAAAAACAATGCCATCTGAAAAACTAAATAAACAAAAACAATCTTTGAAATAATTAAAGGCGAGGCCAATGAAATCAAACTTTATAAAAGGTTTTTCAGCTACCATACCTGTTGCTTTATCTGTATGCGCTTATGGCCTTGTTCTTGGAGTTCTTGCATACTCTAAAGGAGTTACTTTTTTTGAGTTACTGTTAATGGATGTTATCACTTTTGCAGGCTCTGCACAATTTCTGATGGTAGAGCTATGGAAAGATCCACTGCCTTTTACTGAGATGCTCTTTGCGGTATTTGCGATTAATTTAAGATACCTGTTAATTGGAGCATCCCTAACACCACTTTTCAAAGGAAGCACATTGTTCGAAAAGGCGGCATTGATGCACCTTGTTGCAGATGAAAACTGGGCAGTGACAATGGCAAGATTAAAAAAGGAAAAGATCACCCCCTATTTCCTTTTTGGTGGAGGTATATGTCTTGTTATATGTTGGCTAATTAGCACCCTAGCAGGCCATACTTTTGGATTCGTAATATCAGACCCTTATTCTGCAGGGCTCGATTTTGTCATAATCATTATTTTTACAGCATTGGTAGCAAGTTTCTACGACGGGAAAGACAGTGTTTTACCATGGGTAGTTGCTGCAATTTTTGCTTATCTATCTTTTGTGTTTATACCTGGAAAATGGTATATTGTAATAGGGGGCATTACAGGAGCTTTAGTTTATTCTATTCAAAAAAATCTCAGAGGTGCCGAAAGTGAATGATTTCGACATGCTAGCCATACTCTTGATTATACTTGCAGGAATAATCACATACTCTTTACGATTTGGGGGCCTATTAGTTGGAAATATGCTATCAAAGCACAAATTTATCGAAAATTTGATAAAAGCTTTACCTGGAACGCTTCTTCTCTCTTTTATCGTTCCTAGTATAGTTTCCGAAGGAATATCTGGGGCTATTAGTGCTTTGGCTGCAGGGATAATAGCAAAGAAAACAAACAACGTCCTTATTGCACTAGCAGCAGGTATGGCAATTATAATTTTATTCAGAAATTTCCTATAAAAAAGATGCTAATTCTTTCCTCTTCCGAGTAAGTTCATTAAAGCTCCAAAAGGAGTTTCTTTTGGGAAAATTCTAACTGTAACTTTTGTATCACAATGCTCAAACACTATTGTTCCAGAAGTTTTTGCTTTATAAACGCAGAAGTTTCCATTTATAGCAACTAGCTCTACACAACCAGTAGATATATTTTCATTAATCGTTGCATTTGAAGGGCATACAAAAAAATTATCTCCAACTTTTAAAGTATCTTTCTCAAGTATTACAGAAACGCAGTCTTCACTTAGAACTGACGTCGTTCCTAAGAACGAGAATAATAGTAATATGCCGATACTTATACTAATTTTTTTCTTCATAAGCATGCGCCTTTCGATATAATAAGGGTATACTACTCAAATATAAATCTTTCTGAGGCTTTATAAGTAAACTTAATATTAATAGATATATATTGGATTACCTTTAGATTAAAATAGAAAAAGTAAAATAGCCAAAGACTATATTAATATTAATGTCTAGGGAAGAGAAATTAAAAAATCTTGTAGAACAGGGAAAACAGATATTGGAAATAAGAGAAGGTGAATTTGTAAATAAAGGTGCTTTTGCTGCATGGAGATCAAATGTCTACAGCTTTCTAAATGACGAATTCTCAATTGAAGAAGCGCTTGCTTTTACTAATATATGCGAAAACAATAATTACAGAACTGTTCAAAATGCGATATATTTCTTAGAACACTTAGATTTTGATTAAATCAATAATTACCTAGATTTAATTCTATCTCTGGATCTTTTGGATCCTTAAAGCCAAACCTGCGATACATTTTGATCCCGTCTTTTGTCGCGTGAAGGTTTAAGATATCTAAGTTCATTTTCTTAGCGTCTTCTATTAGCTTTTTTATCAGTTCTGTGCTTATTCCGTTTCTTCTTGCTTTTGGAACAGTGTACATATTAGAAATATAGCCATATTTGCCATGAACGCAATCATATCTTGGTGGGACTCTCCACAAAATTAATCCACTTGTCGCTATTAACTCCCCTTCATACTCTACAACCCATGAGACAAAGTTTTCAGTTTCAAGGTATTCAGTAAAGAATTTTTCTAGTTCTATTTTTAGTTTTTCTAGATTATCCTTATTGGTATATTCATTTAATTCATCAAGCAAAAGTATCTTGAATTTTATTAACTCCGGTATGTCTTTTGAAGTAGCTTTTCGAAAAACTAGTTTGTCCCTGTTAATTATCATTGATTAATTATAATTTTTTATTTATTTATGGGTTTCTATAGGCAAGGTTGACTATAACAAGATCATTTGAAATTATTTGAGTACCCCATCATCCCAGCTTGGAGAACATAAACATTGCTGAAGCCTTCTTTTCTTAGGAGGTCTCCTGCAACTGAGCTTATCTTTCCCGCAAAGCAAGTTAGAATTATTTTTTTAGTCCCTAATTCTCTAACTTTTTCTGTAAGGCCCAGCCCAAATGGAACATTAATGCTATTTTTGATTGAATTATCATCAAAGCTTTTTTTATCTCTTAGGTCAAATATTACAAGATTTTCTAAATTCTTTAAATCTTCTTTGAATTCTTCAACAGTAATCATTTGTGGACTAAACTGAGAAAGAAAATCATCAGCAGTTTTCATTATCTTCTTAACTTTTTCAACATCTTCTCTTTCTATTGCTTCTTTTACCCCATTTGGCCAAATAACATCATTCAAGATATCCATAAGATCCCCTTAAGCTACTCTAAAGAATATTTTCACATTATATAAATATTGCACAAAAAAAGGCGAAAGCGCCGAGGGGGAGATTTGAACTCCCGCATCCCGAAGGGAAACCGGATCTCAAGTCCGGCGCACTAATCCTAGCTATGCGACCTCGGCTTAATTTTTCCTCAGGTTAGTTAGTTTATAAAATTTGTGGGCAATTAAAGATCAATCTGATATAAAATTTCATATTCCTTCTTATCGGTCAATTTATCATGATATTTTACTTCGCCTATTTTTCCAAAATTATAAGAGTGTATTTTTGCATATTTAAAAAAAGTATTGTTGCTTGATTGATTCTGTGGAGCTATTGAAACTTGAATTTTATCACATTCTATAGAAATAACGCCCTTAATAAAATGGTCTATTAAAACTGAAGCATAATTCTTTCCACGTTGATCTTTTGATACTCCAATCTGCCAAAGATATACCATATTATTCTCAATAGAGCTCCTTAAGCCGGATATAAATCCAATAACATTTTCTTCCTCTTCCATTAAAAAACATAGATTAGGGAAATAATTAAATAATGCCCAGTAAGTGAAGGGAGTATGTAAATCTAAAGGTTTACATTCATTGACAAATCTTCTGACTTTGTCAACATCTTCTACAGTACAATTTCTTATTATCATTTGCACTCCCTTAAAAATATAAAAATTAAAAAACTCCTAGGCTTGAAAGTCCAACACCTAATAGTGCTAACAAAACAACTGCAAGCACTATGAAAGCTAGTATCAGCGATAAAAATGCCTTGCCCCAGGAAGTTCCATATAAAGTCTTAACAGCCCATAATGTTATTATAAAACTTAGAATGATACCGAGAAAACCTAGTGGACCAAGAACAGATCCTAAGATTGCACTAAGTACTATCAATACAAGTACACCAATTATAGCCTTACCGAAGGATGCCTTTTCAATACCTGCAAATTTTGTTCCAATCCATAGGAAGATAGCATCTATAAAAACTAACGCAACAAAACCTATTATTCCGATAAGTCCTAATGCGCCTACAGCTATTAAATCAATCGTGTATATCACCCATAGATAAAAAAACGGTATTCAATATTTAAATTTAATTAAAGAAGGTGATTTGATCAGAACTAAATTATTATATGTTATAATTCTATCAAAGAAGAGATAATTGTATTTTTTTAAATACAATAAAAGATTAAGACAATAGTTCAATTTCAATGTTAACTCTTTCTGGAACCTTGACTCTCATTATCTGTCTCATTGTTCTTTCGTCAGCGTCAATTTCAATGAGTCTTTTGTGAATCCTCATTTCCCATCGCTCCCAAGTAGCCTTACCGTCACCAGAAGTTGATTTTCTAACTGGTACCTTTAATTTCTTTGTTGGTAATGGTATTGGTCCAGCAATGTCTACGCCTGTGCGCTCCGCTATCTTTTTAACTTGCGAGCAAACTTCGTCAAGTTTCTGAGTTTCCATTGCAGTCAATCTTATTCTAGCTTTTTGCAACTATATCGCCTCATTTAAATAAAAAATAAATTAATTAAATTTTATGCCTTTATGATAGACTGGACCATTCCAGCGGCGACTGTTGCTCCCATATCCCTTACAGCAAACCTGCCCAACTGAGGTATTACTTTAATCTCCTCAATTACCATGGGCTTTGTTGGCTTTATCTGGACAATTGCAGCGCTACCGCTCTTTAGGAAGTCAGGGTTTTCAGCCTTTACGTTACCGGTCTTTGGATCAAGTTCAGCAAGTAGTTTTTCAAAAGTACATGCTACCTGTGCTGTGTGGCAGTGGAATACTGGTGTGTATCCAGCAGTTATTGCTGTTGGGTGTCTTAATACTACTATCTGTGCTTTGAAAGAGTCGTTTAATGTGACTACTCTTGGTGGGTTGCTTGGATGTCCTAGAACATCTCCTCTCTTAATGTCGTTCTTTCCAACACCTCTAACGTTGAATCCTACGTTGTCTCCTGGTAATGCCTGATCAAGTGATTCGTGGTGCATTTCGATTGTCTTTACTTCACCAGCAATTTGTTTTCCAAATACTGTTGAAGCTGGTTCAAACATTACTGTGTCTCCCTTCTTCATGATACCAGTTTCTACTCTTCCTACAGGAACTGTACCTACACCAGTAATTGTGTAAACATCCTGAATTGGAAGTCTAAGTGGCTTGTCGGTTGGTTTTTCTGGCTCTTTGAATGAATCTACGGCTTCTAATAGTGATGGTCCTGTGTACCATGGTGTCTTGTCAGATTTTCCAACAATGTTGTCTCCGTTAAATGCTGAAGCAGGTATGAACTTTGTTTCTTCAACTTTGAATCCTACTGTCTTGATTAATTTTTCTACTTCTGCTTTAATGGCGTTAAACTTCTCCTGAGAGTAGTTTACTGTGTCCATCTTGTTTACCAATACTGCTATTTGCTGGATACCAAGTGTTCTAGACAAGAAAACGTGTTCCTGTGTCTGGGGCATGATACCATCGTTTACTGCAACTACGAGAACTGCAGCATCTGCCTGAGATGCTCCTGTAATCATGTTCTTAACGAAATCTCTGTGACCTGGACAGTCCACAATTGTAATATATTTTGAATCAGTTTCAAACTTCTTGTGAGAAAGATCAATTGTAACTCCTCTTTCTCTCTCTTCCTTTAAGTTATCCATTACCCAAGCAAACTTAAACGTCTTACCTTTTTCTCCCAT
This sequence comes from Candidatus Methanofastidiosum methylothiophilum, assembly GCA_001587575.1. Taxonomy (GTDB): domain Archaea; phylum Methanobacteriota_B; class Thermococci; order Methanofastidiosales; family Methanofastidiosaceae; genus Methanofastidiosum. Next base: position 19,615 of record LNJC01000020.1, read on the forward strand.
TTCCTCGAACTTCTTGATAAGATCTGCTCTGATATCACCGTGCATAACTAGTAATTGACCTACGGATGTAGACTTACCGTGATCGACATGGCCAATAAAGGCTACATTTAAGTGTGGTTTTTGAGTTGCCATAATATTTCCTCCTTTTTTAATATATTTTTATTATATCTGGTATAATCCTCTAAATTAAATCCATTTTTAAGCTTTTTCCATTTTACATATTAAGGTAATCTTCAGGTTTTGGAGGCTGTGGTTTGAGTCCTTTCCTCTTTCTGATAGATTCGACAGTCTGTGCCTGAAGTTCTGTTGGGAGCTTCTGATAACCTGCATATTCAGTTGACCATAATGCTCTTCCTTCAGTTGCACCTCTTATATCTCCTGCAAATCCAAACATCTGAGAAACTGGTGCAATAGCTACAACTGTTGTGGTATCTCCTTCCTGAGAGATATCAACTATCTGCCCTCTTCTAGACTGCATTTCTCTTGTTACAGCACCCATGTAATCTTGGGGTGTTGTAATAGTAACTTTCTGAATAGGCTCATATATCACAGGTCTTGCATAAAGCATTGCTGCAAATAATCCCTCTCTTACAGCAGGGATTACTTGTGCTGGGCCTCTGTGAATTGAATCCTCGTGAAGTTTACAGTCCACAAGACTTATCTTAAGTTTCATTACAGGCTCTCTTGAGTAGGGCCCTCCATCTATTACTTCATGTATTGACTGTATAACAAGTTCTATTACTTCGTTAATGTAAACAATACCTTTTGTCATGTTGAAGAATATGTTTCCATTGTAAACATCTGCAATTCCCTTTATTTCTTCAGTGCTCATTCCAAGTTCTCTTAACTGTGGGCCTAAATCCTTTCCTTTAATTCTGCCTTCTGGAATTATTCCCTCTTTTATTGCATTGTAAATCTTGTCATCTAATGGCTCAACTTGCATGTAGAACTTGTTGTGTTTGTTTGGAGATTTACCTTCTATTGGCTCAGACTTTCCGTCAATTGATTCTCTGTATATAACTATTGGTTGGGATAATTTAATGTCAATTCCTCTATCGTGAGTAATTCTGTAACCTACGACTTCCAAGTGAAGTTCTCCCATACCGGAAAGCAAGTATTCTCCGCTGTCTTCGTTTATCTTTGCAACTAAGGTTGGGTCTTCTTTTGAAACTTGTCTTAAGACTTCAACTAACTTTGCTAAATCTTTGGTATTCTTCGGCTCAACTGCAACTGTAACTACAGGCTCTGAGTAGTGCTTAATTGCTTCAAATGGTGTGATTGGCTCATCGCCGGTACATATTGTTTCACCGGCAATTGCTTCTTTCAAACCTGTAACTGCGACAATGTTACCACATGGAACTACTTCTAAGTTTTCTCTGTCTGCCCCCATGAATATTCCGACTTGCTGGACTCTTCTCTTAGATTTTGTAGCTACAATCCAAACTTCCTGACCAGTTTTTATTGTGCCTGAGAAAATTCTACCTACGCAGATTTCACCTGCATGAGGGTCTTGGACAATTTTTGTGACTACCATCCCAAGGTTTCCTTTTGGATTACATTCTAACATGTCCTTAGCAACTGTGCTCTCTAAGTCTCCCTTCCATATCTGAGGTATCCTGTATTTCTGAGCTACTAATGGATTTGGAAGGTGTGTAACCATCATGTCAAGAAGGATTTCATGTAAAGGTGATTTTTTAGAAAGCTCTTTTTGTGTGTCGTTCATACAGTGCTCAATGATATCTTTGAATGTGATTCCACTCTTTTTCATGTAAGGGACGTTTATGGCCCAGTTGTAATAAGCTGAACCAAATGACACACTACCTTCGGTAACGCTGACCTGCCAACTGTCCTTAAATTCTGGAGGTGCGGCATTCTTAATTAATTTGTTAACTTCATTAATAATTTTGACAAACCTGTTCTGAAGTTCTTCTGGTGAAAGCTGAAGTTCCCTGATTAACCTATCAACTTTGTTTATGAAAAGTGTTGGTTTTACTTTTTCTTTTAGAGCTTGTCTTACTACAGTTTCTGTCTGAGGCATCTTGCCCTCTACGGCACAGACAACTATAATACATCCATCGATTGCCCTCATTGCTCTAGTAACGTCTCCTCCAAAATCAACGTGGCCGGGAGTATCAATTAAGTTAACTAGATAATCCTGTCCTTTGTATTTATGTACCATTGATACGTTAGCTGCATTAATAGTAATTCCTCTTGCCTGTTCCTGCTCATCGAAGTCTAAGACGAGCTGTTTTCCGGCGAGGTCCTCTGACATAAGACCTGCACCAGAGAGAAGATTATCACTCAATGTAGTTTTACCGTGATCAATGTGCGCGGCTATTCCAGTATTTCTTATGTGCACTGGATCGTTCATTAATTCCTTAACTCTCTTCGCCATCTCTTCTTTTCTGCCCATAATGAATCACCACAACCAAATTATCTGGCTGATTTTGCTATCCTCTCTACTTCTTCCTTCTTGTTAACAGAAAAGCTTGCCATATCTCCTTTTGAAGCAAGAATAATTTCTTCAGCCAATGTTTCGTGGAACTTCTTCTTTGTTTTAAATGTTTTAAGACTTGCACCAAGTGCTATGTTCTTAAGTGCCATATCAAGTCTTCTTTGTGATCCTGTATCTACTGAAAGATGATACTTAATTCCCCCATAAGAAAGTGTTGTAACTTCTTCTCTTGGCCCCGCATATTCGAGTGCTTTGACCAATACTTCCAATGGATTCTGTTTTGTCTTTTTGTTGATATCATCAAAAGCAAGTTTTAATGTTTTATACGTGGCCTGTTTCTTGCCTGTGTAGCCACCGTGCCTTCTTAAGAATCTTCCACCCGTCTTTCTCCCTGCAGAACCTGATCTCATCATTTTGTTTCCAAGTCTTTCAACAATGTTGATCTTGTTTTTCCAAAACCTTCTCTTTTGGTGTCTTCCTGCAGTATGTGGAACTATAACAGGGGTAAGATTAACATAACTCTTTATTCCTAAATCTTCTACGGCAATATCTGTATCCCACTTGCCAAATACTTTAAGATTATCAGGAACATAAAATCTCTCTTTGACATCCATAATATCTACCTTACTGGTTTCTCTTTCCTTCCTTTAACCATCTCATTTAATGAAACTCTGTTTACCTTAATTACTTTAAATCTGACCCCAGGGATATCTCCCATTGAACCACCCTGTCTGCCACCAATTCCTTCAATTACGACCTCATCGTGCTCGTCTATGAAGTTGATAGCGCCGTCTCCCGGGCAAAATGCAGTTATCTGCCTACCGTTTTTAATAAGCTGAACTCTAATGCATTTTCTAAGGGCTGAGTTAGGCTGTTTTGCCTCAATAGGTACCTTCTCGAGTACAATCCCTCTAGCCTGTGGGCTACCTTCTAAAGGATCAGACTTAACTTTTAAATCAAGCTCTCTGATCTTGTAAACCTTATCTTTCCATCTAAATTTTTTTCTTACGCCCTCGATCTTTCTCGCAGCGTTTCTACCATGTGGTTTGCTCATATTTACGACCTCTACATGATCATTATATCGTCAAGATTATGATGTCTCTTTAATAGGTTTTTGATTCGATCAATATTTTTTCCCTCTTTTCCTATTACAAGACCTTTATCTTTCTTATTAATATCAAGAACTGCTATTTTCTTGCCATCTTTTCTCTCTGAAACATGAATACTTTTTACTTTAACAGGCCAGATAATATTCATAATAAACTTAACAGGATCATCTGAATACTCAATAATATCTATTGGCTTATTCAGAGTTTCTTTTACTCTCTGTGCATTTGCACCATTCTTACCTATGGCAAGTCCCATGTCGCCTTCTTTAACAACATAAACAATTTTATTCTTATTATCTTCAAAAATACAATCTTTAACAGTTGCGCCAGTCATGCTTTCAAAAAGACCAATATACTTTATCTCGTCGGTAGATATTTTAATTCCCATAAACCCTACCTCCAGAAAGTATATTTGACTCTCCTGGAGACATGACTGCCATTACTGAAACAAGGAATGGTTTACCACAAACTGTACCAAGTTCCAGTGATGTACCACCAAACTCTAAAATGGGTATGCCTGATATCTTTGAGTAGTATAAAATATCTTCTTTTATACTTTTAGGACAGTTTTGAGTATAGATAATCATCTTAGCGTTACCCGTCTTAAGAGAATTAATGGATTTATTAGTTCCAAGTATCACCTTTCCGGTGTCTACTGTTCTTTTTATCTCTCTATTTAAGTCCATTGAATAACCTCCTACTTTTTCATTATAAGTTTAACATTTCCTGTACCCATGGGTATCGGTTGCCCTATTATAACGTTCTCCGTTACTCCTGATAAGGAGTCGATTTCTCCAAACTTTGCTGCTTTCATTAGATGGTTGGTAGTAACTTCAAAGGAAGCCCTAGCAAGTATACTGGACTTCTCTCCACTTATTCCATGCCTTCCTATCTGCTTTATTTCTCCCTCCATAGTCATTAAATCAGCAAGTAACATTATGTGTCTAATATCGACATCTAAACCCTGTTCCTCTAGGGTCTTTCTAATTTCATCAACAATAGCCCGTCTTGCAGCTTCAATTCCAAGCACTCTCTGTATTTCGTTTATATCATTTGATATTGATCTTGTTATGTCAACTCCAGGTATTTTAAATGCTTCCCCAAGATTTGAACCTTCTGTGTATATCACGTATTCTTCTGCTTCTTTTTTGATTAGGGCTCTTTTTACATTCTTTATTCCTTTAAGCTGGTGGCTTTTCACTCTGTTAAAAAATTTTCTAAGTTCCATAAGAGAAACGTCACCGGCCTTTAAAGTTAAAAAGTTGTCCTCGTCTTCGATGCTCTCAACTTTTTTCAATTTATAAAGTTTTTCTTTAATGTCATCTAGAGTAAGCCCTTGTTTTTGCATCTTGTAAGTGTCAAGTTCAACTACAATTGACATGTTGATAACATCTATTTTCATGCTTTTAGAAATACTCTCAATTGTTGTACCTTCGATTTCCTTTACTATTTCTTCGGCCTTTTCCCTGCTTTCCCTAATATCTTCATCAAGATAAATTCTCATGACTGGCGTATTTGGATCTTTTCTTGCGTCGACAATTTCAATAATTCTGGGAAGCCCCAATGTAACGTTGATATCGGCTACACCAGCATAATGGAAAGTGTTTAATGTCATTTGTGTTCCTGGCTCACCAAGACTTTGTGCAGCTACTGTTCCTACTGCTTCGCCAGGATCAACAAGAGATTTCTCATAAGCTTTAATGCATTCTTCGATTATAGAAACTACTTCATCATTAGATAAATTGTATTTTTCATTGGCGAAGTATAGTTTTTCTTTAAGCTGGCCTAAAATGTGTTCAGTCAATTTGTCTCCATTTTTTTCAATTTGAGTATCAATATAAGTTAAATCTGCCATTATAACACCTCATGACTTCCTCATTGCCAATGTTTTATGAACTATCCAATCGATATCTACTGCCTGTCCATAAGAGCTTCTTGATGGATCGACTCCATCTTCGCCATACTCAAATTGGATAATATTATTACTGTTATCTCTTACGCTTCTATCTTTTTCAACCTTCAAGTCTTGTAAAGCATTAATTAATCTTCTCTGCATGTAACCTGATTGTGCTGTTCTAACTGCAGTATCCACAAGACCTTCTCTTCCTCCCATTGAATGGAAGAAGAATTCAGTTGGTGAAAGTCCTTTTCTGTAACTTGCGCTTACAAAGCCTCTTGCCTTTGCAGAACGGTCTCCACGTTTGAAGTGTGGTAAGCTTCTGTCTTGGTATCCTCTGTGTAGTCTCTTTCCTCTAACAGTCATCTGCCCTAAACATGCGGCCATCTGAGTCAAGTCTAGCATGTTTCCTTTTGCACCAGTCTTTGCCATTATAACAGCGTGCCTCTTCATTCCAAGGTATTGCTCTGCTACTCCGCCAGCGTTGTCTCTTGCCTTTGCAAGTTCTGCCATAATTCTATTTTCAAGAGTGTCTTCTAGGGTTTGACCTGGTTGTTTCTCTAGTTCTCCTCTGTTGTAAGCCTCAATATTTTCCATAACTTTTTTATGTGCGTTTTCTAATATCTCATCAATTCTTTCAAGGCCTTCTTCAGGAATGTCAACATCATCTATACCAGTTGTAAGCCCTACTTTCATTATTACTGAAATTATAAGCTTTGTGACACAGTCTAAGAACTCTCTTCCTTCATCAGAGCCGTAATCTTTAACTATCTTATCTAGTAGTTTGCAGCTTGATCTTGCCTTGAATGCTGCCCCGTCAATTACTCCCTTTAGAAGTTTTCCTTCTTTTATAACAACATAATTGTCAAATTTACAGTTATCAAATTCACATTTTTCACACTTTCTGCAAGTCTTTGATCTGAACTCGACGCTCAAATCCTTTGGTAGTAAGACTTCAAATAATTCTTTTCCTGTCCATGATTTTGACCTGTCTTTGAATGCATCGACATCAACTTTACTCTTTAAGATATCGGATTCATAGAAACTCTCTTCGACTTCTTCAGCGGAAAACTCTGATCCATCTCTTGTCATTAGATATGCGCCAGAAATATAATCTTGCATACCACCAATTACAGGCTCTCCGTATCTAGGAGAGATTATATTCTCCTGGACTTTCATTATTATTCCCGCTTCGCTTCTTGCCTCTTCTGTTTGAGGAAGATGTAAGTTCATTTCGTCTCCATCAAAATCAGCATTATAGGGTGGACATACACAGAGATTAAGTCTAAAGGTTTTATAGGGCATTACCCTTACTTCATGGGCCATTATTGAAAGTCTGTGAAGTGAAGGCTGCCTATTGAATAATACAATATCCCCATCTCTTAGTTGCCTTTCAACTATAAATCCAACGTCAAGTTCTTCAGCTACGTCATCTTTTGTAGTGTCAGTGATTTTTTTTCTTCTTCCGTCATTTCTGATTACGTAATTTGCTCCAGGATGTTTGTTTGGACCGTTTCTTACAATCTTTTTCATTTCTTCAAGGTTGTATGCAGTTACCCTTTCTGGCACTGTTAATTCTGATGCTACAAAGTCGGGCACTCCCACTTCATTTATACTGATATAAGGATCAGGTGAGACAACTGTTCTTGCAGAAAAGTCTACTCTCTTACCTGAGAGATTTGACCTGAATCTACCTTCTTTTCCGGATAATCTCTGAGATATAGTTTTTAGAATTCTTCCTGATCTATGTCTTGCAGGAGGTACTCCCGAAGTACTATTATTAAAGTAAGTTGTTACGTGATACTGTAAAAGCTCCCATAAATCCTCTACAATAAGCTGTGGTGCCCCTGCGTCTATATTCTCTCTAAGTCTCTGATTGATTCTTATAATATCTACTAACTTGTGAGTTAAATCATCTTCACTTCTTACGCTTGATTCAAGGGTAATAGAAGGCCTTACTGTGACTGGAGGAACGGGCAATACCGTCAGTACCATCCATTCAGGCTTTGAAACATCTTTATTGACTCCAATTAATTCGTAGTCCTCAACAGGAATTTTCTCTAAACGCTCCCTAACATCTATTGGGGTTAGTTTGTTTCTTTCCTCGCCCCACTCTTCATAAAAAGTATATGGTTTTTCGAACTTTATTGTCCTCTTATCGCTACCACACCATGGGCACACTGCTTTTGCCGCCTTGTCCATAGCTTCTTTTACAACAAGTTCTTTGCTCTTTAATCTGTCAGTTGCTTTGGATAACTGTTCTTGGAAATGCTCTCTTTGTGATGCGTCAAGTTTTAATTTTCCACAGTCTCTACATACAGATTTTAAAATCTTATGAACGTCTTTGGCATGGCCAACATGTATAACAGGTCTTGCAAGTTCTATGTGTCCGAAGTGTCCGGGGCAGTCACCAAATTTCTGACCACAAGTCTTACACTTTAACCCAGGATCAATTACCCCAAGTCTCTGGTCCATCAAACCTTTTTCTATAGGGTAACCATCATCATCATAAGTATCGGCCGTGATTACTCTTAAAACTGACATCTTTCTTACGTCTTCGGGAGATAATATTCCAAACTGAATTTTATCTATTACTTTTGGTACTTTGAACATGATGATCACGCCCTATCCCTAAGTTTTAATTTTGGGTCTAAACACATAGATTTTAACTCCTCTAATAAAAGCTTAAATGCATAAGACATTTCAACTGGGTAAATATCAGTTTCTTCTTCACAAATTGGGCAGTATTCCCTGTTTCTAAGTTTATCATAAACTGCCAAGGATCCACATTTTCCGCATACAAGTATATCGGCTTTGTCAGAAGCTTCAAGTAGTCTTTCTTTCAATAGCAAACTAGTTCCGTGTCCAACTAGACAGTCTCTTTCCATTTCACCGAACCTAAGACCTCCTTCTCTGGCCTTTCCTTCAGTTGGCTGTCTTGTAAGCATCTGTCTTGGTCCACGAGACCTTGCATGTATTTTGTCAGCGACCATGTGATGTAACTTCTGGTAGTAACATACTCCAACAAATATGTCTGCTTCAATTACTTCTCCAGTTATTCCGTTGTATAATCTTTCTCTTCCAGTATTCTTAAATCCAAAATCCTGAAGTATTTGCCTTATATCTGCTTCTTTTTCACCGGCAAATAATGTTGCATCTATTGTCTTTGCTTTAAGCGAACCTGCTTTGCCTCCAATCATTTCCAAAATCTGGCCAACTGTTTTTCTTGAAGGTATAGCATGAGGATTAATAATAAGGTCTGGAGTTATACCCTGTTCTGTAAAGGGCATGTCCTTCTGAGGACATAAGAATCCTAAGACACCCTTCTGGCCGTGTCTTGATGCAAACTTGTCTCCAAGCTCAGGTATTCTCTCATCTCTAGCTTTAATCTTAACAAGTTTGTTACCATCTTCAGTTTCACTCAATAACACTAAGTCAATGATTCCTTTTTCTGAAGGTCTTACTCCAATAGAGGTTTCTCTTCTGCCTTCAATTGCAGTTCCAAACTCATCCAATTCTTCTAAGAACCTTGGAGGGCTAGTTCTTCCGATTAATACGTCGCCTCCTTTAACTACAGACTCAGGTCTTATGAATCCATCAATGTCAAGATTTTCATAAGCATCGGGCCCTCTATATCCACTCACTGCCTCATCAGGAACTTCAAACTTATCCTGTTGTCCACCGGGATATCTTCTTTCATCTGAATCATAGGTTCTAAAGAAGGTAGTTCTTCCAAGACCTCTGTCCACTGAACTCTTGTTAATTATGAGTGCATCTTCTATGTTGTATCCCAAGTAAGAAAGGACTGCAACTACAAAGTTCTGCCCTGCAGGTCTGTTGTTAAATCCAACTGCATCCATAACTTTGGTTTTTACAATTGGCATCTGAGGATAGTACATCAAATGCCCTCTTGTTTCAACTTTTAGTTTGAAGTTGGATTGTGAGAATCCAAGACTCTGTTTCCCCATTCCAGCTCCGTAAGAGTTTCTTGGCGCTGCATTGTGTTCTGCAAATGGAACAATTGAAGCACATACTCCAAGAATTGAGGGTGAATAAATTTCAAGATGTGTGTGTTCTGGTGTCAAATCCTCCTCTGAAAGCGCAATAAGAGTATTTTCTTCCTCTTCTGCGTCCAAATACTCAATTACTCCCTCAGCAATTAGATCTGACCATGATTTGGCCCTTCTCTCAATGGCTTTTACATGCTCTTGAGTTAATAGAGGTTTTCCATCTTCTACTATGATTAAGGGTCTTCTGACCCTTCCTGGATCGCAGTTTATGTGGATTTCATTTGTCATCTCATAGTAAACAATGTTTGCTTCGTTGTCAATCTTTCCTTTTCTTCTGTCTTTTCTGACAGTTTCAGTAAAGGAGTTTCCATCTTTTACAAATCCAATTAGATTACCATTAAGATAAATGTAAGTCATTACTTTAAGTCCTGCTACATCTGTGATCTGTTCTAAACCTAAAGAGAATAGATAGTTCTGGATGTCAAGTTCATTTGAACCAATTGAGATGTAAGACATCAAAGCCATGTTTTTTACAAGACCGCAGTTCGGACCCTCGGGTGTTTCACTTGGGCATATTCTCCCCCAGTGAGTTGGGTGAAGATCTCTAGCTTCAAAGTGAGGCTGTGTTCTTGAAAGTGGAGAAAGAACTCTTCTTAGGTGGGAGAACCTTGACATGAAGTTTGTGTCGTCCATAAGCTGACTGATACCCATTCTGCCACCGGGCCATGTTCCAGTTGCCATTGCATATCTGATTCTTTCTGTCAAAACGTCTGCCCTGACTGACTTCTTTACAAAGTCACCTTCGTTTCCTTCCTCAAATCTGCCCCTTGCATATGTTCTCTCAAGCTGATATTTTATATCTCTTGTAAGTTGAACGAATGATAATCTGAATAAATTTTCTAAAAGGTCACCGGCCAATTTTAATCTCTTGTTTGCATAATGGTCCTTGTCATCTGACTCTCTCTTACCAAGTGAAAGCTCAATTACCCTATTAGCCATTATACCAAGATAATATGCCTTTCTTAATCTGTCGGACTCTTCAGTACCTATATGGGGTAAAAGATATTTGTCAAGAGCCATCTCTGCTCTTTTCAATCTGTACTCCTTCTGTTGGCCCATCGCAAGTCTCTTACCAAGATAGTCAAGTGCAAGTTCTTTATCAGTTACGTCCATTGACTCTTCCAAGTTATCCAATAGTTCTTTTTGGATATCCTTTTCAGAAGATACTGCGTTTACTATATCAATATCTTTTTCAAGACCTAATGATTTCATTAAAGTTACAAATGGCATCTTTCCTGGAAGAGAAGGGAATGAAACTCTAAGTAGCCCATCTTTTTTTCTCTCAACTGTTACTAATGCCCTAAATCCACTTCTTGTTGAGAATACCTTAGCTATAGCAACAGACAATCTCTCATCAATTTCAACTAATATCCTGTTAGGTGCCAAATCTTCAATGGCAACTACAACTCTTTCTGCACCATTAATTATGAAATACCCGCCAGGATCTCTTGGATCTTCTCCTTTCAAAATCAACTCATCTCTTCCCAATCCGTGGAGACTACAAGCATTTGATTTTAACATTATAGGGAGTTTACCAATCTCTACCTCTACAGGCTCTCTTTCCTTCTCATCTATAACAGGTATGAACTCAAGATAAAGAGGAACTACATAGGAAAGACTTCTAAGCCTTGCTTCTTGTGGGAAAAAATCTCTCTTGGAACCATCTGCTTCCTTGTATACAGGCTCCCCTGCCCTTATCTTACCAAACTTAACATAAAATCCTTCAATATCGGTCTCAATCTTGGCTTGCTCATCAATAACTTCCTGAAGTCTTTTTCCAACAAAATCATTAAAAGAATCAAGATGCTGTCTTACGAAACCTTTCTCATTAAAAAATGATTCAATAACTACCCATCTATCCAACTAATACCACCTCTATTCCTCTGTGGGCTCCTCTTCAACTATTTCATCAACTAAATCTTCTTCCAATCCTTGTTTTGCGTCTTCGCCTATGACATATCTATAGAAAACACTTTTTCCTGCAGGAGAATCGGATCTTACAATTTTAATTATATCCCCATATTTGGCTCCAATAATTTTTACAACTGGATCAGTTTCTAGAATTAGGGGAAGTTTATCATAAGTTATATTAAATTTCTGTAGAAGTTCATTAGATTCTTCTTCTGTAAGAATAGTATGCTCAGGGACAAATTCATTATCCAATATATTAATCTTTTTTTTCGTCATTATTACCTCTCCTTGGATGTGACGGGCTCGAGGGGATTTGAACCCCCGACTCCCGGCTTAAAAGGCCGGTGCTCTAGCCAGACTGAGCTACGAGCCCGTGTAAAAGGAGTTTTTTTTACAAAAAGCCTCTTCAGGGTGCAGATTTCAGCTTTTGGAATTGAAAATGGAGTGCTATTTAAGCTTTTCGGTGACTTCCTGAAGACGCTTACAAGAATTTTATCACCTTATTTTCATATTATGGCTAATGCCTTATTAATTAATTAT
>LNJC01000021.1 GCA_001587575.1 Candidatus Methanofastidiosum methylothiophilum
TTCATTGTCTAGCTTCATGTCAATATTAGAAAAATCAAGATTTAAAGCTAGGCGAAATTTTTAGCAGATTACACAGATTTCATAAAACAATAACAAATTTTTTAATTGATAATGAATCAATTTTTAATAAGGTGATTAGATTTACTATATTTTACCTCTGATGGCCATTATTATTGGGTTATTGGTGGGAGTGACAATTGTTATATATCTAACAGTTCATCAGAGTAAGATTAGGATTTATTTAACCTTGTTAATAATTGAATTTATTATTTTCATTTCTCTTCTATATACCTATAGGGATGAGGTAGAGATTCTCATTCTTACATTTCTACTGGCTATCACAGCTGGCTACTATATCATGACCTATAAAGTACTATCAACGAAAGATAAAAGAGATGTTCCAGAGCTTACTAGGAAAAAAGGTGATCTAGGGAAGGGGCACACTGCAGTTATTTATTTTACCCATGGTGAGCCAGAAGACTATAACCCAATAGGATGGATAAACCAGTTCAGAGAGTTTGATCAACAGAAGATTAAATTTATACCGTTTTTATTAAGGCCAATCTTTCTTCACATGTTAAGGAAAAAATATATTCACGTTGGATTTAGCCATCATAAGAAAATGCATGAAAAGATGATAAAATCCCTTGAAGAACGATTTAGAAAAGAAGGGGACCTATCTACTAAATTTTATCTTTCATTTCTAGAGGACGACCCAAGACCCGATGCTGCAGTTATCACAGCATTAAATGAGGGGGCAAGCAGAATTGTTGTAAGTGAAGTTTTCCTTACCATTTCAAATCATACTGCGGAAGGTAAGGAGTTAATTGAAAAAATTAATTTTGAAGACTATGGAGTTTCAATATCCTATACTGGCCCACTTTGGGATTCAAAGACTTTGCAGAGCATGTTTGTTGAAAGAGTAAACAAGAATCTTGGAAATGCAGATAAGAAAAAAGTTGGAGTTTTGCTTGTGGGGCACGGTCAGCCTAAAGAGTGGGACATGAAATGGCCAACAGAAACAGAGCATGAGATTAAATTTAGAAAAGATGTTTTAGAACTATTTGTTAAAGATGGATACGATCGTAAAAATCTAGATCTTGCATGGATGGAGTTTAGAGAGCCTTGCACCTCGGAAGCTATTCATAAATTAATTCAGAATGCGGTAGAGAAGATATTTTATTTCTCTGCTGCAATTAGTGCCGATAGCATTCACAGCATGTGCGACTTGCCTGAACTTGTTTCTAAGTGTGAATTACCAAATTGTATTGAAGTTATTAATCTAGGCGCATGGAATGACGATCCAATCGTGATTGATGCGATTAAAGAGAAGATTGACAGGGTCAGGTTTAGTTAATAATCTTAATTAAATTAGATTAAATTGTAATATAAAAAGACCAGAAGAATATATTATTTAGATTATTTCAGCAGCCTCTAAATATTTTGTATCTTCGAGTAGCTCGATTCCCCCAATCTTTAATAATTCTTTCTTAGGAGAAAGTAAAACTACTTTATTTGAAATCTTCCTTACAAAATCGATTTCATGTGTTGATATTATCATAGTTCCTTTGTATTCATCTAAAAACTGCAATATTTTTTTTCGAGTCTTTCCATCAATATTTGAAGTAGGCTCATCTAATATTAACAATTTTGGTTTTAATTGAAGAACACATGCAAGTGCTACTCTCTTTTTTTCTCCGCCGCTGAGCCTAAATGGAGGCTTTTCATATAGTTTTTTAACTCCGAAGTATTTAGCATTCTCAGAAATCAGAGACTTTGCTTCTTTATTCGAGAGCCCTAGTTGCATTGGTGTATATATCAACTCATCTTCAACAGTTGGATTAAATAGGAAATCATCTGGATTCTGAAACAGGAATCCTATGTTTTTTCTTAAAAAGAGATAATTATCTCTATTAATATCTTTTTCAAAAATCTTGATATATCCAGAAGTAGGTTTAATCAGCCCCGCAAATATTTTTAATAAAGTAGATTTTCCACATCCGTTTGAACCTAACAAAACAACTCTTTCATATTCTTTGATATCCAGACTAAATTTCTTTATCCCTTTTGTTTTGTCAGGATAAACATATTCAATATTTTTTGCTTCAATTATATTCAAAGTACCATCCATCCTACAGTGACCGAGGCAATGAAACTGATGAAAATTATATTAGGCATAAGATTAAATTTAATAAATTTTACTGAATATGGCATATTGCTATAACCTCTTGATATTCTTGCAAGATGTATATTTTCCCCACGCTCATATACTTTAATAAAGAACATACCTAATAGTTCTCCCCCTTCATGCCAAATTTTTCTATAGCTTTTATTATTAAATCTTCTACTTTCTCTTGCAATTAAAATTCTATACAATTCATTAAATACTAAATACGTATAACTGTAAGTAAAAGATAAAGTGAGAACTAATATCTCAGGTATTTTATAAAATCTTAGTGAAGTAAGAATTTCTTTAAATGGAGTTATCAAAGTAAATATTATTAAAAAAGATACCGCAAGACATACTCGGAAGGTAAAGAGAATTGCGTACTCAAATGAAGATATAAAAATTTGCGGCAACATAATTGTAAAAATAAATAAAGGAATTAATCCTACTCGTTTAAGATAAGTTCTAATAGGGATATTGGATACTACAATTAATAAAAGTAAATTAAAAAAAATAAAAAATAGCTTGGGAGGTGAAAATGTAGAGATACTCAGTAGAACTAAAATTAAAAATCCTATTAATCCTATCCTTGTATCCACTAATCTTATAGGGCCTTTCACGTTTTCTTGAATAAAAAAAACTTCAAAGTATTGTGAAGCACTTTTAAGAAGTGCTTCTACTGGTTCATATTTCAATTATTTCGACCTTTTATTGCCATGGTTACTCCTAACATGATTATAAGAGTTACTATAGATCCTACTAAGCCAGCTATAAAAGTTCCAATAGGTGAATCTACACCTGGTACAGAATAGTCAGGGAGAATACCGCCATAAATTGGACTTTCTTCTGCTCCAAGATGGTCTGCGGATTTTTCCAAAGGCTCAGAATACCCGACAGCATCAGCGGCCAAAGCAAATAGAGGAGATACTATTATGGCAACTAGAATTACCAGGACTGCTTTTTTATGTTCTTTAATAAAATCTTTGAAGTTCATTTTTTTCCACTCCTAGACTTATTTTTAGTTTTATTGGAAATATAAAGAATATCTTCACGATTTTTCTCAATATATGCAATAATGGCAACTGTTATCAATCCTTCAATTATCCCTAAAATTCCATGCCATATGCCCATTATTGGCACTGTAGTAGTTATTGCGTACTGGAAAGTAGACGATAGTCCAGTGGCGATTCCAGTATTGATCGCCCCTAATGTTATTCCAATCCATCCTGCAACAAAAGCGGCTATTTTAGTATTATATTTATTTAATGCTTTATATATGTAGTAAGCTACGAATACGCCAACGATAGCCATGCTAAATAGATTAGTGCCCAATGCAGTAATACCTCCGTCTCCAAATACTAATGCTTGAATAGAAACAACTGAAACCATTGCAATACATCCCAAAAATGGGCCTAAGATTATAGCTGCAACAGCACCTCCAACAAAATGTGCAGAAGTACCTCCTGGAATTGGCCAATTTAGCATTTGTGCAGCGAAGATACCTGCGGCAACTAAACCTGCTATAGGCACTCTTTTTTCATCTATGCCGTCTTTTTTTATTTTATAAATACATATTCCCACGACTATAGCAGTAAGTAAATAGTATAAAACTGCTATATTCATATCTAAGAATCCATCAGGTATGTGCATTAAATTCCCTCGTGTTACTAATCTGAAATTAATAACACTTGATTAGGCCTACCTAATGTTTATAAGTCTTTCGTAGGAAAAAATTTGAAAACATTTTGTAGTACGATAATAATCTATTGGCAATTGTTAAGTTAAACAAAATAGTTTTACCAATTATATATTAATTCTTAAATGAGGATTCAAAAAAATTCTTAAAGAATAAGCCCTAAAATTAATACAATAATTCCAACCATTATCCCGCGATAAATTCCTATTATATTTTTCCTACCCTCTGCATCATTTTTACTTTTCAAAAGTTTATATACAAAATAAATAATGTTAGAGTCGATGATTATCATCGCCAATAAATAAACGCTCCCCATTTTCCCGAATATCAAAGGAAAAAAACTAACTAATATTACAAGACCAAACAATACACTTGATATTTTCAGAGCAAATTTTTTCCCCCAAACTATTGCAATTGATTTTGAGTTCTGAAGTTTATCGCCTTCTAAATCCATTGCGTCAGCAGATATCTCTTCTCCCAAATCAACTAAGAAAGCCATTAATCCAAATGACCATACAGTAATATTCCAAGGATTACCAACTGCGAAGCCTCCAATAATAAATGTTATTGCAACTGAAGATGCAACCATTATATTTCCCAATAAACCCGTTCTCTTTAATTTCCAGTTGTATAGAACACCAATAATCCAAAAAACAATACCTATACTAAAAACAGATATTCCTAATACTAAAGCTGAATAAAGCCCTAGCAATGTCGTGAGCGCTGTCAAATAAATTATCTCTTGTTTTGAGACGATCCCAGACGGAAGTGGTCTATTTGGAGCATTTACTCTGTCACTTTCAACATCAAAAAAATCATTTAATACTAATGCAGAAGCAGAAATAAAAAATCCACAACTAAAGCCTGCTAAACTCTGCTTTAAACTAGGAATCCCCGAAAGAGCCAGTATCTCCCCAGCAACTACACAAATAGCCGCCGCAAGAGAAAGGTCTAACCTAATTAATTGGGCAATTCCCTTAAGTTTACGCCTTATCTGCATAAAATTATCGATAAATAATTCTTTTATATTCTTATCTAATAGTTTAGAAAATAGTCGAAACTCTTTTATTGTTATTAAATATTAATTCAGATATGAAAACAAGAATGTTTGTTATCGCTGATACCTCATCATTAACCCCTCAAACCGTAATCAACTATATTGTAAGCCTTGGAAAGGCCCTTAACATAAAAGATACATGTTATGGAATCATGGTAGAAGGAGACGATGACATCGTTGAGAATGTCACAATTAAAATAAGGGAGAAATTTGATGGCGATATCTTCTCAAAGCACAGGGCATACCCAATAGGGGACGAAAGAAGATGCAGAGCAACAAGAGGCGGCGGAGCAAGACCTGGTTATTATTTTTTAATAGAAGAATACAAATTATTACCTCAAATATCTAAAGTGTTAAAAGAAGGAAGGTTTAAGACCTTGGATAAAAAGAAGAAAAAACCTGTCGATGTAGACATATTAAAGAAGGCCATTAAGGAAAAGGTGTAAAGATGAAAATTTTTATTTATCCTCCAAATAGTATGATATTGCAGGATCTTGTTGAAAGATTTGGGCATACTCCACTTGCACTTGCAAAGGAGATTGATAGGAGAGTAAATGACCCTGAACTTGACTCTCCACCTATGAACATAACTGAAATTGATGTTAAAGTCGGATTAAAGTATGCAGCGATAGAAGTTCCATCTGGTGTCAGAGGTAGACTTGCTCTTTTTGGGCCATTAATCGATGAGGCGGAGGCTGCAATAATAGTTAATGACTTTCCATCTACTTTTGGCTGCATGGCATGTGCCAGAACAAATGAACTTACTATTTACTTAATCAAACAAAAGAAAGTTCCTACCTTAGAACTTGAATATCCAACAAACGAAGAAGAAGTGGAAGATTTTATTGCGAGGATTAAAAATTTCTTGGAGGGCTTAAAATGATCAAGATAGCTCAGCTTTCATGCGGTAATGATTATAGTGGAATCCAAAAAGAAATAGAAAAGGCAGCTGAAACAGTTGGCGCCAAAATAGTATTCCCTGATGTTGACATTGATTTTGACGATGCGATTGAAGATTTTGGATTTGATCCAGTAAGTCCTGGATTGAAACTAATGGTTGCAAGGGCCAAGGCCTTGGCAGACAAATCATTTGAAGCGGATGCCGTATTCATCGCGACATGTTTCAGGTGTGCAGAGGGTGCTTTAATTAGAAACGAACTAAGAAGATACCTTCAGAAGCATACAAAACTTCCTGTCGTCATGTATTCATTTACAGAGAATACTCAGGCAAGCGTTCTTCTCACAAGAATGGAGGCTCTTGTTACAATTGTAAAGAGGAAAGATCTTCTTGGAAGAGAAAGGCAAGTCGGTATCACAATGGGCCTTGACTCAGGTTCCGCTACAACTAAGGCAGTCATAATGCAGGACAATAAGATAGTGGGAAAATACTGGAGTCCAACTACAACTGTTATGGAGTCTGCTGAGAAAGTAGTAGCAGAAGCCCTAAAGGAAGCCAAGATGGACCTTAAAGATATTGAATCTATAGGAACAACTGGATATGGCAGGTATATACTTGGTCAGCACTACAAGGCAAAGCTTGTCCAGGAAGAACTGACCGTTAACTCAAAAGGTGCGGTATTTCTTGCAGATAAACAAAAAGGAGAGGCCACAATCTTAGATATAGGCGGAATGGATAACAAGGCAATTACAGTCATGGATGGTATACCTGACAGCTTCACAATGGGAGGCATATGTGCGGGTGCCTCAGGAAGATTCCTAGAAACTACTGCAAAGAGACTTGGTATTGAAATCGGTGAATTTGGGGGCATGGCAGCCAAAGGAGAGCTCCACAAGGTACCTATGAACAGCTACTGTACTGTCTTTGGTATCCAGGGATTGGTTTCTGCACTGGCCGAGGGTTACAGCAAAGAGGATGTTGCAGCAGCAGCATGCAGAAGCGTAGCCGAGCAGATTTATCAGCAGCAATTACAGGAAATAGATGTAAGATTTCCTGTTATCCAAGTAGGAGGTACTTCACTTCTAAAAGGATTGGTAAGGGCGGTAGGTGACATCCTAAAAACAGAACCGGTAGTGCCGCAAAACTCTCAATTTATTGGTGCAGTTGGGGGAGCCTTGCTCTGCTCTGGATTTATCTAAAGGAGACTAGATATGGAAATAATTGTTGAAGGGCTTCCTGAGAAAGAATCTCAAGGCTATGTCGTTTTAATAAATGACATAATGAGGGAGTTTGAGATAAGGAGAAGTATAGAAAAGGTATACTTCTATGGCGACACAGAAAAATTTGTGTTTATAACCTCAATTAGGATAAAAAAAGTTCTTGAACCTTTAAGGATAGAGGACGTCGCCATTTACAATCAGGAAAAAGAAACACTATCTGTAGAAGACGAGTTTTACGTTCCAAAGATATTGTCACTATTATGGTCAATTAAAAAAGAAGGTATAGAGCAGGAAGATAGAACTGAAATAAAGATACCTCTAGAGGTATTCAATCAAATAAAGGGCGAAGTAGTTTACTATCCTACAGAGGATTTGAAGAAAAATGTCCAGGAAGCAATAAACAGGGTATTGCCTGAGGCAGCAAGGATAAAATACATTCTGTCTGCAGAAAAAACTATTACTGTGGCATCAAGTGAGAACGCACTATCAGAAGAGAGCAAAAAACTTGCTCAAAAGTTTCACGAGAGGGATTAGGTGAAAACAGATGTTTAAGATGGCATTGTTTGAAGGTGGGCTTCACAGAGCAGATGAGCTAGAAGATCTAGTCGATGACCTTGGCGGATTTCTAATCCAGAAAAATGTTACTCAGATTGATATTACACTGATTATTGCAGTACCTGGGGAAGATTATGAACTTGTAGTGAAAAAGGCAAAGGAACTTAGAGGAAAAATTGTAGAAGTTCCACTTGCAGGTTCAGAAATAACAATAGTTGCACCCTCACTTGGAAAGCACCACCTACCGCACCCAGTATGTGATATATCAGAATACATCAGAAGAAACGGGGCCGTAACAAACGTCATGGGCCTTGCAAGAGGAGTAGGACAACGAATCAATCAGATAACAGCCACTGAAAAAGGAATGATAGAAGAGGCAGACGTAGCAGTCTATTCTTTGGGAAACTTCAGCAGATGTCTATTAAAAAAGACCCATCTTTTTATGGATATTGACATACCTGTAGTAGTTCTAGGTGGCCCAGAGCAGTTTAATGTTCAAGGGCTTGATTATTATGTTGGTGGAATTGGCAGAAGAAGCCAAAGATTGAGGCAGAAATTCGACCTTGACATATTTGATAAAATGGTAGGGGAAATATCAAAGGCTGTAGAAAAAAGCAGAAGGGAAGTTGAAGAAGATCCTTTAATTTTGGAACCAATATATCTTAAAAAAATCCTTGAAGAAAATGTCGAGGGCATTGACAAAATTATATCTCCAATCCCAATAGTCCTTAATGTAGACGGTGTCAAGGTAAAAATGCCATTGAATCAGTTCAAGGAAAAGATAAAAAATATTGAATTTGACGGCAGGAAGATTGAAGAGTACTGTAATATTTACCAGTCACCTTACAGCGGAATTACAATATTAAAGATTTATACAAAATCCTATTTTGACTCTATAAATAAATAATCATGAATTATTTCCAATTCTTTTTAAGATAGTAAAAATAGCCTAAGATTAATGGTGTTCCAAATCCGCCGTATACAAGTAGATTCATAACTCTAGATGGGAATAAACCAACTATATTCTCAAAGATCATCATTAAAGAGAAGATAACTATTGAAAACAAAACAAATCTTTTGTCAGGGATAAATAGGACTCCAAGGCTTTTCATTATCAAGACCATTCCAATAATACATGATAACATAGTTGCGAAGGCTGCACCGTTGATGTCATACCTTGAAATCAAAAGATAATTTAGAGCCACATTTATCCCTGCTATGAGGACTGTTATCTTCATAGGGGTCCATTGCTTTCCCATTGCCTGAAGTGATGTCGAGGCGATATAGAAGACTGAATAGAACAACATTCCAACTGAAAGTAACTTTAGAACCCATCCACCTTCTTGAACCCCAAAAAGGAAGTATATAATTGGATTTGAAAAGGCAAAAAGAGAAAGTGTAACTGGGAGTGTAACATTAAAGGACGCTTTAAGTGAAACTAAAATACTTTTTAACCTTTCCTTCTCTACTGATTTTAATTTTGATAGCTCAGGCAATAAGACTGCAGACAGAGCTATTGCAAAAGATGGTATAATACCTGCTGTTGGCGAGGCCATACCGTAAATACCAACAGTCTTTGGACCAAAGAAGTGTGCCAGAATGTAAATGTCTGCATTGAATAATAGTACAAGACTCAATGAAAATATTGAAACAGGTATTGCAAAAGCAAAAATCTTCTTAAACTCTTGATAGTTTTCTCCTTTTAATTCCAACTTGATACCGCTCTTTAATATTAGGAAAAATGAAACTATTATCCCAACTATATAACCACCAACAAGAGACGCTGAAGCACCTGAAACTCTAAATATGTATGAAAGGGGAATTGAAAGTAAAAAATAAG
The DNA here is from genome assembly GCA_001587575.1 of Candidatus Methanofastidiosum methylothiophilum. Classification (GTDB taxonomy): domain Archaea; phylum Methanobacteriota_B; class Thermococci; order Methanofastidiosales; family Methanofastidiosaceae; genus Methanofastidiosum. Next base: position 9,434 of record LNJC01000021.1, read on the forward strand.
AAAGTGAGAGGGCAAAGATTGATGCTGCCATATAATTTACTTTTTTGATGCCTAGCAAGATGCCAGTAAAAACAGAAAATAGTACTCCTAGTGGTATTACTAAAAGAATTATCTTTAGGGGGGTATCAATTCCATCTCTTATTTCAACTGAATAAAAACTCACTATAAATGGTAGCAGTATAAAAAGCATAACAAAAAGAATAATCCCCATAGGAACAAAGAACAGTGAGGAGGATATCTTATCCTTTCTATCTTCAGAATCATAGATAGATGTGAATCTAGATACAGAAGGTGCAATACCAAACGATGAAAGAACTAAAATCAGGGACTGAAACGGCATGATGGCTGAAAGTAGTCCATATTCTGTTAATAGAAGTATATTTGCAGTGAAAAGAGTGAAGAGGTAATTTGCAACTCTTGAGAATGAATTTGCAATGAGAAGCATGAGGGACTTCTTAATCATAAAGTTAATGACTGATTCACTATCTTTTATCTCTTTTGTTTTAGTCTTTCAACTTTTCTCCAAGCTTTATGATGTTTGTTCTTCCCTTTTCTTCCTTTTCTATGAGCTTTCTCTTGAGAAGCTTATCCAATACCCTAGAAAGTGTGGGCTTTGAAAAGAATGTTGTCTGCTCAAATAACTTTGCCTGGGTCATAGAGCCGCCATTATCTGATATTATCTTTAAGATTCTTGACTCTCTTGGATCAAGTACATTTAGTGCAACATCTATTTTATTATGGCCCCTCTTTCTTGTGAGGAGCAATATTGTGATTAAACCAAAGAATATAATTGCAGTTGACATAAGTATATACATTGCAGTATTGTCCTTTGGCTCCTCTTTTGGTGGAGTTTGATCTTTTATTTGCCTGAGGGGGGCATATTTCTCGTCATAGTTTGCTTCAAAAAGGAATTTTTCACCTTCCTTAACTTGTTCTTTGTACCACACGACAGAAACTTTACTATCTACCGATTCAAATCTTGAGGGCGTGGGTGCAAATTCAGTTAGGATTGGAATACCCTTCTCAAAGTTAAATGACATCTTAAGATATCTTATATTACAAGGCGCTTCAAAGGGAAAGCTCAATTTATAGGAATCATTTTTCGAGATTAGATCAGACACGTCATAATCAATTTTGACCAGCACCGTTTCTCCAAGCCTTAAGCTCCTATTAAAGAAAAATCTTACAAAAGTTTCTCTTCCGATCTGCGAAGAAGAAGACTCAAGGACATTACCTGCATCGTCTACTACTCGTAGATTAGTGGCCCTGCCCGGCACATATAGATAAAATCCATTGAAATCGGGCAATCCTAGATTTAGAAATATCATTCTTATAGTAACGTGTTCGGATTTTTCAGATATTTCAACATCTATTGTGCATCCCATACAGGCAAAATCATCCTGTGCGTATATGGGAATTTGGCAGGATATGCCCATTACAATGAGTAAAATAATAATTAATTTTTTCATAAGGCCACCATTTGGCTATTCCGTATATGCATATTACAATTAATAGGGGATTATTTAAGATTTTTCCCAACAAAATCAAAAGCCTTATAAATTTTTAGGTATTTTCTTTCGTAATGGCGCTTTATATTCTAAAATGGGCCGTAGGAATAGTTGTTTTGGTAGTCGGAATACTTTTTGGCCTTTCTATCTCTTTAAATACCCAATCTGCAGACATATACATGATGTCAGGCGCTACAATGATATCTATTTCGTTTATTCTATTAGGATCTAATATATTTATCATGGGCATAAATGATAGAAAAAAGAAGAAGGAAATAAAGAAGAATAAACAGATTATAGATAAGGCCGAAGTTCTTTCTTCAAAGAAAAGGATAGACTCTTATAGAAACATTAGATGATTTCAATCCCATAAATCTCTTCTATAAGATACCTGTGTATATAGTCAATATCTTCTTTGGATAGGATTCCTTTCTCAAGTAGTTTTTTAGTTGTTTTAGGAACTGTTTTAGGGCCAACAACTGCGCCTGGTCTTTCGTTATCATCAATATAATCAGTTTCCATCAAGAATCGTTTTCCTTCTTCCAAGGCTTTTAGGATATTCTTTTCTCTAGCAATTATTGACGGATAGATGCCAATTTTTTCGCAAATAGTAACCATTGGAGGAGAAAAATGTTTGATTACTTTACTTGGGTTCCCATACTTTCTTACAAGCTCTCCAAGCTCTAAGAATTTACTTCCGTCAAATGTTTCGGTATGGAGTTGCACAGGGCACTTAATTTTTTTTGAAAGCTTTAACACTTCAATCAAGAAATTGTTTGAGAGGTCAGTTATAAATTTGTCTACGTCATAATGTGGCCTTCCCACCTCTCCAATACCAAAGGCAAGACCCTCAGAAATTCTATTTTCAATTTCACTTAGAGCTTCCAAAGCCATCTCAAATGCTTTTTCCTCTCCAAAATCCATTATCAGATGGTGAAATTCTGCTGGATGAAGGCCTATTATAGGGTACGACTTAGCATTAGTTTCTTTGTTTATTTTATTTGATAAGTCTATTATATAGTCATAGGCCTTTCCAAAATCTTTTCCAGTTTTTATCCCGGTAGCAGAGTCATAGGCAGTTTTATAGACGAGCATGAAGTGGGTTCCGCCTGCAGATGAAAACTCTTTAACAGCCTCAATACCTACTCCCCTTATTGGATCAATATGCATGTGATTATCCGTAATATACATTGAATTAATTTAGAACTGACCATTATTAATAGTTTTGCAATTATTTAAACAGGAAATATGATTTTGTCCCCAATTTTAATTTTATGTTTCTTGATAGCGCCTAGAGGCATTTCAATAAAGTATTTGGCCTTGCCTTTATGCCCAGTATGAAATGAAAATGATTTTACATTCTCCTTTGAGTCTATTACCTCAAATTTAGAGTCAAGCCAAATAACGTCAATTGAGAAAAAAACAAAGAGCATTGTTATTGCAGCCTTCCTCTCTCGATTTAGTACAAAGATATAGGCTTCATTTGAGCCAGTTATATCTTTTCTAAACATAAGACCTCTAGATAGCTCAAAAAAATTCCTTTGATAGGTCAGCTTATCAAACATCTTGGATAGGTCATGAGAGGACATTATAGTGACTATAGATTTCAAATTAAAAAATTATCCATAAATACCAGAAAGATTTATAAATAGTAACACGTTAATATGTATTAGTGTTACTGGCATATAGTATTCCGCCATATAGGGCCCATGACCCTATATGGTGTATTTTCCAAATATTCTTTCTTTAGAATCATATAAAACTTTTTAAATCAATATTAATTCGTTTCTTTATGGAACAAATGAAAGAATTTCTTCTTGTTACAACTCCCACGGCCAGACAGTTTGACGGGATCTGGGAAGTAGAATGGGCATTGGAAGGAGAAGTCTATGAGATTAAGAAAACAAAGTTCAAAGGAGTTCTTCTTGTAAAATGCAGGGATGCCAGAAAAGCTGCTGGAATGCTTAGAGACTATGAGACAAGCGCAATCCACAGAGTACTCCCATTTGACAGGTATATTAACACAGACAAAGATTTGATTGTTGTTGAAGCCGCAGATGTCGCACTGCCCAAAATATTCAAAAGTGATACATTTGCAGTTAGATGTAAGAAAAGGGGAAAAGCAAACTTCAAATCACAGGAACTTGAAAGAGAAATCGGTGCAAAAATTGTTGAGGAAACGGGTGCAAAGGTAAATCTGGAAGATCCAGACATAAAGGTTATTATTCAAGTAATAGATAAGAAAACAGGTATCTCTGTTCTGAAAAGAGAGGAAATTATTAGAAAAGATGTACTTGAAGAAGATTCAGATTCTTTCTAAAGCAACTTCTTTTTTAATCCTTTAACATCTTTTTGTAAGGACCCTATAGCTTCAATAAGAGCATCTTTCGGGGATATGGACCCGTCCGTATTAATTATGAATCGTGGTCTTTTGCTATCTAGAAGAGGATGGTCAATTTTGTAAGCAGCAACTGTGACCTTTTTATTTTTTAATAAAGCATCTCTCAATACATTACAAAGTGTGTGATCTTCACCAATAATTCTAAATTCCATTAAACTTCCTTCATTTTTCAGTATTTCAATCTCCAAATTATTCACCTGCGTACTCCCTTAGATATGAAAGAGCATCATCGTAGCTTATATTTAAAGATACCGTTTCACTATCGTTAAAAATCTTTTCTTCTATACCAACATTCAATAGTTCAGATGATAATAAATCAAACTCCATAGCTACCCTAACAATGATCTCAGTCACTGGCTTTGATACGCCGTCAAGATCTTCCAAGAGGTATGATATGTCCCCTGCAACTTCAGCGGCAACTGAAACATGTGCTGTAGAAACTACATTTTCTCTATCGACTTCAAAGGAGTATCCCTTATCGTTTAGGACCGCTTTTAGAAGTTTTACAGGAACAGTTGCACCTGCGATTTTAGATATGCTGTCAAGAGTATAGCTATAGATCCCCTTATCTTCCTTGATTTCTTTTTCCTTTAACTCTTCTAAGAAACTTTTTATTGAATAGACTATGTCCCCCATACTGCCGGGGTTTAATACTTTGACCTTTAACGTATCATCACATACATTAAAGGATATATCTTCAAATTTAGAAAGAAAACGGGCAATTTCCACTTTTTCATTGCCCTTTATTTTAAAACTTAAAACTCTTGTTTTTCTCTTCATCTTATCATAATTTTGCTTTCAGATAATCGCTTGCTGTCTTTCTTGTTTCCTTAGAGCTGCAATATTCGCATTCAAGTTTTCCGTCCTTCATCTGGAGAGTCTTCTTACAAACTCCACAGACAGCTCTAATTACTCCAAGGTTATCTTCCGCAGTTGAAAGTCTTACTGCATCGCCCTGAGTATCAACTACTCTGGCTCTAACAATATCTCCATTCCTAAATTCAGTGGAGATAGTTTTTACATACTTTTTGTCAGTCTGCGAAACATATATCCTTGCCTTTGTATTGGCTGAAAGCTTTTTGTCTGCATACCCTTCTAAAGCCAGGAGGTCCACGTAAACCATCTGTGGTTTAACTGATACTACTTCTCCGTAGACAATATCTCCTTCTTTTAGCTGTGGCACAACATTTGTTTTTGAAACAACACTTGCACTTCTTCTTGACATGTCAAGGTCCAAGTTTCCTACCAGCGTCGCATATATCTTTCCGTTCTCTTCATATGCTCCATTTCCTGGTAAAAATTCTTCGGCAACTCCTATGTAGTCACCTGGTATAACAAATTCTTTTTTAGTCTCTCCGTTCGCTTCCATCATAACACCTCATGAATCTATAAAGTTCAACTTCTATCAATACTTTCCTTTTCTTATGAATCTCAAACATTGCTTTTATTGGGAAATTGTACTTCTGCATTTCAACAATATCAAACCCATTTTCCAACGCAACATTTCTTATGAAATCATAGTTCCCTTTCTTGTGTAAGGAATACACAACTTCTCCTATTTCAAAAGCCTTTTTCAAAAAATTGGTGTCCATATTCCTCTTTTTTGTACCAAAAGGCGGATTTTGAATAATAGTGTCCCCTCGCAGGAGGACGTCTAAAACGTCACCATCCTTAATCTCGTATTCTCCTAAGATTTCATTACTTTTTAAAGTTAATGTTTTTAAATTATCGTTCAAAATCTCTATCGCCCTTTTATCTTTCTCTACAAAGTACACTTTTTTAGCACCTAATAGGAGCGAAGCTATACCAAGTCTCCCTGTTCCCGCACCAAGATCGACTACAGTTTTTCCTTCTATGTCTCCTCTGTGATAAGCAAATAGGACGATTTCAGCGGCAATGTCACCTGGAGTGGTGTACTGCTCTTCAAACATGTCTGGGTCTTCCATCTCTTTTAGATTTGAAAGAAAGATTTCAAGCTGTTTTTTTCTCACAAAAATTAAAAATATCAAAGGTATAAAAATCCTACCTTTGATTGAAGAAACTGTTTTACACCTTTATTTCTCATTATTGCTTCCATCAATATTCCTATTATTATAATTTCTGTAAAAGCTTTGATTAAGATGCTAGATACAATTGGCCAGGGGAGACCATAAGGAATTTTTAAAACTGATAATGTCAGGTATGTTAAAAATCCTTCAGGGAGATACCCAACAAAAACTGCTACAAATGGTCTTGTTTTCTTTGAAAGGATTCCAATAGTAATCCCAGTTAAAGCCTTTAATGGAAGCATAAGGATATTACCAATTCTAGTAAAAGGAGGTATTGCTACAATTAATCCAGTTATTCCTCCTGCAATAGGTCCAAGCAGTATCGCTGACAACGATGTGCCAACATGCGATAAATCTAAATAGATATTTGGCCCGATTGGAAACATAGTTAATAACACTAACACTGTTCCTAATGCGGAAAAAATAGCTATGTACCCGATTTCTTTAGAACTTAGTTTACTCAATGAACCACCAAAAACATTAATTTAGGGCCATATATAAATATTTGGGTAGATACTTAAAAATGTGTATTACATCTCTTCTGGAGCTTTAATCCCAAGAAGGGCAAGCGCGTTGTGTAAAACAATCTTAGTTGCTTTAACAAGTGAAGCTCTAAATTCTTTATTTGATTCAGCATTTATCACATGACACTCATGATAGAATTCATTGAAGCACTTTGCTACATCATAAACATAATTTGAAACATAGTCGGGCCTATAATCAATAGAAGCCTTTTCAACTATCTCTGGTAATTCTGAGAGCAAAGATACAAGCTTATACTCCTTTTCATTTAACTCATCTATTTCAAATTCAGAGGTAAACACTGCAATTTTTTTCAGAATGCTCGATGCCCTTGCGTGGGCGTACTGTATATATGGTGCTGTGTCTCCTTCAAAATCCAAAGCTTTCTTCCAGTTGAAGATGATCCTCTTATTATTGTCCTTCATCATGCTGTACTTCAGTGCACCCAATGTGACAATTTCAGATATACTTTCAGCATTTGAGATGTTTCTCTCTCTCACTTGTTTTAAGGCCTCTTTCTTTACAACATCCTTGAGCTCTGAATAAAGTACAACGTTTCCTTCTCTAGAGGACATCTTACCTTCTTCAAGCATGACAAGCTCGTATGACAAGTGGTAGCATCTTTTAGCTTGGCTAAAACCCATAAGTTCTAGGGTCTTGAAAAGCTGCTTGAAGTAGAACTTCTGTTCACTTCCAACAACATATAATGATAGGTCAATTTTAAAGTCCTGAAACTTTTTCTCTGCAAGTGCTAGGTCTTTTGTTGAGTAAAGAGCTGTACCATCACTTCTCAAGATGACAAATTCATCAAGGCCATACTCTTTTAGATCAACTATTACCGCTCCATCCTTATTTTTAGCTACACCTTTATCTAAAAGCTCTTTTGCTATTTTTGTGCCTTCGTCCTTAACTTCACTCTCATAAAAGAAAATATCAAAGTTAACGCCTAGTTCTTTATAGATTCTATTAAACTCTTCAAGGCTCCACTCCCTTGTCATTCGCCAGACGTCCATAGTTCTCTTGTCTTCTTCATATAGATTTTTTAGAACGACCTTGTATTCTTCCTGGTAATCTTCAGATTTCTTTAGTTTATTGTCCGCTTCAGAGTATACTTTCCCTAGGAACTCTCCTCTATTTTTTTCAGGAACGACTCCATTGTAGAACTTCATGTATCCCCACAAGCACTTTGCAACATGGGCACCTACATCACCAATATAATTTGCCTTGACAGTAGGATATCCAGAAAACTCCATTATGTTTGCAAGAGCATCTCCAAGACAAACGTTCCTCAAATGCCCTATATGAAATGATTTGTGTGTGTTAGGCTGTGAATACTCAACCATGACCTTCTCTTTCTTTTCTTCTCCTTTTCCATAGGAGTCATTTTCATTAATTATTGTCATAACAGTCTTTTTTGAGAAGTATTTTCTATCAAAAAAGAAGTTTATGTAACCACCCGAATTTTCTGCTCGCTCTATTCCTTCAGGCAGAATAATCGTATCTACAATATCCTTTGCAATCTGCATAGGATTTTTCTTTAGTTTCTTTGCAAGTTCAAAAGAAAGCGGAGTTGCAATATCGCCCAGTTTGAAATCCGGGGGTCTAGAGAATACTATTACAATCTCTTCCAAATCAACTGCTTTTCTTATTGAGTTTTCCAACTCATTCTTTAAATTTTTGAGCAATATCGTCCCCACAGCAAAACTAAGAAGAATCTTTTTATCGTTTTTGGTTAAAAATTAAAAATTTAAGAATATCTTTGAAGTAGCCTCTCCGCCTCCAATTTTGATATTAAGGAATGGAATTGTACCATCGTTTAGAACATATAAGATTACAACTACATTTACTATCAAAAGGGCAATGACTAGAAGAATAAACAAGAGTTTCTTCTTTGGCATTCCTCCTCTTCGTTTAGGGGGCTCTCTTCTTCTTAGAGTTCTCCCTCTTTCTACCATCGGAGTCATAGGTGGAACATCAAGCCTTTGCATACCTTCTCTCTGAGGAGGCTCTTCTGGATAGAAACCACCTTTCATCCTGTCAGGGATCTCCTCAGTTATGCCCTGCTTTTCAAAACTCTCTTCAACTGGTGATATAGGCTCACTCTTCTGCTCTATATCCACTTCTTCAATAAAGACATCCTTGTTTTCTTCTTTTCTAAAAATCTCAGCAGGTTTTCCAAGTCTTACATGAGCAATGTTTAGAATTTTGCCACAGTTTGGGCAAGGTTGTTCTTCAATGCACGTGAAATGAAAGGTCATGTTGCAATAACTGCAGTAACACATCTCAAGATTATCTTTTATTTTTCTGCTGCAAATGCCACAAGTTTCCATGTTTATTTTTTAATTTCTTGATATAAAAAGTTTAGCTTGTGTCTATAAATAAAACCATAAATCATTTATATCGAGAAAAATTAAATCATACCAGATAAGATGAAAGCAAATGAATCTTTAGATGATTTGACGATTAACAATTTGAAGAAAAAAGCGAACATGATTAGAAAAGATATAATTGAAATGATATATTCTGCAAAGTCTGGGCATCCAGGCGGATCTCTTTCTTCTGCAGATATTGTGACTTCACTATATTTCCACATAATGAATCATGACCCAAAAAATCCTTCTTGGATTGAGAGGGATAGATTTATTTTGAGCAAGGGCCATGCATGCCCTTCACTCTATGCAGCCCTTGCAGAATCAGGGTATTTTGACGTGAGTGAGCTAAAGAATTTAAGAAAACCTGAGTGTCTTTTACAGGGGCATCCATGCACAAAGACACCTGGAATTGAAATTTCAACAGGTTCTTTAGGCCAAGGATTGTCAATTTCAACAGGCATCGCCCTTGGTCTTAGGCTTGATGGTAGCTCATCTAGGGTGTTCGTCTTGCTTGGAGATGGGGAGCTTCAATCTGGCCAAGTATGGGAGGCTATGATGGCGGCACCAAAATTCAAGCTAGGTAACTTAACTGCAATAATTGATAGAAACATGCTCCAGATAGATGGGTCTACAGAGAAGGTGATGGCTCTTGAGCCACTTAAAGAAAAGCTAAAGGCATTCAACTGGCAAGTTTATGAAATTGATGGCCACAATATCCGGGAGATAATTGAAACTATAAATGAAGGCCTTAAGATTACAGACAAACCCAAAATCATAATTGCTCACACTATCAAAGGGAAGGGCGTATCTTTTATGGAGAACAATGTTTCCTTCCACGGTAAATCACCAACTGATGAGGAGTATAAAATTGCAATGAAGGAATTGGAGGCGAGTTCATGAGTGGATTTGGAGTTCCAAGGGATGCATACGGAGAAGTTCTTTCTGAACTTGGAGAGACAAGAAAGGACTTAGTTGTGCTAGATGCTGACCTATCCTCCTCAACTAAAACTTCTTCATTTGGAAAAAAGTTCCCTGACAGATTTTTTAACATTGGGATTGCAGAGCAGAATATGATTGGCATAGCCGCAGGGCTAGCGACAACAGGAAAGACTGTATTTGCTTCATCATTTGCCATGTTTGCTGTTGGCAGAGTTTATGATCAGATAAGACAATCTGTCGCATATCCAAAGATGAATGTGAAGATTGTTGCAACTCACGCCGGCATTACAGTTGGAGAAGACGGGGTATCTCACCAGATGATAGAAGATATTTCTTTGATGTGCGCCCTTCCAAATATGAAGGTCATGGTGCCTAGTGACACATTTGAAACTAAAAAGACAATAAGGGAAATCTCAAAAGAAAAAGGTCCTACATATGTACGGCTTGGCAGGAGCAAAGTCCCCAATGTCTTTGAAAATGAAGACGAGATTAAGCTAGGGAAAGCCACGACTTTAATGGAGGGGGATGACGTCACAATAATGGCATCAGGCGTTATGGTATCAAAATCTCTTGAGGCTTCACAGAAACTAAAGTCTGAAGGTATCTCTGCAGGCGTAGTTAATCTAAGCACACTAAAACCAATAGACAGACAGGGCATAATTAACTCTGCTAAAAAAACAGGATGTGTTGTAACAGCAGAAGAGCATAATGTCTATATTGGCATGGGGGCGCTTGTTTCATCGATCCTATCTGAAGAGTATCCTGTCCCAGTTTTAAGATGTGGGATAAAAGATACCTTTGCTCAGAGCGGGGATTACGAGCTCTTGATGCAGTTATACAACTTGACTTCAGAAGAAATCTATAAACTTTCAAAAAACGTTATAACGATGAAAAGATAATTATAATTATCATAGGTGAATCAAATGAAATTTTTTTTGGATACTGCAAATATAGAACAGATTAGGGATGCAGCAAGCCTTGGCTTGATTGAAGGTGTAACTACTAACCCATCACTGATCTCAAAAGAAAAGAAACCTTTCAAGGATATTATTTTAGAGATATGTAAGATTATAGACGGACCAATATCTGCCGAAGTTACATGTCCAGATTACAAAGGGATGGTAGAAGAGGCCCTAAAATTATCGGACATCCATAAGAACATTGTAATAAAAGTACCAATCACAAAAGACGGATTAAAGGCGGTCAGATCTTTATCAGAACAAGGCGTAAAGACCAATGTCACTCTTATTTTCTCTGCAACTCAAGCACTTTTAGCAGCAAAAGCAGGCGCATCATATGTTTCCCCTTTTGTAGGAAGGCTTGATGATATTTCAACTGATGGAATGAATCTTGTCGCAGAGATTCAGCAGATTTACAGGAACTACTTCTTTGAAACAGAAGTCATTATTGCAAGTATAAGACATCCCGTTCATGTTCTACAGGCAGCTCTTATGGGTGCAGACATAGCGACAGTACCATATGACGTATTAATGAAGCTTATTAAACACCCTCTAACAGACATAGGAATTGAAAAGTTCATGTGTGACTGGAAAAAGGTAGAGCACAAGGAGATTTAATCTCATGGCAAAACTTGCACCATCTATACTTTCTGCTGATTTTTCTAGATTGGGCGATGAAATACTAGAGGCGGAAAATGCAGGTGCAGACTTAATACATATAGATGTAATGGATGGGCACTTTGTTCCGAATATAACGATAGGTCCGCTTGTCGTAGAGGCAGTATCTAAAATAACTGAACTTCCAATTGACGTTCACCTGATGATTGAAAATCCATCTGACTATGTAGAGATGTTCTTCAAATCTTTAGATAAGAATGATAGAGATGTTTCTCTTGACTACATATCTTTTCACATTGAAGCTTCTTACCACCCACACAGACTTCTAAATAAAATCAGGGAGCTTAAGGTAAAATCAGGGATTGCTTTGAATCCTTCAACTCCCGTAAATACCATAACTCATCTCTTGGACTCAACTGATCTACTTATTTTAATGACTGTTAACCCTGGATTTGGCGGCCAAAGCTTCATAGAAACAATGATACCAAAGATAAAGGAAGCAAAGAAACTAGTTAAGGGACACGACATCGAAATTTTGGTAGATGGCGGGGTCACTGAAAAAAACATAAAGAGAATAAAGGATGCCGGCGCCGATATTCTAGTAGCGGGATCGGCAGTATTCAATAAAAATGACAGTATAAAAAATAATATTATTCGACTAAAGGCTCTGGTCTAGAAAGTTCGTACTCTAGAAGCTCTTTTACCTTTTCTTTGTTTCTAGCTTTTTTTAGTATTTCAACACAGAGCTTTCTCTTTAAAGCAAAATATCTTTCAAAAGCTTCTTCATCTTTGTATTTTGTAGATAGAGCTATATCTCTCCCGCCCATGCAACCACTTCTTCTCATGCAGCAGTAAGAAAGCGATTTGAAGCACACTAGATCACTATCCCAGTTGTGGTCTTTTGAGAACTTATCTTTTATTTCTATGTACTCCTCTTTAGTTATCCCAAGTTCTTCTAAAGCTTTAGGGAGGCCACATTTGAAAGAAAATGTCAATGGATATCCGGGGTGGCAACAAAAAGAAATTGCCCTCAAATCCCCTCCATAACAGATTGGAACAGGCGCAAACTTCCATCCGGGAACCATTCTGGTGTTGTTTGGATTAATCATTAGAAGAACGGTTCTTAAGAAGTTTATAAGTTTTTGTTTTAAAAAAATAATAAGAAAAAATAAATTAATTTTTTGCTGTTATTAAATTCCAGTTGTTTTTCAATGTGTAGAATATTGCTCCAAATCCAAGACTTACTACTACAAGGCCAACAAAGAATCCAAGCACTGGTATCAGTTTTAGCACTGTCAGTACTAAGAATCCGATTATGAAGATGCCTACATCAGTTGTATTAATGTTTAGTCTCTTGGTAACAAACTTGCCTGTGCAATATGAGACGAAGAGTCCTGAAGTCATAAGAGCCACCACTAAGAACATTCCAAGTATGGCTGCAATTGGAAATCCGATTACTGTAATTGCAATTATTGTTATGGCTATCACTGATGCAATTGCTAGTAAGAATCCAACTACAGTCCTCAAAGGGATGTCTTTTTCTACCTCTTTTTCAATTACAAAGAATAGCTTTGGGAAGAGGTGTATGAATAATATACCAAGAACTAGCATTCCTATGGCTGCAAGCACTGAAAATACTGTAATCATTGATTTAATTCCTTTAGAGAAATCTCTGCTGAAAGTATTCTGTTGGAAGTTAAATGAGCCAACACTGCCTTTTTCTATTAACTGCTCTGCAGATAAATTTAGCTCTCCATTAATCTTACCTTGATTTTCAAATACTCCGGTGCTAATGTATGCATATCTGTTAACTACCGATGTTGAATAGATTTTAACATTTCCTGCCCCAGCAATTATTTTATCAGTTTTTCCTTTTACTGCTAGGTCCCCACAAGCTGCCAATATCTTGCCAGTGTTACCTGATATAGTTGCCTGACCTGCACCTAAAATAAGGCCTCCAGTAATATTACCATTTACAGTTACATTACCACCGGCAATATATGCATCTCCCGTGACATTACCGTTTACAACTATCTGCCCTCCCACGGCAAATAGGTCTCCATTAATATTACCGTTTATGGTAACTTGGTCTCCTGAAACAAAAAGATCATCATTTACATCATTTTGAATGTTAATGACCTTTCCATTTTGATCTTTCACAGTTTGTGCCGCATAGACACTTGGTACTAGCAATGCAAGCAACAAAAGAACTACCATCATCTTTTTCATGTTCATCATTTATTTTCCCTCCTAAATAGGTAATATATTACCTTTATTCTATGATTTTGTGGATTATTTATAAATCTTTCTATTAGGTAATAAGTTACCTTTATATCTCCCCTTATAGTATCGTTTCTTGCTTATATAGTTTATCTAACTATTTCAAATTGTATTCTATAATAACAATAGAAAAATATGAAGAAAATCTAACCCCCTATTTCTCTTGAACTTTCATACTCTTTTACCCAAGATTTGATTTTTTCTTCAATCTTGTCTCTAACTTCTCTAAATTTGTTTATTTTATCTTCTTCGCTACCTTCAAAAGCGGCTGGGTCCTCAAATGGCCAAAACAATCTTTTTGAAACACCAGGAATTGTAGGGCATGTTTTTTCTGCTCTATCGCAAACCGTTATTACTATTCCAAAATGAATCTTTCCAAGGTATGTTTTTAGATCTTTAGAAGTTCTATTTGACATATCAAATCCTTTTTCTTCCATAACTTTTATTGTATATGGATTTACTCCTTTTGGTTCAAATCCTGCGCTGTACACTTCAAAGTATTCTGACCCATATTTACTCAAGATTACTTCTGCCATCTGGCTTCTTGCAGAATTACCAGTACATAGAAAAATAACTTTTGTCTTTTTCATGCTACTAAATTCATTTTTTAATTTATATTACTATTGAATATATTCTATATATTCTAAATAGACATAAATAAAAAAACTAATAAAAACCTTTATAAATAAACTTTATAGTAAATTAGTAACACGAATATATTATTCGTATTACTAGGAGGCGATAATTATTAAGAAAATATTGGTATCAGTATTTATTTTGGCATTAGTTTTGTCATCAATGCCCACCTTCTCTTCTGCAGAGAAAATAAAGGTTATTTGCACCACAACTACAATGAAATATTTTGTGGAAGAAGTCGGCGGGAACAGAGTAGATGCCATAGCGTTGGTCCAGCCAGGTATTTGTCCTGATCATTTTGATGTAAGGCCAAGCATACTATCTGAAATAAACACTTCATCCCTTGTGATATACCACGGTATAGAGCCATGGCTTGACAGCATGATAAATGCATCTGAAAACAGGGGAGTAAAAAAGCTCATGTTACAAGGCCCATGGGGAACACCACCACTGGCCAAAGCAAAGATCAATTCAATTAAGGATGCACTGATAGAGATTGATCCAAGCAACAAATCCTACTATGAAAAAAACGCAGCAGAAGTTACAAAAGAATTGGACGCATTAAATGAAAAATTATTGAAAGAAGCTAAAGAAATTGGAACATCGGATTATAAAGCAATTGTAATGGCATGGCAGAAACCTTTCTCAGAATGGATTGGCCTACAAGTTGTTGATGCATACCAGCCACCTGAAACACTCTCTGTCCAGACAGTTCAGAATCTAGTGATAAAAGGAAAGGAAGAAAAAGTTGCATTTGTGATAGACAATCTTCAGAGCGGAACTACACTCGGTGCGCAAATGGCGGAAGAGATCGGAGGAAGGCATGTTGTTTTCTCAAACTTCCCTGAGGCAATTCCAGGAACAGAGACAATTGCAGAAATGATCCAATACAATGCAGACCAGATATTTGGCGCAATAAAACAATCTCAAAATGAATCAAAAGAAATAGCAGCTCTTAAATCAGACATAGCTTCACTTTCAAACCAATTGGTGATATTCCAGGGATTATCTGCAATATTTCTAATAATAGCAATAGCACTGGGTGCAATGTTATACAAGAGAAATAATTAATTTATTTTTTAATTTCTATTTTTATTTTGATACAATTCTTTAAATATCTGATTGCCTTATTTGATTCTGGCGATAAAAATGAAGAAAATTATAATCTGTATATCTTTAGTATTGTTAATACTTTCTTTAGGATGTACAAGCAATGCATTAATCACAATGAAGTTTCAACCTATGCAATGTGAAGAAACACCTTGGGGGAAGTGGTATGCTGAAGGTGGCATACAGTTTATCAAAGAGCCAACTGATAGTGAACTTATAATTGCATATTACAGTAACGTTTACAAAATAGAGCTAACAGAAGTTAAGAGAGTAGAATCAGGAAATGCAGTTTGTGAGGCATGCTTCGTCTGCCCTACAAGCTATTACTTCACAGCCAAAGTAAAGAATTCACACTCTGCAAAAATGATCGAGTCAAATGGGCAAAAGTTTAATTTACAATATTTTTTTTTCTTTTTACAAAAATTCTAGTAACTATTTATAAAGCTGAAAATCTACATGTTTTTGTGGAAATAACTGTGGTAGGTGCTGGCCCTGCAGGACTAATAGCTTCTCAATATCTTGTTAGAGCCGGATACAAAGTAAGCATTATTGAAGAACACAAGTCTATTGGCAGGCCCGTGTCTTGTTCTGGTCTGATCGGCAGAGATTTTTTTGATCATTTCAAACAATTTGACTTTGAAGATTCAATCAAGAATAGGATTGACGGTGCAAAAATATTTCTCGGCACTGATTCATTTGAACTAAAAAGGAAAGGAGTATCATTTGTTGTTGATAGGGCAATATTTGACCAATCCCTTTCAAATGGGCTTGAAGTTTCACTTGATGAAAAATTCCAAGCATTTGAAAGAAAAAACGAAACTATTTTTGTAAAAACAAATAAAAGAAGATTTAACACAGATTTACTTATTGGGGCAGACGGGCCTTCATCTAGAGTTAGGGCGCAAGAATTTGAGTTTAATCTAAAACACTACAAAGGGTATCAAGTTAGAATTAAGTCAGATTTGGATTTAGATAATTTCGTTGAAGTCCATATCCAAAGACCTTTTTTTACATGGATTATCCCAGAAGGCAATGGAATTTTTAGAATCGGTACCGTGTCAAATAACCCCAAAGAAACATTAGGAAGATTCTTAGAAGAACGAGAAATAAAAAGTGAGCCCATTGAAATACAGGCTGGGGTTATACCTGTTGGTAAAGGAAATATCTATAGTGACAAGGTATTCCTCTTAGGAGATGCAGCATGCCAAGTAAAACCTTTGTCAGGCGGTGGAGTATATTACGGTGCTTTGGCTGCTGAAGCTCTTGCAAATTCAATTATTTCTGGCAGGTATAGTGACTACCCCCTTCAGTGTAATAAATTACTCGGTAAAGAAATATCAAGAGGATTAATTTTTAGAAGAACATATGAAAATATGACTGATAACGAAATTTACAAAGTATTTAATTTTCTCAAATCAAAAAAACAGGTTCTTGATGATAGTGGTAAGTTCGATGAGCATTCAAGGACTATTCTTTCTTTGATAAAAGACCATAGATCCATCTCCTTTTTACCTCTTATTTTCAAGGCCTATCTTAGAACTCTCTAAAACCTTTTAAACAATATATATTCAATCTGTGACATGAAATACATAGTGGTATGCGGAGACGGAATGGCTGATTATCCCTTAGAAGATAAAGGGAACAAAACAGTCCTTGAGCTTTCCGATATTCCAAACATAGACCTGATTGCAAAAGAAGGTGCCATGGGGGAACTAAAGACTGTCCCCAATGGTTTTGAAGCAGGATCTGATGTTGCAAATCTTTCGATTTTAGGTTATGACCCCAAAAAGTACTATACTGGCAGGGGACCTCTTGAAGCATATAGTATTGGAGTTGAGCTTGTCGAAGGTGATATAGCTTTCAGATGCAACATCATAACTGAAGAAAACGGTATAATAAAGGACTATTCTTCAGGTCACATCACAACACCAGAATCAACAGAGCTAATAAAAAAAGTTTCAGAATCATTTGATATTGGTAAATTTTATCCTGGTGTAAGTTACAGACACCTTTTTGTTTACAATGGAGATAATAGCTTTTCCTGTACACCACCTCACGATGTAGTTGGGCAAAAAGTATCTGATAACTTAATCAAAGGCAAAAATGCTGACATTCTGAACAAAATGATGCTTGACTCAAAGAAGATCTTGATGGCCCATCCAGTAAACAAAAAAAGAATTTCTGAAGGCAAAAACCCCGGCAACATGATATGGTTATGGGGCCAGGGAAAGAAGGTACCGATGGAACCATTTTCTCAGAAGTTCGGCATGAAGGGCGGAGTAATATCGGCAGTCGATCTGATAAAAGGGATTGGATATGGCGCCAAGATGAAAGTTATAAACGTCCCAGGGGCAACAGGATTTATTGATACAAACTACGAAGGAAAGGCAGACTATGCGATTAAAGCTTTAGAAGAAATTGATTTTATTTACATTCACGTAGAAGCTCCTGACGAAGCGGGCCACTCTGGAAATCTTGAAATGAAGATCAAAGCAATTGAGGACCTAGACAAAAGAGTCGTTGGAAGAATCCTAAACAAAGTCCAAAGTAAAGGATTTGACTATAACATAAGCATTGTGGCTGACCATCCAACACCTATTAAGTTAAGGACACATGTTTCCGACCCAGTACCATTTGCAGTATATTCAGAAAAAATCAAGAAAGACAAAACTTCTTGTTATACAGAAAAAGAAGGAAAGAAAGGAAGATTTGGCCTAGTTAACGGAAGCGATTTCATAGAACTTTTAAAGAAACAATAATTACTTTTTTGTTTCTTTTTTGCTTTCTTTGGCTTTATCAGATTCTTTTCTAATGGAGGCCCTAACCATCTGGATGACAGAGCTATTTATCTGATATTTACCTTTCTCACTTGTCAAAATACCCATTGCTACTAGTTCTTCAAGTTTAGTGTACTGCTTTGTTACAGATTCTTGAGTATCCTTTGCAAGCTGGATGTATGTAACTGGTCCTCCGCCATACTTCTCAATTATTATCCTTACATCTTCTCTCAAATCTGCAGGAACTCTTCTGATATACTCTTCAACTGAAGATGGCCCAGTCAAAACCTTTGCAAGATACCTGTCATCTATGAATTCCACAAAGTTATCTCTTGTTGCTGTAAACAGAGTTGTGTGAAGTAACTTTAGAAGCTCCCTTGGATTTCCCTTTGCCATACTATTTGCAAGAACTATCGCGCTTTCTTCAAATGGATAAAGCGGATTTACTATAGATTTTCTCCTGTGGTACTCAAGTCTCTTTTGAACTAGCTTTATTGCCCTCTCATCAGATAGTGGCTCAGAAAACAGTTCATTGTGAAGCCTTGCAACAAAAGCAGGATTAATTTCTCTAATTCTATCGTAGGCATTATTTGTGCATGCCATAATGAATACACTTGATTCTGGCATGTTACTTATGAACTCTCTTAAGAATTCAAAGAAAAGAATAAGGTCAGTATTTGAAGCTGTCAATAAATTTTCCATCTCATCAACGATGAGTGCAGATCGCTTGTATTCACCTAGATAATCAATTAGCTGATTTCCAATATCTTGGGAGTTGTAATTTGCCCTTGTAAGCTCAGAATCTTCATATTCCTCTACGACAGGCGCAGGTTTTGCTCCCCTAGAGAAAAATTTCTTTATCTTTTCAAAAAAAGAAAGCTTTTCTTCTTGAGATTGCTTTTCATAGGCAGATTCTCCATATTCAGGCCCTTCTGAAACTGCTGCCTCCTCAAGAGGCTGCTCCAGTTCTTCTTCGTCTTCATATTCGGAGAAGTATGAGAAGATATCAAGAGTTGTTTTTATGATGTCATTAGAGTCAATCTTTTGGTAGATTGACATACCTCCCGACTCCTGTATGAGTTTGTGGACCCCCTTTAATCTCTGAGTCTTACCTGAACCTAAAGGCCCAACTAGAGAAAGAGCAATACCAGAATTTTCTCCAATAACATCTGAAAGAATATCTGCAATACGAGAATCAATTTCTTGAGAAACGTGAATCTTTTCGATATCCCTTATTGCCTCAGATGATAGATCCGTAAATGGATTTTTTTCTAGCCCAAATCTCTCATATGAGGAAGAAACATCTATTTTAAACATAAGTATCCCATTATTGGTTATTTATTAAAGATTACCATCTTTTTACATAAGTTTGATTTATATTAAAAAATAATAATGTAAAAAACTATTTAAAGATTTCGGTAATCATCTTTAGAAAATGTAAAAAATAAAAATTAATTAAGAATTCCTTCAAAACAGTATATTGAATTATCAAAGCCGGATATTGATTGGATTAGCATGTTATTTGCATTTGCATAATCCCCTTTTTCCATGTAGGAAATCGCTTGATTGTAATAATTCAAAGCTTCGTTTCTAATTAATTCACAAGGTGTTATTCCTGGTATTACTGACTTACTCTTTAAGAGCAATAGTTCAGAATCTTTTAGTAACTTTGAAGCAATGTTATAATTGGCAGTTACTTCTGGAGGTACAGTGCTTGGAGGAGTAACAGGAGTTTCACTTTTTTTTGAAACGTTTACGAAAAAGTCGATATTATTATTCTTCTCATCAATTTCGTCTATGAGATTATTTGGGTCTAAGAGAAACTTTCCATTATACTGGCCCGTAGAAGTAAATATTGAATTCATGCTGATGTAAATTGTTTGACCGCTTTCTAGTATTCCACTATACTGGAAAGGCCCATAATCTTTTCCACTTATCCTAACAAGATATTGGAAATTTTCTATCTTTACATCGCCATGATTTGCAACCCTAAATATCATCGTGCATATTTCTCCAGATTTACAATCTTCTTGGAATTCAACTGACCTTGCCACTATATCCCTATTCCCTGTTTCAAGGCAAGCGCATTCACTAGTCCCCTTAGGAGTTCTTGTGCACTCATAACCTGGAGCGCATTTGCCTATACAAGATCCAGTAATGGCTTCCCAATGGCATTGCTCATTATATCTATCTTTAGAAAGACATGCACACGGGCTAGTTCCGTTAGGTGTTCTAGTGCATTCAAATCCTGTGTTGCATCCTCCAGTACATGTTTGGCTCTGTTCTTCCCAATGACAAACAACAGAAGTTGCACCCGGAGATATTCCAGGAACAGGGGATCCCTCTGGAGTTGGAGTGGGTGTAGGCTGGGGTGTTGGTACTGGTCTTCTTGGAGGGCTATCTGGTGGGACCGGTCCAGGCGTTCCAGGAGGTGGACCCGGAGGAGGCTTGGGCTCATCAGGAGGTACAGGCGGGGGTGGAGGTGGACTCTCTGGAGGCCTACCTCGCGGGTAATCTGGGAACCATTTCCACCACTTTGTTCTCATTGAAGGAATCAAAGTATCAGAGGATATCTCAGGATTCCAGTTAGAACCTTTAAGATTTGATTCAGGATATACTAGTTGTATTGTGCTCCAGTTTTCATCCCATCTAGAGTAATAAATGTCCTGATTTGAGGATTCTGACCAAAATACTGCAATTGCAATACCGTTTTGTAAAAACGAAACAGCAGGCCGCCAATCATTATCTCCAGTATCTCCTACAACTTTAGGCAAAAAATTGTCCCCTTCATAAGACGAATAAATATCCGCTCTTATTCTATGATTATTGTAGACAATCATGCTATAGTCATACCCGTTACAGTCTATCTCAGGCATTCTATGGTTACCGACCAGTAAAGGAATGCTCCAATTAGTTCCATCCCATAGGGAATAGTATATGCTCCAATTAGTTCCATCGTCAATAGCCCAGACAGCCTTTACTCTGCCAAATTCAGAAATTCCAGATCGTGTAAATGTATAGTTGTAAAAATCCGTAATTGGAGGGTAATTTTGATTTGGTATTGGGGAAGGTGTACTCCATGAAATCCCATCATACTTTGAATAAAATATTTTTGGAGTATACTCTTCATAATCAGTCCAAATAACTATGGCATCTTTGCCATAGAATTCAGAAACAAAAGTCACTTCAGGTAATTGAGCTTTTGATAATGTGTAATTATCAGTTAAAGACTTTCCTTTACTCCAAGAAGTTCCATCAAATGTTGAATAGTAAATAATTCTATTTTTCTCACTATCTATATGAACCCATACAGCAATTGCAAATCCGTCCCAGTTATAGGCAATATCTGGGTCCATATCAAGCCCTTGAATTTCAGATACTACCTGTTCCTTTGTCCAAGAAAGTGTGTCTGTACTCCACATTGAATAGTAAATATCTCCAGTATTTTGATTTGACCACACTGCAATTGCTTTTTTAGCTGGTCCAAATTCAACATTTGGATCAAAATCATCTCCAACTTGCTCTGATATTTTCCAGACAGGAACCCCTTGTGGGGTCCACCATTTTCTATTATCATCATCCCATAAGGAGTAGTATACATCCCAATTATTTCCCCTTACAGGGTCTTCAACATAATACTGCCAAACAGCTATCGCATCAACATTCGTATCAGGATATGTTTCCTTTTTTTCAACAGGACTTCCTACACATAAAGAAGTTATCAGAAGTACAACAAGAATTGAAGCGAATCCAATCCTTTTTTGTATCTTCATGTTTCTCGCCTCTTTCAGGCATATTGGACATTATATGCCCTTATAATATGTGTAAAAGAAGTATATTAGTTTTGTGGCGAATTTAGGATATATTGTGTAATCTGCTAAAAATTTCGCCTGTTACCAAATGATGATTTTTCAACCTCCTTGTCCAATACTTCCA
>LNJC01000022.1 GCA_001587575.1 Candidatus Methanofastidiosum methylothiophilum
AAGGAAAAACAATAATATTATTTGATAAATTTGAATGCAGAAGGACATTTATTTATTAGCGGTGTACTCAATATAATCTTCTTAGGAATTCTATACTTATTAGGCGTCAATGTTTTTCAAATGGGTATTCTCTTTCTGATCTTAATTGTATTCGTTATATTTAGTTTACTGCCAGATATTGATCATCCTAGATCGAGGATAAGCGGCATATTCTATTTAGCCATGATAATTATAATAATTGCATCTGGAATCTCTTTTGTCTTTACATTTAATCTAATAAATATATTAGGGATTTTATTTGCAATAGGCATGTTATTTTTACATGGAAAATATGCTGAAGATAGCTATAACCATAGGAAATTTCCTCATACTATTAAATTTTGCTTAATTGTCACTTTCATTCTTTTCTTTTTGTTAAATTCTTGGGTAGCTAATGCTACTTATATTTCAATAATAACTTTAGTCGGAGCAATATCAATTTTCTCACATATATGGGTAGACAAATACATGTACGATACATTTTTACATTTTAAGAATAATGTAAACTATTCTGTTGAGATTACCCCTGAAATTGCGTCTGAGAAAAATGTATCTACAAAATTTAACGCGGTAATAGTAAGAAACAAAGAGTGGGCAATACAGTTTAAGCTTTCGGACAGTAAAGAAAATGTATGGATACCAAAGAGAGAAATTAAGTATATGAAAGGTTCGGATGGTAGTTATACTCAACCTGAACAATATTTAAAAAAATATAATGTAAATAATACAAACCAAACAAGAGAAAAGGCCACTTATTATTACAATACTACTGGGTACAATGTGGTATATGAAGATACTTCTAATTCAAGACAAAATAGCAGATTCAATCAATTTTCCTATCAAGATATAGATTATATTTTTCTTAGAAATACTAATGAAGATTTAGTTCTTAATATTAGTAAAGATAACAAAATTTATTTGGAAGGAGATAGTTCAAGGACACCAAGGATTAATAATAGAAATCTTTACATTGAAAATTTAGAAGGAGCTATATTCCTCCCCATTAATAATCCTTATTTGAAGATTGATATACAAGTTGTAAATGGCGATATAACAGGCAACTTGACCCATTCGGGGAGTATAAGATCAGTGAACGGAGATATCAATCTTATTTTAAATGCTTCACTAAATGTGCAAACAAATACAGTTAATGGAGATATTTATGTCAATCCAACTCTACTAAATAATAGTTTTTCAAGTTCACTTTACTTGGAAACTATTAACGGGAGCATAGTAGTTACATAGATATTATTATAATATACGAAAAAAGAATATTTAAAAGTCAATAGTAAATATTTCACAATATAAACTGAAAGATATTGAAAAATTTAGGAATGGTAATAAAATGAATAAGAAAATAATATCCTTATTTTTGATATTTGTTCTCGTATCAGTGACTCTTGGATGTATATCTAAGCCTTATAATTCAACAAGAGCATCTACTGCAGTAATAACGCCAGTTCAAGAAAAAGTTCCTGAAGTAATTGAAAAAGAGACACCAAAAGCAATACTATGGAATGAGGCTAAATACAACATTGGAGATAGGGTAACTGTATATGGTACTGTTGTTGGCACTCGTTATGCCTCCTCAAGCAATGGAAAACCTATCTTTCTTAATATTGGCAGAGACTATCCAGATCCAAATCGTTTCACTGTTGTTATATGGGGACGATGTCGCCCTAATTTTTCATCATCTCCAGAAGTCTACTATAGGGGAAAGACAATTTATGTAACTGGACTAATTACAGAATATGACGGAGTTGCCCAGATTGAAGTCTGCGACCCTTACCAGATCCAGTAATAATCGGCTTATTATTAAAATTATTTCCATTGTTTCAAAACATTTATATATAAAAAATCTTAAATTTAATTAAATTTAAAAGTAAGTGAAAGCCATGAATAAAAAATTAATTTATGGGCTAGTGATTATATTTATTTTTATATTTTTTATTAATAATGCAGATTTAGTTTACTCTCAAAAATTAAATTCAGTAAATAAAATAGATTTTGTCGATGGATATGGCAACGTCTATTACTTAACCAAAGGAGATAAAATCAATGTGAGAGTAACTTGTGGAAAAGAAGTACTAAATTCCCCAGGCTGTATACCTTACGCTTATTATTATTTTCTTGGTGACAAAAACACTCTAGAACTGAATAGAATAACTATTCGCCCTTTAACAAAAGACTTTGAGATTACCAATAATGGCTATTATATAATTTACATTCATAAGTATCATTATTTTAGTATTGAAAAACTTGATCAAATAATTAGAACAAATACAGTTTCTAATACTACTACTTACCCTTCTAGTTCAAACTCTTATTCTTTGGCTATTGGACCTACACACATTAATGCGAGTGGAAATGATAATTATAATCTAAATGATGAATGGGTCAGTATAAAATGTGCATCTGGATCAGTTAATCTTGCAGGATGGAAAATAAAAGATGAGTATGGGTGGACTTACTCTTTCCCAAGCATTACAATTAGAGAAGGCCAGACAATTAAGATATATACAGGGTGTGGAAATAATACCTCTACTTCGTTATATTGGTGTAGAGATTGGGCTGTATGGAACAATGAGGGGGATACTCTTTATTTAATAAAACCGGATGGTTCCCTTTACAAGTCTTGGAGTTTGTACCAGTGATAGAGGAGATGATAAAATAAATAAGAGAAATTTAAAAAATATTTATGGTGTAATACTAACTTTTTTGATTATTTTCACGAATTTAACTTTATCGGAATGTGAAAACGAACAGATATCTGTAAAATGGGAAAAAGATATTGATTCTACCGTAAAATTAATTGAAATTTCAGAAGATGGTAATTATATAGCATTAGGCTCAAATAATCAAATTTATTTATTCACAAATAATGGGAAACTCTTGTGGAGTTTCACTGAACCTTCAGGCGGTATTGAACTAAATTCTATTGCTTTGACTTCGGATTGTTCGTATTTAGTTGCAGGATTTGGAAGAAAATCTGCTCCCCAAAGTTTCGCTGAATGCAAGGTATCTATCCCGAATACTTCAAGAGCTTATCTATTCGATAAATCTGGAAAGATAGTTTGGCAATATGATTCAAAGAATTCAATTGATTCTGTCACTATATCTCCTAAAGGGAATTTCGTACTTATTGGAACCGGACTTGAAGAAGGAAAAGCAATTATTTTGGATAAAGAAAGAAAAGTAATCTCAGAATATTCTCTAAGTAGTGTTAATTCATTTCCACAAATAATATCGCCTGATGGGGATGAAGTTGTTATCTTCAATTACAGTTTATTTGATCCGTGTCCATTTTACTTAAATATTGGGAAACCCCCCTCTCAAAACTTGTATATTATAAAAACAGATAAAACAGAGATATTTAAGAACTCATATGGCATACTATTGGATGAGAATATAATTGCTAATTCTATTTCTAGAAATAAATCTTTTTCAAGTTTAGCTGTAGGCGGACTTAAAATTATTTTAAATAACTATAACTATCCAGTAAATGAACAAGGTTTTGTTAGTTTCTTATGGAGAACCAAAACTAGGAATAATGCCCAGCCTTTTGATTTAGACAAATCATGGAGTTTTAATCCAACTTCTGTAGTGGAATCTGTCTGCTTATCAAATGAAGGAGATATATTAGTCGCAGGAACTAGTGGTTATTGGAAGAGAAGTGAAAAGTCTATTCCCCAGAAATGGATAAATGATGGTGCGGTATATGTATTTAAAACAAACGAATCTGGAAAATTATATTGGAGCTATAAAACTATTAATCCTGTTAATTCTGTTTCAATATCCTCTGACAATAATTATATACTCGCCGGTTCAAATGGAGCTTATCTGTTCGATCGTTACGGAGATCTTATTTGGAAATCTGAAGAGAACGATTATGCAATAGCAAAATTTTTGAATACTGCTGATTCTTTTGCTTATACAACTAAAACAAAGATTATTTGTTGTAAAATTAATTATTCTACTACTAAAACTAAAGAGCTACCAGTTGAAGTTGAAAAATTAGAAGAACAGAATACTGCCATGAATTTAACTAACATGGATACAACTGAAAAAGAAATAGTTATTAATGAAACAAAAAAAACTCAAGAAACAAAAAATACGCCAGGATTCGAATTGCCTGCAATAATTGGAGGATCTTTATTGGCTGCATATATTCTTAATAAAAGGAGAGGATAAATTTTTTTATTTTTTAAATAAACTTATTTGTATCAAAAGAATAAAAGCTGATTCTTATGCCTTCATTAAAATGTCCAAAATGTGCGGAAAAAATAGAAAAAGAATGGCTGAAATGCCCTCATTGCAATACTGCTCTTAAAATCTCATGTAAAAAATGTGGCCAAGAGTTAAAAGAAGAATGGGTTTCGTGCCCTAACTGTGGTAAGAAAAAAGTTAATTATGAAAAAATAAAACTTCAAGCTCTTGTTGGTATTGCTATAGTAATAATTGGGATTATTCTCTCTAATGTAGTTTATTTGGACTACCCATTCACTGAAACATACATAGATCGGGAGCCTTATACTGAAACTGAGACGTATATTGACAATGAGCCATATACAGTTTTTAAGCCTATTACTAAAACAGAAAAATATGTTATTTGTGGAGAATCTGAATATCCCTTATCAAATAAATCGGCATATAGTGACTGCCTAATTGAGGGTAATTATAGGTCAGTTTCACCATTGTTTTATTTTCCTTCTCCTGATATTATTCCATATCCCCACAGTATTACAAATACATCTTTACCTGGAAAATACTGGCCAGAATCCGATAATTTTCTTGAAGATTACTATTGGCATTCTATTAAAGTGGACCCATCTCTACGTAAAATATCCTATTTCTCAGGTACAGGTGTAGTTGACCGTTCAATACCCCGAGATCAGTGCACATGTACTATAAAAGAAAAAACAGTTACTGTAAATGAAAGAACAACAGAATATAAAGATGTGACAAAGACTCGAACATTAACTAAATATAAAGACGTGAAAAAAACTAGAACAGTTACTAAAAAAGTAAAAATGTTAGATCTCATCTTTGGTAATGTTTAATTAAGTTAATACAATTCTACGGCTAACTATTTCGTATAATTAATCTTATGCTCAAGTGTTACATTAAAAATTTTAGAATCAAATAGATATTTTTTAATATGGGAGGATCTTCGCAAGGACCTCAAAAACCTGTATTTCGGACATCTAAAGTCCTCGATGTCCAATATTATACATTAGTGTTTAAAAAGATTGTCCTTCGGATTTAAGATATCTAAATAATACCTAATTATTTATTTTTATCATTAAAATAATCCTTTAGTTGCCGATAGATATCATTCATTTCCTTTAGCTTATGTTCGGCCATTTTTCTTGTTTCTTCTGATTTATTTGTGTTCTTATCTGGGTGAAGTAGCTCTAACCAATACTTCCTTTTCTTTTTCACTGTTTCAAATGTAACTTGGCCTGATATATTAATTTCGTATTTTTGAAGCAAAGAGATTATTTCAGGTGTAAAATAATTTAGTATGTTATTAGAGGAAGATGATTGCCGTTGATTATCTTTATTCCTATTTTGAGAATTTGTCATGTTAGCATATGCAACTTCTCGGTTATTTAAGGCGCTAGCGTGATTTGGATTAATGACAATCGCCTTATCAAAACATTCAATTGCTTCGTTGAATCTACCTAATGTGTTTAGGGCAAATCCCTTCTTGTTCCAAGCATCGGCTTCATTTGGTTCTATAGAAATTACCATATCAAAACAAGTGATTGCTTCAGAATATCGCCCTAGATTATGAAGTGAAATTCCTTTATTATACCAAGCAAAAGTATTCATGGAATCCAATCCAATTACCTTTTCATAACATAGTATTGATTCAAGGATTCTACCTTGGCTCACTAGTACATTTCCTTTATTGCCCCATGCGCCTTTATCGTTTGGGTCTATCTCAATCACCCTGTCGTAGCAGGTTAGGGCTTCATTGTATTTTCCAAGTTGGAATAGTGCATCTCCCTTGTTGTGCCATGCATTAGCATACCTAGAGTCAATCGTGATTGCCTTATCATAGAATAAAATTGAATCTTGTGTCCTCCCTAAATTTGAAAGGGCAAGTCCTTTGTTATTTAATGCATGAATATTATCTGGGTCTACTTCAAGTGCGATGTCAAAATAATTTATTGATTCTTGGTATTTATTTTCTTCAAGTAATTCAATTCCTAGAAAATTAAAGTCGTCAGATGTCTTTCTTAAATCATACCCGCATTGATTGCAAAAAAGTGAACTTTTAGAAACTTTATTCCCACACTTATAACAGTAATTTACAGATAACATTTCGACCCCGTCATTTCTTTCTTTCAATTTCTCTGCCACAAGCGACACACTTGTCGAACGCAGGATTAAGTCTTGTGCCACAATTCGGGCAAGGAGTCCAGTCTTTGGTTTCATTTACAACAATCTTTGATTTAATCTCTTTATGCTTAATTTTTTTTGGTTTAGATTTATTTTTTTGTATTTTGAAATCTTCGTTATTGGAGTTAATTGTAATATCATCATCGTCGCTCAAAACTTTATTTCTTCCCTTCTCCAATAATTTAGTAGCAACATATTGAATCCTAGAAGCAAGGTAAGCTGCTAAACTCCCTAAAAACACTATTCCAAAAATAACGCCAAAGATAAATGACCAAATGCCGTCTTGTAAGCCCCAGTTCCTATTGACTAATGCAATGAATACATTTGGAATTACAAGGATTCCAGCCAGAAAATAACTTAAATCCCCAAAGTACCTTAAATGCCGTAACTTTTCTACCACGCCATTTCTATTAATGATCCTATGGATGCATTTGGATAGGTATCCAACTGATGCAATAATCGCACCTAAAAGAAAAGCAATGTTTCCATATAAGTAATTAGTTCCGATAGGGAAGTATGATGAGGATATACTTGTCATCGATATAAAGAGATATGAAAGTGCAGCAAGAGACCACAATACTAAAACTGCTCCGATTATCCTCAAAATTTGTCCAAGTATTCCATACTTAGTAAGAACTTTTAACTCAAATGGTTTCCTGTATTCGCCTCCCCTATACCAAAAGTATCCCAGCAATCCAATTAAACCTAAAGATATCAAATACCTGACCGACTTTAGATTCAATGGATTTTTAAGATTCCCGGTATTGAATAAGTGCACATACCCGTGGGTTCCAGTTGCCACTTTACTCCCATCATCACTTACACTTATTGACCACATAGTAGTATAATTAGGGTTCTTAGATTGCCACAATTTGTTCCCTGCTGTATCAAAAATGTAGGAGTAAGCTCCACTGCAAGATGCAATATATTTCCCGTCTGGGGTGATGTCAACGCATCTCATTTGAGTATTCTCTTTATATTTCCAAATAGGTTTTTCCTTGTCACGATAGGTATCAAAAAAATAAATGTTACCATCCCATGATGCTCCAGTAATGTAGTTGCCATAATCTGAGATGTCCACCGTTTCCATTTTATATTCTGAAGTATAGGTTAATTTCAAATTTCCATTTTTGTCAAAGGCATAGAGTTGATTATCTGAAGCTACTGCAATACTTCCTCCATCCGGAGTCATGGCCACTCTATTCTGTACGTTATTGTCCAAGGGCGATGAAGAATATTGGGATTGATATTTCCAAAGAGCATTTCCTTTCTTGTCAAAATAGTATATTAAATCTCTACCCTTGAAGTCAACACTAGAGTATTTTTTCCCAGCTGTAGAAATATAGTCGCCGTATCTCGATATAGATACTGAATCTATATTATAATATTCTTCAATTTTTTTCTGGATAAGAATTTTGCCATTAGAATCAAATAAGTATAAAATCCCGCCATCCGATCCAGCAACAATATATTTTCCATCAGGTGTGACTGCAGTTCTTGTGTATCCTTTTGTCGGATATTTCCATAGTAGCGTTCCATCGTTTTTCAGCAAGTAGATTGAATCCACTGACCCGGCCGATATATATCTCCCATCAGGTGTGATGCTCACAGAAAGTATCATTTCTGGTGCCACATAGTTCCATAAAAGCTTGCCATTGGAATCAAATAAATAAATGGTATTGTCCCAAGAACCTGCAGCAATATAGTTTCCTGTTGGTGTCATATCGACTAAGGCCCATTCTTTTGTATAATATGTCCAATCTGAATTGTCTGCAGCAAGGATGTTAAACGATGATAATAATACTAAAAGTGTGAAAAATATATATCTTTTCATACATATTTTAGGCAAGTCATATTTATAAGGATATGGAAAAAATTAGGGAAAATAGGGAAAAGAAAATATTTTCCCTTTTAATATTTGGCCCTAAAAACATCTATTCCTTTTGCCAGTTCCAGAACTTGTTGTTCGGCATCACATGCCACTCCGTATCCCGGCATTCCGTCCTCACCGGCACCCAAGTGCCCTTAATCTTTTTCATCGGGCAGATGTTGCAGGTGCTTGGCCTTATGGGAGCGATTTCCTTGGAATAGTTGCACCTGACGTATGAGAATGACCTGCTGGCATGCGATCTCTTTATGAATGGACAGACCAGACCTGTATAACTGTCCCTAGTTGATATGATTGAAGCGCACCTGTCATGCACCTTCATCTTCCTGATGCTCACATACTCCGGTATGGTCTTCTGCACTTGCATCCTATAGAAAAGGTCTAGCCTTGTCTGTGTCAAATTATTGCTCATGGCCTTAATTTTAGGGTAAAGTATATTATCGCTATCCTAGGGCGATAATGTATTTAGGGTTTATTTTTAGGGCCAGATTAGAATATGGAAAAGAAATATTTTTCCCTATTTTCCCTATTTTTTCCATATTCTTATATATTTGAAAAACAAATATAAAATGATTATTATAAGTATTACATCTTTAGGGTAATTAAATGAGAAAATGCTTCATTTCGATAGTTTTTGTATTTATAATGTTAATATCAATTACGCCTAATTTTTCTTTTGAATCTGAATTTATTTCTGGGGCTACTACTAATCTGAAATGGGAATTATTTTTAGATGGATATGAGAATAATGTTGACTCCTCGTCGCCAGCTATAGGATCGGATGGAACAATATATATTGCCACCAGTATTGGAATTTTATATGCAATAAATCCAGATGGTACTACAAAGTGGCAATTTATCGGAAAAATGACCTCTAATTCTCCTTCTATTGGTATAGATGATACAATTTATATTGGAATGGGGGATACATTTTACGCAATAAATCCAGACGGAACAAAAAAATGGGAATTTGAAACTGGAGGTCAAGGGATCTCAAATCATGCTATGGATTTTGACGGAACAATATATGTTGGAGCGGGGGACGGTAAACTATATGCATTGAATCCAGACGGAACAAAAAAATGGGAATTTGAAACTGGAGGGCGTTTTCGATTCCCAGTGATAGGAGCAAATGGAATAATATATGTTAGTTATTATGACGCATTTCCCCCTTATGAAGGATACCTTTATTCTATAAATCCAGACGGAACAAAAAAATGGGAATATCCTTTAGGCTCTTGGTATATACATTCACCAGCAATAGGGTCTGACGGAACAATATATGTTGGAGCGGGGGACGGTAAACTATATGCATTGAATCCAGACGGAACAAAAAAATGGGAATACTCGGTTTCTTCTATCAATTCGCCCCCACTATATTCACCGTCAATAGGGTCTGACGGAACAATATATGTTGGAGCGGGGGACGGTAAACTATATGCATTGAATCCAGACGGAACAAAAAAATGGGAATATTATGCTAATTCATACATCCCGTCAAATCCTGCAATTGGATCTGATAATACAATTTATTTCGGATGTGCAAATGATAAATTATACGCATTGAATCCAGACGGAACAAAAAAATGGGAATTTGGTCCTGTTGGCGACAACATTGAATCTTCTCCCGCTATAGCTTCTGATGGAACAATATATTTTTTAAGCAATGATAAAAAGTTATATGCCCTAGAATCTGAATCTTCTTGGATTGAATCTGATTATCAAACATCTATGCAGGGCTATGCAAATTCGTACTGGCCTAAATTTAGACAAAATAATTTTAATTTAGGGAGATATTATACCTCTAATTTAATTACTCAATCGATTTCTGCAACTCCTTCGACCTTAGTTCAAGGAGAAACAATAACTATTACTATGACAATTTCAAATAATAGGAATGATACAGCTGCAAATATATCTCCTTCTAACCTATTTCATTCTGGGACTGGGGGCATTTCCTATGTTTCTGGGCCTTCACCTGTTTCCTTAACAATCGATGGACATTCACAAGAAACATTTGTATGGAAATATACAGCTGAAATCAATGGATCTGTTATATTTACAGGAAATGCTTCAGGAGATAACTGGACTTTAATTAAACCGACTGATTCAAATGAAGTTACCATCCAGACACCAGCTTCACTATCATCATCGATCACAGCTTCACCCTCGACTGTAGTTCAGGGAAATACAATAACAGTCACCATGACTGTTTCTAACAGCGGAGATTCCACAGCTACAACTGTCGTCCCATCAGCCCTGGGCAAAACAGGGACAGGCAGTGCAGCCTTTGCATCTGGACCAACTCCATCATCTAGGACCATCGCTGGCCACTCTGAGGCCAACTTCACCTGGACATACACTGCAGGTGATGTCGGGGCCTTAACATTCAGCGGCAATGCCTCTGCAGATGGTGGATTGTCTTCGTCTTCAACTGATTCAAATGAAGTTACCATATACATACCAAATGGAGCACCATATGTTATTGAGAACTTTGACGAAAGAGGAGTTAAAAAATCTGAAATTGTTATACCCTATACATTATATGATGGAGAATCAGATATTTGCTCCTTATCAGTTGAGTATTACTACGAGGGTAGTTGGCTTCCCGCTACAGAAGGGGTGGGGGGCGATGGAAGCGTTGGATTGGCTTCAAGCACTACCGGAGTGCCACACATATTTGTTTGGGATTCAAGATCAGATACTATGCAATCAATTCTGCATAAGACAAAGATAAGGATAAAGCCGAATGATGGGCTTTTGGAGGGGCCATGGACTGAAACTGGGATATTTAATGTAAATAATAAACGCCCAGATCCGAAAGTTATATTCGGCCCTATAGCAACTGCAAGATTAAAAGCAGTAAAAGAACTCCTAGCAATAATTGAACCTAAATTACCAGAAATCTCTACAGATGAAATTGAAAAGATGATGGATGAAGCCTATATGCATATTGAAAATGCTTCTAACTCAAATGATGAAGTTTATATTTCTAGTGAACTAAACAAGGCTAAGAAATTATTAGAAAAAATTGAAAAGATATTAGATAGTTCATGATTGTCCCATCTTAGGGCCAGATCCATTAAACGAATTGGCCCTATCTTTTAATTGAAGCTGAGAATGTTAAAGGATCCTTTAATAAGAAAAATAAAAAATTAAAATTCTGGACAAGCCTTTTCGTAGCCCTTTCTTATCATTCTAGGATTTGAGTGAACATAAACTGAAGCAGTAGTCATTATATTTGAATGGCCCAATATCTCTTTCAAAATCATTACGTCCCCACCATTCTCAATGAACTGTGTTCCAAAAAAGTGGCGGAGATTATATGGGGTAAAAGGTTTAATTCCTGCCTTTATGCAGAGTCTTTTCAGAAGTGTCCTATACCCGTGAGTAGTCAATGGCCCATCCTCCATTTTAGAATAAAACAGGCATGGATTGTTATCCTTTCTTGTTGATAGGTATCTCCTTATTGCCATGGCTGGCTTTTTGTGTAATGGGATAATACGGTCATGGTAAGTTTTGGTGTCTTTTACAACTATCTCAGACTTATCAAAGTCCACATCTTGAATTTTGAGATTGACAAGCTCGCCAGGCCTAAAACCTGTATAGATATGGGTTAGTATTAGGGCCATGTGCCTTGGATCTGTTATTGAATCTAGCAAAGCGAATATCTGCTCAGGCTCTACCGATTGCCTTCTCCTCAGGTGGTACTTAGGGGGCTTGTAATCCCATTTTACACCTTTGAAATCGCATAGGTGTTTGATTGAATAGTATATATGGCGCTTTGAAATTGAGGTCAGATTTGAATCATCCAGGACTTTGAAATAATATTCCTCCAACCTTTCTATCGGCCATTCCATCCATCCTTTTGGTAACCTTCTCATAACACCTATTGCTGAAGTTTCCTTCATTCTGCGAGTTCCACGCAGATATCTCCTAAAATCCTGTTCTAATTGACTATTTTCATCAAAATAGGTCATTATAAATCCTCTATTATTATTTCTGAGGTTAAATGAGGACATTTTTATCGTAGCCGACTGTAGATCCACGGATCGCTGGTTCAAATCCGGCCGCCGGGACTTTTGAGTCTTTTCTTGGATTTCTAAAATGGTAATATTTATATTTCCCTATATTTTTATCTATCTATGTTTGCTTTAGAATCGCGCTGGAAAATACTGATTATATTGTCCTTATCCGCAATTTTATCATTCTCGCTCTGGTTTAGCGCAAATGCAGTAATTCCTCAATTAACTGAATATTTTAATCTTACAAATTCTGAAAAGAGTTTACTTAGCATAATAGTAACAATAGGTTTTATTGTAGGGGCACTTACTTATGCAGTCCTAAACCTGCCTGATGTGTTCAAAACAAAAAACGTGTTTGCAGTGTCTGCTGGACTTGGAGGACTAACAAGTTTTATAGTGGCTTTCTTTGTTGAATCTTTTTCTGTGCTACTTGTGCTTAGATTTTTTACGGGATTTTTTTTGGCAGGCGTATATCCTCCTGGAATGAAGTTAGCATCTTCTTGGTTTCAAAAAAAGAGAGGATTTGCAGTTGGGTGTATGGGTGCTTCACTGGCACTCGGATCTGGGATGCCCTATCTATTTAATCTAACAGGTATCCCTGAGTGGAGAATTTTAATTAGTTTTTCTGGCGTTGCTTCTTTATTAAGTGCAGTGTTAGTTTTTTTATTTGTAAACGAAGGGCCCTATACTGCAGGAACGATAAAATTTAGAATAGAAAATATAAAAGATATATTAAGAAATGAAAAATTAAAATTAGTGAATTATGGATATTTCGGCCACATGTGGGAGCTTTATGCAATGTGGGCTTGGATTCCAATTTTTTTGAGAGAATCTTATATGAAAACCGGAGCAAACGATAATTCAATTTTATTCTTTTCACTAATCACCTTTTTAATTTTCCTTTTCGGCTCTTTAACAACTTTCTTTGGCGGTTTATTTGCCGATAAGATTGGGAAGGCCCAGTTTAACATTTTAATGCTTTCAGTAAGTGGTTTCTGTTCTTTAATAATCGGATTCACTTTTGGAGTCAATAATATAGCCATGATAATTATTGCTTTAATTTGGGGGATGTCAGCTGTTGCAGATAGCCCCCAATATTCTGGTATGGCTACTGAAGTTGGAGATAAAAAATATATGGGGACTGCAGTTACAATACAGCTTGCGATCGGATTTTTCATATCAATTATCTCAATTAAACTAATGCCAATGGTGGTAGATATTGTCAGCTGGAAATATGCATTTTCCATCCTATTCTTAGGGCCACTATTGGGGACAATATCATTAAATAGGTTATGTAAAAAAACTAAATGTGAGAGGAAGTAAATTGAGTATTGAGCAAATGTGTGATAAAAATAAAACATCAAAATTTCTAAGAGGGATGTTGATTTTCTTTGGTACTTTATTTTTATGTATCGGCATAATTGGTGTATTCATACCCCTCTTACCAACTACGCCCTTTCTTTTACTTGCGGCTGCATGTTATGCAAGGGGATCGGATAGGTTCTACAACTGGCTCTTATGCAATAAATATTTAGGGAATTATATTAAAAATTATAGGGAAGGGAAAGGTATTGCGCTAAGCGTAAAAATCATAACTCTGTTTTTATTATGGGCCACTATATTATTCTCGGTGGTTTTTATTGTTCCAATATTTATTATTAGAATAGTACTGATTATAATTGCAACAGCCGTTACGCTCCATATAATTTCTATCAAGAGTATCACGATATTAAGTTAAATTTAAAAATATCTTGATTATAATGGGTAAAGTGATATAATGAAAAAATCTATATTAATTGCCTCTCTTTTAATACTCGCTATTTTAATAGGCTGCATAAATCAGGTTCCTGAAGGATTAATAATAAAGGACAAAGAAATACCTGGATGCACCCCAGATATAGCGATAAATACTGTAAAATGGGAATCTGATAAATTAATTGTTTCTGGTGAAGTCCATAATAAATGTGGGAAGGATTCTATTGACTTTTCTATCAAGGGACAGTATTATGCAAAGGATGGAAAAGAACTAGGTATTAACAGAGTTATAATAAAAGAAGTAAAGGATAAAGAAAAAAAGAGTTTCACAATATCTTTTCTCGATCCAGACAAAAAAGTATCGAGATATGAACTTAGCATAGATCGTATTTACTGGAAACAGTAATTTATTTTTTATTTAGAAATACTTTTATATTCACATTAAATAGTATTTACAATGGAAGAGATTTTCACAAATGTTTTTATTGATGGTAACAAGCTTTATACGAAAAATCTTACTAGGGGAGATAGGGTATACGGTGAAAAGTTAATTGATTTCAAGGGAAAGGAATTAAGGGAATGGAATCCTAGAAGATCAAAACTTGCAGCAGCGATAGTGAAAGGATATAGAAATCTGCCCTTCAAAAAAGATTCAAAGATACTATATCTTGGTGCAGCTACCGGAACTACCGTTTCCCATATATCCGATATTGTAGAAAATGGAAAAATATTTTCTGTTGAGATCTCTGAAAGAAGTATGAGGCAGTTCCTTAATATAAGTGAAGTTAGAGAGAATATTTACCCAATACTAGAAGATGCTTCAAACCCCCATCTTTATTCCGGCCTAATAGAGCAAGTTGAATTTATTTATCAAGATGTTGCTCAAAAACATCAGCACGAAATACTAATTAAGAATTCAGTCTATCTCAAAAAAGGAGGGACCGTATTCTATTGCGTCAAGGCGAGAAGTATTGATTCAACCAAGCCTCCTGAAGAGATTTTCAAAGAAGAGATAAAGCAGATTGAAAAAAAGTTTGATATTATAGATACTATTGATCTTTCACCGTACGAAAAAGATCATATTATTATAATAGCAAGATTAAGGTGACATATTTGGAAAAGGTAAAACTAAGACTAAAGCTATTGGTATCATACTTAGAAAATGAAGATATAAAAAAAGCAAGAGAGAGTTATCTGCAAATAGCAGAGCATCTAGGAGATACAGAATTCAATAAAGGATATTCAAAGGCAATAAATGGCATAGTAACATCAATGGAAAAAAAAGACAGGGATTCAATTATTTTTAGAATCGTTTCAAAAGAAATAGATAAAAGAGACCTAAAAAAACTTCTCTTAGAGTCTACCAAACGAGCATCAGATGCCTTTAGAACTGAAGAAGAGAAAGGTTTTGAAACAGCTTGGGTAGATGTCCTATCAATTTATGTTGAAAGAGCAGGGACTTAGAACTTTATCAAAAGTAACTTTGCTTTTTCTTCTATATAGTAAATTCGCTTTAGTAGTTTATTCTTTTCTTCTATATCGGTATCACTTCTAAAATTAGTTCTTTCAAGTTCTGTCCTTAACTTTGATAATTTCAAAACTTCTTTGAAACTATCTCTCTTATCAAGAGTTTCAGAAAGAAGTCTTTGCTCAATTACTTGGATAGTTTCACTAAATCGTTTTATTGCTATAGCATCTTCTCTTTTTCTTTCTTCTGAGAATTTTTGTTCAAAACTATCTAGATCTGAATATATGTCTTGAAATTTTTCTGTTATTTTCCTACCCTCTGTAGTCAACCTTATGAATCTTATTCGTCCTTCCTTATATGATTCGACCAATCCAAGTGACTCTAATTCTTTAAGAATATTAAAAACGTGAGGATAAATGGAGCCTACTTCTTCTGCAATTACCTTTGGGTACCTAGGTTTTTCTTCTTCAAGCATGCTAAGAAGTATTTCAACAGTTTTTCGATTGAAGAAGAGCTCTTTTAAATCGTCCATAAAGATAATTATGCCTCTAACTTTAAAATAATTTGCTTTTATCGTGCGGATTAATATAACATGCCAATATCAAGTAGGAAAATATTTAAATCCATAATTAAAAATAGCCTACGGGATAAGATGAGTCTTATAGATAGAAAAGGGCCACACGTTTGTGTTAATTGCGATAATCTTGTTCAGAAAGATGATGAAAAAGAAATAGGCATCTGCTCCATAGCAGCTTCAACAAAAACGACCTTTAAGAAGTACTATCAAAAATGCGATGAAAGATCTGCACTCACAGGAGAACTATGGATATATATTGATGGAGAAGATTGGGGTTAATAGGATTCTTGTCGATATTTTTTTAAGAAATCTTCTTTGATAATCAACATTTATTGGTGTTCACATGAATAATTTTAGTTTATTATTCATTTATAGTATCAAATCTATATTTTCTAATTCAATGAATAACTATTAAGGAAAAACCAGTAGCCGGGGGCGGATTCGAACCACCGTCTCAAGGTCCAGAGCCTCGAAGGATTGACCACTACCCTACCCGGCTGTTAGAATCAAAAGATTAGTCTCTATTAATAAGTTTTTCTGTTTCTCTCATAAACTCTAAACTATCTTTTTCTAAGAAGCTTCTTGCTGAAAAATCAGTCAAAAGTTCATTAAATCTTCTTTTTAATGCCCTTATTACATAATCATCATAGTACATCTCAGAGCTTGTTTCAATTTTATAAAGAAGGAGATAGTCCGCAGGAAAAGGATTGGCATTAATAGTTATTTCTCCATTCAATGCAGATACAATTTCATTCTCACTTAAGTTCCCTTTTGCAAAAGCAACGACTGCCCCCACAATCCTTCGGATCATCTGCCACAAAAAACCATTTCCCTTAAATTCTAGAATATAAACTGGTCCTTCTTTTCTATAGCTTGTTTCAATAGTTCTTCTTGTTTGATCAATTCCATTATATTTAGAAAATGAAAAGAAGTCATGATTACCATGGAAAAGAGATAGGCCTTTCGAAATTAAAGATTCGTCATACTCGTTATCAAATAGATAATATCTATACGTTTTTGTTAAAGGAAATTTGATATCTTTATTTGATTTACCATATATCCAGATATCTTCCAAAAGGTGTGTCAATTTTTTTATGTTAAGGTCTTCCTCAGTTTCAATTCTTAGGATATTAGAAAGTGCTGAAACTCCTCTGTCAGTTCTAGATAAAAATCCATAATTTATTGCTTTGATGCCTTCTTTTTCTAGAGTTTGAAGTATATCGCCTTCGACAGTTCTAACATTAGGCTGATACTGTGAACCATGGAATTCTCTACCATTATAAGCAACTTTAAGGTAAACCATTAATAAAATATTTTAAAATAAAATTTAAAAGTGTTTTTATAAGATTTCTATGATAAAGTTCTTGTCCTTTATGACATTTACTTTCTTGCCTTTTTTAAAGAACTCACGTTCCACTCTTTCGATGTATTCTCTATTGAGTTCAAATCCTTCAACATTAATCTGCCCGACTTCTTCAATCTTAGATATGTTATCCCTCAAAAGAGCCTTTACTTTTTGGACATCTTTTCCAAATTTTGGCCCAATTATATCGTATCTTGGTATGACCTCGAGTATCTTCTCGTCTATATCGGGCTTTCCATTCTTAAGATCTAAGTTTGTTATATTCATAGATTTTGAAATATCCTCTGAGATTTCTTCTATGTTCTTTTCTGTATAGACTATCGCCCCTTCAATTGGTGCATTTAATGGCATCTTAAGGTCTGATTTGTATCTCCTTATGGCAACTGTAATATCTTTTAGAATTTCTCCCTTTTCAAAAGCATTTTTGTCATAGAACTCAAATGAGGGGTATTCTGTAAGATGAATACTTTTTACTCCCTCATCACTAAAGATTTCATTGTATATCTCCTCAGTTATGTGTGGGATATAAGGGGAAATTAATCCAATTACATTTCTAAGAATAGTCTTCAAAGTAAATGCAGCTTCTTCCTTTTTTACATTATTATATAGTCTGTATTTGACTATCTCAATATAATTGTCCGCAACTTCACGCCAAAGGAATGTTCTTATCTCTTTTAGAACTAAGGCAAAGTTATAATCATCAAGTTCTTTTCTTGACAATTTAATTAAATTAGTTAACTTTGAGAGTATCCACTTGTCGGATATTGTAAGTGAGTTAATGTTGATATCCTTTGTATTTGTATTCGCAATATTCATCTCGATGAATCTAGAAACGTTCCATAGTTTTGTTAAGAATCTGCTACCATGCTCAATTTCTTTCCAGGTAAACGGAAAATCTTCCCCTTTAGAGGCTAAAAGTGCCCACTGTCTTAAAGCATCGGCACAATACTTACTAAGAGGTTCATCAGGTTCTATAACATTTCCAAGGGATTTACTCATCTTTCTTCCATCTGGGCCTGCAACCATCCCATGAATGAGTGTTTCGTTCCAAGGATTTTTGCCTGTTATAAGGTTACATCTAAATAAAGTGTAAAATAACCATGTCCTAATTATTTCATAGCCCTGTGGCCTTATAGTTGATGGGTATGTTTTACTGAAAAATTTTTCATCGTTGTTGTATTTTGAAATTGCAAGAGGCGTAGCAGATGAATCAACCCAGCAGTCACAAACGTCAGATTCTCCAATAAAACTAGTTGAACCACACTTACATTTTTCTTTTGGCGTATCAAATCTTGGATCTACTGGTAGCCACTCTTCTTTTGCAGGAATTAATTCACCACAGTCTTTGCATTTCCAGAAAGGTATTGGTGTTCCAAAAACTCTTTGTCTTGAGATAATCCAGTCCCAGTCCATTGAATCTGTCCAGTCATAAAATCTATCGTACATATATTCCGGGTACCAATTAATCTTCTTTCCATTTTCAATTAGGTTATTCTTGTAATCTCTGACATTAATAAAATACTGCTCCATTGGTAAGAGCTCGATTGGGGATTTACATGACCCTCTTTCAACGTGAAGCAATACTCTGTGTTTAATCTTTTCTTCTTTTATCAAAAGCCCTAAATCATTTAGTTCAGAAACAATTGCTTTTCTTGCTTCTTTGACTGGAAGCCCGTCATAATCTTTTCCAGCCTTTAGTTTTCCATCCTCAGTTATAGAATTAATTACTTCAAGATTATACTTCTTTTGCCAAAGTATATCCTGTTCGTCACCATAAGTACAACAATAGACTATTCCTGTTCCAAATGACATGTCAACTTCGTCGTCTGAAAGTATTGGCACTTTTCTATCAAATAAAGGAAGGACTACACTCTTGCCCTTAAACTTTTCATATCTTGGATCTTTTTGATTAAAGAATACGCCGACGCATGATGGCATTAGTTCCGGTCTTGTTGTTGCAATTTCAACATGCTCTTTTTCACCTTCAATTGGAAGTTTAAGATAGTATAGCTTTCCATCTTTTTCTTCATACCCTACTTCTGCCTTTGCAAGGGCGGTCATGCATTTTGGGCACCAAAGAATAGGATGTTTTTCTCTAAATAAGTAACCCTTATGATAAAAATCAATTAATGTCTTTTGAATGAGCTTAATATATTCAGGTTTCATTGTGAGATACATTCTTGACCAATCAGGGAAGTACCCAATATCAGTCATCTGTCTTCTCATTCTATCAACACAATAAGCAGTCCACTCTTTGCATTTCTCAATGAAAGCTTCTTTATCATCTTTAGAAATTTTAAATTCGTGCTCTACCTTTAATTCAGTTGGAAGACCGTGACAATCGAATCCCTGCGGACAGTAGACGTTGAAACCCCTCATCCTCTTGTATCTCTGTACAAAATCAATCCAAGTAAAATCCATTACGTGGCCCATGTGGAGTGAACCAGAGGTAAATGGTGGGGGGGTATCAAGAACGTATACCTCGCCTTCTTTGTCAGGGTTGAATTTGAATATTTCATTTTCAAGCCAATAATTCTGCCATTTCTTTTCAATCTTATTGCCGTCATAGTCTTTATCCAACATTATTTCACCGTCTCTTGGTAGCTAAGTTGACCATTCATATAAATCTTTAATCCTTCATCAGCGATTAAGGTTTTTATGCCTGTATTTTCTTGAATATAACGCCTTTCCTCTTCTACACCTTTTAGATGCATCTTGTAACCAATATGAGTTATTACTGCAACTTCAGGATTCACTTTCTTAATAATATTTTTTGCATCGTCTGTTGTAAGGTGAAATGGAATTCTATCTCCATTTGGTCTTGTAACGTTAAGTATCATTACCCTAGAGCCCAAGTATTGCTCTTCCATACCATTGAAATACTCTGTATCTGTAGTATAGGAAATGGCTCCAGAATCTGTAAATATTTTAAAGCCGATTGCAAAGGGGTCTGAATGCTTTGCCTTCAAAGCCTGGATTTTCTGCCCTTTTATATCAATATTTTCTCCGGCAGAAAGTGATAAAACTCCTCTCAAATTTTTTCTGTAATATGGAAAGATAATTGAAGCAAACTCATCTCTTCCCTCTATGACGCTTTTACTTCCAATTACATAACCCTCTTTTTTCAGCATCCCACCTGTCATACTCTCGACCATTATTGGAACGTCGTTAAAATGGTCAGTGTGGCAGTGGGAAATTAGAAGAGCGTCTGTCTTTCTTGGGTCAAGCCCATTCTGAATTGATCTTAAGTGAGCACCGGGACCTGGGTCTACATGAATCCTTATCCTATCTTCAATATAGAATCCGCCTGTTCCCCGTTTTTGGGTGATTGTCATGAACCTTCCGCCGCCACTACCCAAAAAAGTTATTCTTGCCATATAACCCTCTAAGTAACTTTTTTAAGAGTTCAATTTATTGAGTTTATAAAACTAATTAGTGGTATAATGTTAGAAGCCTTAAAAGAAAGTAGAAATGGTACAATAATTGAGATTGAAGTTGTTGCAAACTCTAGTGCATTCAATATAGAATACAATGAGTGGAGCAAAAGAATAAGGCTGAAAATTAATTCCCCTGCTATTAAAGGTCAGGCAAATAAAGAGATTCTAACCTATTTTAAAGGAATTTTTGGAGAAGCTGCTATCGTAAAAGGCGAACATAATAAAAAGAAATCTATATTTGTTAATTCTAGTTTAGAAGAAGTTTCTAAGAAATTAACTAAAATTTTAAAATAATCCAAAATTCACTATAGCAAGACTTATAAAGAATTAATAACTAGTTATCAATAGGTGAAATTGGATGTCAGAAACGAAAGTCAAACATGCTGATGAAATATTTAAGTCATTTAAAATGCAAAGTGTTTCTGAGTTCTTTAAAAAGAATGCAGCAATGCTAGGATATACTGGTAAGTTACGTTCATTAACAACACTTGTTCACGAAGGTGTTACAAATTCGCTTGATGCTTGTGAGGAAGCCAGGCTTTTTCCCGATATTTCTGTATATATTAGTGAGATAGGTCCTGAGCATTATAGAGTTATTATGGAAGATAATGCTTCAGGTATCCCATTAGATTATATCCCCCACGTTTTTGGAAAAATGCTTGCCGGGAGCAAGGCTCATAGAAACATTCAATCAAGAGGTCAGCAGGGAATTGGTGTCTCTGGTGCGGTTATGTACTCTCAAGTTACTACAGGAAAACCAACTGAAGTAGTAACTTCTACTGGGGACAAGATAATTAACAAAGTTAATATTAAAATAGACGTTGAAAAAAATGCTGGGGAAATTATATCTCGTGAAACTTTGAAGAATCCTGATAAGTGGAGAGGAACTAGAATAAATCTTGAGGCAAAAAATTTGCAATATAACAGATCAAAATATGGTCCGTATAGCTATCTTAAGATGACTGCAATTGCAAATCCACATACAAGAATTCTTTTTGTCGAACCTGACGGTACTAAGATTCTCTTTGATAGAAATGTTAGAGTTATTCCAAAAAATCCAAAAGAAATGAAACCTCACCCTCATGGGACATCTGCAGATGATATTCTTTCAATGATTAAGAATTCAAGTGCCACAAGAGTAAGGACTTTCTTAGTTTCTGAATTCACTAGGGTATCTACTAAAAAGGTAGAAGAAATAGAGCAGATTTCTGGGCTTGATCTAGACATTAATCCCAAGAAAGTTGATTGGGAATATGCTGAAAAGCTAGTAAATGCCATTAAACAGATCACTTTCATGGCCCCGCCTACCGAGGGCCTTATACCTATAGGTGCAGATTCAGTTAAGCTTGGTCTTGAGGGAATTTTAGCACCTGAATTTGTACATACTGTAACTAGAAGTCCACAGACTTATCACGGCGGTATCGCCTTTATTGTTGAAGCAGGTATTGCCTATGGGGGGGGTGCAGGTAACAATGGACTTGATATTATAAGGTATGCAAATAGAACTCCATTGATATTCGATCAAGGGGGATGCTGCATTACAGAAGCTGCAAAGTCCATAGATTGGAAGAGATACGGTGTTAAGGACGATAATGCACCTCTTACTATATTTGTTAATCTTGTTTCAACCCATATACCTTATACCTCTGCAGGAAAACAAGCTATCGCAACTGAAGAAGAGATCTATAACGAAATTAGGTTTGCCTTGATGGAAGCAGGGAGGTCTTTATCTAGATATCTTTCTGGAAAAAGACGTGCTCATGAGAAACTCACAAAGAAGAAGACACTTTTGAGATATGTTGTAGAAACTTCAAACGCTCTTGGAAGTTTAATTAAAGCAGAGGACAACTCAAAAATAATTAAAGCGCTTACAGATATAG
Source organism: Candidatus Methanofastidiosum methylothiophilum (assembly GCA_001587575.1). GTDB lineage: Archaea > Methanobacteriota_B > Thermococci > Methanofastidiosales > Methanofastidiosaceae > Methanofastidiosum. The sequence continues at coordinate 22,841 of LNJC01000022.1, forward strand.
TTGAGAAGAAGTATGACTTTGAGGAAACAAATGGTAGTGAGGAAAAAGCAAATCAAATTTTAGAAGAAAATGGCGCTGAAGAGGTGAGCGAAAATGGAGAATAAGCCGCAGAATATTCCGGCCATTCTAGGCAATTTTGGTCTGGAGATCTACGAGCAGATATTAAAAGAGGAAAGCCCATCGATAAAGATACCTCAAAGAGGCAAATCCAATGTTTACTTTGATGATGATGAGAAGGTTATCCAGTTAGGTGACAAGTTTTCAAAGAGGCATTTCTTGAATGTTGCTCACACGAAAAAATTCATGCAAACTGTTCTTGTTGCTTCTTACTGCAGAAGACTTGTCGAAGAAAATAAGCATGCAGGCATAAGAGAGTTGTATTATGCTCTAAAGCATACTGTTGAAGGCTCAAAAGAGAATACATTTGATGACCAGATAGAATCTAACCCGATTATAGAAGACCTAGAGACGGCTCTTGACATACTGAGAGAGGAATTAAACCTTACGGCTGATAGAAGAGGTTACATTTACGGAGATATTGTCTTAAAAGATGGAGAGGATGAGTTTAACGCTTCAAAGCTTGGAAGAGGTGGATGGGCTGTACCTGGGACAGTTGAAGAAATTGAATTCTTGAATGTTAATGCAGAATATGTACTTGTAATAGAAACTGCTGCAATGTGTGATAGGCTTATTGAGGAAAAGTTTGCTAATAAAAACAATGCACTTCTAGTTGCATGTCAAGGACAGGCACCGAGAGGTATCAGAAGACTAATTAATAGATTGCATGAAGAGAAAAAATTGCCAGTTTACGTCTTTACTGATGGAGATCCGTATGGTTGGTACATCTACTCTACAATAAAACAGGGATCAATGAATCTAGCTTACCTCTCAAGACGATTAGGAGTTCCAGATGCAAAATTCATAGGCATGACTATGGACGACATTGATGAATACGGGCTACAGAAGGTTACTGAAAAGCTAAAAGATATGGACAAGAAGAGAATCAACGAGATAATGGAATACGAGTGGTTCAAACACAAGGAATGGCAAGAGCAGATGAAGAAGTGTCTAAAGCTTGGAGTCAGGATAGAACAGCAGGCCCTTGCAAATAAGTCTTTAGAGTTTGTTGCAAAAGAATACTTGCCACAAAAAATAGAAAATGAGGTATTTTTACCTTAAAAATAAAAAAATTATTTTATATTTTTATTTAGAAGATAGAACTTCTATCATGAGCCTCATCGCTTCGCTTATTGCTTCGCACTTTTCTTTAGTCAATCTTTGTGCAAGGCCATAGTTACCTTTGTCAAATGCCTCATTTGCTTCTCTGCAGAGCCTCTCAGACTCTTCTAGTAGTTTTAGAGCTCTAAGGTATCTTGGATCTTTATCGAGACCATTCTTGATTATCTCTATTTTAAGCTCTTCAATTATATCATCAGGCCTACAACAAGTATTGTCCTCATCTACAATATTCTGATTTGTAATTAATTCCCTAGCTTCTTTGATTAAATCTTTTGTGTAACATAAGTCGCACCTCTTCATGTAGCCCTTTGTGATTATTCTTAGAGTTTCTCTTGGATTTGAACCTGGATGTTTAAGTATTTCAACTTGGTCATCGTCTGATACTGGATCTCCATTTGGCGGGGTACCATTAGTTATAACATAGTTGATACTCTTATTTTCTAAACCGTTAAACTTAGCAGAGAATTTTATAGTTTTACTTTCTCCAACCAATAAAGGTCCAATGTTATTCCATGTTATAGTAGTTGTTCCATTAGCATTAACTAAAACATTATCTGGAGCTATTGAAGCCAAATTAGCATAAGTTAATCCTACAGGTAATGTATCTGTAACAGCCACAGGATCTAGTATTACTTCTCCAGTATTTGTTATTACTAAAGTATATTCATTATTAAATCCATTTTTGCCCCATGGCGGCTCAACTGATTTTGTTATGTTTATTGCTGGTCCTTTAACTCCCACATTAGAAGTATCTGAATCAGTGACATCACCAATTCGAGATGTTCCAATTACTGTCGCCTGATTTGTGAAGGTACCTGTTCTTCCAGGGTCCACAGTTGCCTGGAATTCAACTATTATTACGTCTGTTGGATTCATTATACCTATATTGTCCCAGGTTAGAACTTGTGGGGCGCCAACTATTGAATCTGGCTCATAAGGCACACCACCAACGATACTATATCCTGGCCTATATGTAAGTCCATCGGGCAAATAGTCGATCAACTTAACGGGATTTAAAGCCATAGCCCCTGTATTTGTAATAGTGAGTCTAAAGTATACTATTCCTCCAGGAGATGGAACATTGATATCAGTATTTAGAGTTACCTTCTGTAAATCAGTTCCTGGAGAGATTACGTTCCAAGTGTCTGAAAGTGGCCCATATTGTCTTCTTCCATTATTACCGCTTGGAAGAGACCAATATTCAGTATTTGTAACTGTGTTTGTGAAGCTTCCTCCTTGCGCTGGAATTGTTGCATCGTATTCTAAAATCACTGAAGTGTTTTGTGGTATTGATAGATACTCCCATTGGATAATGTCCCCAACAATCATTGTATTGTAAGCTAAAGGAGATGATGTAATTGATCCACCTACCAGAATTAAGCCTGAAGGAACCTGGTCTTGTATTACTACATCATAAGCAGAACTGTTCCCAATATTTCTCACAGTAATTGTGTAGTGTATATTGTCTCCGGGCAATCCTTCAGTTTTATCACCTAGTTTTTCGATAGTTAAGTTTGGTTCAACAATCCTGACATCATCTAAATCACTTATGTTGTAGGAAGCTCCGTCTTGAATAAAGCTTGTATTTGCATTGTTTACAAGTATAACGTCTCTAACATTATCTGGAAGAATATTCTTAATTCTTCCTGTAATTTTGATTAACACATTATTTGGCCCAATAAAGTTTCTATTTGATGCGCCCACCGGAGTTCCAAGTTTCCAGGTAAGTACCTGACCGTTTTGGCTATACTGTTGTATTGTACCTCCATAAGTATCTGTATAAGTATGAGAAACATACTCGATTCCATCAGGTAAACGATCAATGATAGTTGTATTGCTGTAATTTGAGCCCACTCCAGAATAAATTACGGCCAAATCAAATACGACTTCTTCACCAATTGTTGCTTTTTCCTTTTCAGACTCTTTGAAAAGACCCTGAATATTGATTATCCTAGCGTTGGCTGTTGCACTGCTATATATGCATCCATTTGAGCATTTTCCTACTGCAATTACACCATTAGTTCCAGTACCAGCATCAACTTTTAATCTAGCCGATAAAGTTGCTGACCATGTACCTCCTGCTTGTGCAATAGGGCCAGGTATCTGCCAAGTTATAGTATTGCCAGTAATTGTAGGTACTTCTCCATTTGTTCCATTTCCTGCAACTATTGGCACCTCCCAATCAGCGCTTAATGTATCAATAACAGTCACATTGTATGCTGGAGAATTACCTGTATTTGTAACAGTGATTGTCCAATTACCTGTTCCCCCTGGGGGGACAGGTTGTATTACAGGTGTTTTAGAAACAGATAGTGTTGGTTTTAGAGGATTTATAGTTGAGCTTGTATTTGTCACGTTAAGCTGATTCCCACAGCTGTCTTGATAGTCAATTCTTACATTGTTTGTTCCAGGGGTTACAGTTCCACAACTTAGTCCATCGTTTATTACTTTGAATTGAAGCACTGTATTTGTTCCGCTAGCGGCCATATTGCCGAGTGACCATATAGGTTGGGAAGGATTCGAAGGAGGATTTGGGATTGGATCTGGCCCTGTAATCATAGAGTCAAAAATATATCCTGGTGGCAGTGTAGAAGTTACAAAAACATTGTAAGCAGTTGGATAGCCCGAATCATTTCTTAAATTAATTGTAATAATTCCATCGCAAGTAGTAAAAGTTCCAATAGTTTGAGACCTAACAAAGTTTGGCCTAGTCCTTAAAGAACGGGTTCCTGTAGATGAAGTGTAACCAAACCTACAGCTATCATCGCAACCATACCTAACATAAGCAGTATTATTCCTATTGGCTTCACAGCCTCCTGCATTTACAGTTCCCCAGACATAATAAGTAGCAGTATTGCTACCGGATACATTTGACAATGTGCCATGCTTCCATGGATCGGCCGATGTTCCTGAACCTGAGGGTATAGTACCTACTGCAGGATATTGACTTGTGCTAATACCCCCAAAAGTCATGTTTGTAGGCAAAACATCGTAAAACTCGACATTTGTTGCTGGAGCAGCTCCACTATTTGTAATAGTAAGTCTCCATTCAACAACGTCCCCCGGTTCTGCAGCAACATTGTTAGCAAAAGATGAGCCAGTAGTATGATTTCTACCACTTTTGGCTATGGCCAAAGTTGGAGTTCTCCTAGAAATTTGAGAGTTAGCCTGTGGGGATGATTTTACATCATTACAAGGAGTCAAATAAGTAGCTTGTGAAGTAAATGTTCCAGAAGCGGGCATGCTGCAACTTGATCGAATTCTAAAGGTAATAGCAATCTCAGATGAAGGTGCCATAGCTCCTAACCCTGGAATTTGGGATTTAGTCCATCTGACTGGATTTGCACCAACATTTTCTGGCTCAGATGGATTTCCAGAACCTACAACATAAGATATTCCAGTTGGAAGTGAAGCAGTGACATTAACATCATAAACATAAGTTAAACCGGTATTTTTCACGATAACAGTTGCAGTTTGCTCATCACACATGTTTATTGTTGCAGGTATAATATTAGTTGTAATGGAATTGGAGGGTATTCTAACTGATGCAGTATCTGTTTTTATTGGCTGACAGTTTCCACCCAAACAACCTGCGCTTGTTGAAGCTAAGTTTGTTAATCCGGTACATGAATCTATGTTAGCAGTGAGATAAATATCTTTCTGTTCCCCTGCATTAATCTTATCAATGATCCAAGTGGCACCATTAATCGGATTACCATTTCGGTCTTGATTAATATAAAGTTGAGAGTAAGTTCCGCTTGAAGAATTATATGAAAGCCCAGGACCTAGTACGTCTTCTAACCAAATATTGTAACTCGCACCGCTCCCTGCATTAGTAAGGCATAATCTCCAAGTTGCCTTGTTAGTAGTAGCCCAAATTAACTCTGGAACTTTCATTAAACAGACATTTCCACTCAATACTAAGGGGCTTTGAGAAGCTCCATCCTGGCATTCCCTATCATACGATCCATCTCTATTGCACAGCCCATCCCAGTAAAGACTTGCACTCATTCCGCCTTGATCTGTACATTTCTTTGTTACATTCATTAGTATCCTTGCCTGAGTGTTAGTGGCAAAGTAGTCACCGTACCTCCAAACAAAGTCAGCAGGGCTGTTATTACTCTCTAATGGAGTATGACCTACATAAGAGATAGAATTAATATGATAATTACTAAGAGGAAATACTGCTTCTACGTCATATGCCCCAACTGAGGAACTTCTGTTAAGCACTAATTCAATATCATATGTTCCACACTTGTCAACAACTGGTGGAAGTCCAGTTATACTAATCCCCATCTGTGAATCGTTTACTGGAACAAATGTACCTATCCTTATCTGTTGTGCGTCTTGATAGCATCCACTTCCCGCTTGGATTTTACCTGTGTCTAGAATTGACCAATCGAAAAATGATCCAGAGCCACATGAAGGACTTGATGTATTTTGAGTTGACATATTATATTCTATTGTTATTATAGTATTCCTAATTGAAGTTGTATTTGCATCAAAACACCCAGAGAAATCAACATTTGAAAAATTTATGTCAAGGTAAGTAGAAACTGGTGGCGTATAATAAACCACACACCCATTAATATCAATTTTGACTTGCCCTTGGAGAACTTGGTTATTTGGTTTTTCCTCCCTGAATTTTAGAGCAGATACGTTAACATCATCCCAGAAGCTTATGTCGGAAAAGTCGAATGTATTGACATACTTCAAAGGAGTACATTTTTCAAAGTTGTAATTTGATGTAACTATTTTATTTGAAGTAACAGTTTCAGAACATTCTAGTATTGTTGACTGCGAAGCTGAGGCAGTTCTTACGCATCCACAACAGTCTGTAACTGTAGCTGTGACATTATTTATGGCTGTGGTGTAGCAGTATTCACAATTAGAATAAGTCGGCGATTGAAGAACAATAGTTGTATTCAAGCCTGCTGCAGGAGTAACATTCCAAGTTATAGTATTGCCAGAAACACTGCCCCCTCCTGCATTAACTATAGCAAAACCAGTTGGTATAGTATCCACAACTACTATATTCGAAGCAGAGCTACTACCGCAAGATGTTGGGCCAGAATAAGATGCAGTAATGTTGTAAGTAATTTGTCCTCCTAAATACATCTGAGCTGGAGCGCCTGTCTTAGAAACTGAAATAGATGGAATATTTGAAACTGAATAACTACCAAACTTAACTGGAGGGTAAAAAGGCTGTTCACAGTACAAATATTCCGGTCTAAAAATTACAGTTCCAGAGGGTAACGATCCACACCACCCTCCAGATGGAACTAAATCAAAAGTAAGATTAGTAGTTCCATTAGGGATATCCCCTAAAATGAATTTGCCTCCACTATAAGATGCTCCAGCAGGAGAAGTAATATTTGCAACAGTTAAACTCCCAAAATCTGCAGACAGATTAAAATCATAGGCTTTTCCACCAGTATTTGTAATTGGGATTGTAAAGGTGTTCCCGATGCCACAATAATTAATATTAAAAGAAGGAACTGTGTAGTCTATCTTCGGCGGATTTGGTTGGAAAGCTATACTTGCTATTGTTTCTTGAGTTTGACAAACTCCACAGCTTCCCCAAGTAACGCTAGCAGAATCATATAATTGATTACATCCAATAACTTTTGCACTTATTTGAATTTGGACTTGATCGTTTGGTTCCATATGGTATAGAGCTGGTATTTCATTGGATGCCCATTGAATCGTTCCTGGAACTGTTACAACTCCTGCAGGTGATGAGGAAATGTATTCCAATCCAGGTTGTAAAATGTCTGTTACAACTACATTTTCAATTGGTCCAAGACCGGTACTTTTAACAGTTATAGTCCATGATACATTTTCTTCTAGAGTGGCATTTTGAGTAGAGGGTATTTTTTCTATTGTAACTGCGCCTTGGTAAACAGTGATTGGTTTAGTAAAAGATAATGTGGTTGATGAATTATTATAATCATACCCCCCGCTAACAGAAATATTGCCAACTTGAGCATTGCATAAAGTGTTAACTCTAATTTTTATTTTATCGGTCAGCCCAGGGCCTAATGAAGATATATTGTAAACTAACGGATCTGAAGTAGTAAATCCAGGTGGCAGAGATACGGTATAGTTTATATTGGTAGCAGTTAGAGTACTTGAAGTATTTGTTAAAGTAACATTATAATCATAGGGATAGCATACATAAACTGAAGAATTTCCGTCAATGGTTACATCAATTATCTGTGCAGATACAGATATCAAAGAAAAACTTAGTAGGGATACTAATAATATAAATATAATCGATGGTTTATTCATGTAGAATATATTAAATTATAGATTATAAATGTTTCGTTTATTGTTGCTTTGTTGCATAATTCAACCGCAAAGCTTAAACCCCTTGCAAACCCTAATTATTCATGCAAAGAGATTGGGCCAAATACAATGAACAGTTAGTGAAGAGGGGCGAGTTTTACCTATGCCTTGATTTTTTAGACAAAAATCATGCAGAGCTAGAGAAAATGAATTGCAATAAGCGTGGCAGGCCTTTCGCCTACGCTGATTCGTTCATCCGTTTCACTGCTTTTCTACGTGTGGCATTCTCTTTGGAGTATAGGCAGACAGAAGGA
>LNJC01000023.1 GCA_001587575.1 Candidatus Methanofastidiosum methylothiophilum
TGACAACTAAAACCCGCTATTGGTATATAAATTTAACCAATCGTGGGAACAGAATCGAAGTTAATCAAAATTCTCTTTATTTTTTTCTATCTTTAATTAAATTCAAAATTAAATAATGATTTAAAATAAGAGTTATAAGAATAAAATATCTGCATCTTTTATTATGTCAAAATCCTTGTCCATTGTAACTAGAATTAGATTAAAGAATTCTGAGATTTTAAAATTATAAGCATCGTCAAAATCTAAGTCATACTCTCTTTTCAATTCATAAATATTGGTATATACGCTCAAAGGCAACGATAAAATCTTAAATGTAGGCGCTATATCTCTAATAAAAACATTGAAAGCTTCTTCCTTTTCGTATCTAAGTAAAATAACCCCTATTGAGTGTAAAGAAAAATCACTTATGATTACTTCTTCTATATTATGATCTATAAATTCTTTACATTTTTCTGCTTTTCTTTGATTCAATAAAATCTCTAGCAGTATATTTGTGTCAAGGAGATACATTAGCGCCACTCTAAAGCCTTGTGCTGAAGCTCGACAGAAGTAAATTCCTCTTTAAGATCTGACAATTTGCCCTGCCACTCAAAAGTAAGTTTTTTTGTTTTTTGTTTTTTATTTTTATTTCTTGATATAAGAAAGTCAATATAATCTAAAACTTCTTTTTTTAATTCTGGGGAAAGACTCTGGAATTTAGATTGGATATCTACCTCGTTCATGAATTATACTTATATTTAAAGTATTTATATATTTCTATTTTGTTCAAACCATAAAATTAAATATTAGATATCTCAATTAAGTATTAATGGAAATTGAGTATTCAAAGGATTCGATAATATTGAAAAATAAGTCCTTATCTGACGTTGATAAGTTTGTACTAGAGTTTGTAGACATAATAAAAAATCATTTTAGGTATGTTATAGTAAGTGGTTACGTTGCCATATTATTCGGCAGATCCAGAGGTACTGAAGATATTGATATATTAATTGAAAAAATAACTAAATCTGAATTTTTCAACTTTGTCAGTGAAATTGAAGATAGATACGACTTTCTTAATCCTGAAGACAAAGAAGGTTTGTATGAGATGCTAAGTGAAAATTTAGGGATAAGAATATCTAAGAAGAATGAAATTATACCCAACATTGAGTTTAAAATAATAAAAAATGAAGTAGAGAAATATGTATTGGATAACAGATTAAAAGTTGAATTGGATAAGAATTTACTATATATCTCCCCCATAGAAATCCAGATAGCATACAAACTCTATCTGGGAAGTGAAAAGGATATTATAGATGCAATTCACTTAAATAAAATATTTCACAACTATATAAAACAGGAGGAACTTGAATACTGGGCTAAATATTTTAAGGTAGAAGGTAAACTGAAGAATTGTTTGGTGAAGAGATGAAGGAATCTGAAAGAAAAAAATTTGATGAGAACAGAGAACAAATTCTAAAGGAGCTTGAGGAAGAAAAAGAAAGAAACTTCAAGCAAAAGATAGAGTTTGCAGAATTTTACGCAGAATGGATAAGGAAAACACCAAATAAAGAGTGGAGCAAACAGCACTCGAAATTTATTAATTCGATGTATAAAAAAGAGTAATTCATGTGCGAAGATTATAAAAATTTGAGTATTATGAATAAAGATAATTATCTGAAAGAAGGCTCAAACATTAAAAAGGCTGTAAAAATTCAAGAGGAGCTTAGAAAAAAATCTGGAAACTGGAAGGAATTGAGCAGGTAATCAGATTTAGAAGACCAAAAGTATAACTTTTCTAAACAAGGTCATACATTATCTGGCATTTGTCACACTTGTATACAATTTCTCTCTTCCCCTTGTCAGTAACTTCAGTCCTAATTAGTGGTCTCCCACATCTTTCGCAAGAGTAACCTTCTCTTCTCACACGAAGTGATGGGATCTGTGGTCTTGGGGCAGGTAGGTAAGGGTCGTAGTAAGGATCATATTGAGCCCGTGGCCTTTCCATCGGAAGATAAGTCTCAGGAACGTATCGTTCTTCTGGGTAGTACCTTTTTTCATAATACTCTTTTTCTCTTGGTCTTGCTCTTTCTCTTTCAAATTTGGGGAGCTTAATCCCATCTTCTGTAAGGGCGCTTCCAACAATTGCACCGATGAATATTGGATAGATGTAGAAAAGAGCGGTAATCAACATATAGAGCTTTGTTCCTGTGGGGATTGCAAAAGGAACTCTCCTAACGATTGCAGGCTCTAAGAAATCGCCCACTATAAAAGATATCACAAGAAATATGATAAAGACGATTAATGCACATAGAGAAAACGCAGCTATAGCGTTTTTGACACCTCTAGATCTCTTACCACCGACAATCCCAGAAACAATCGGCCCTATAATCGGAGCCCAAATCATAAGAATCGTCAATAGAACCATCCAAAGCGATGACTTTAATATATTCTCTATGCTATCGTCTGACATCATTGATAATTGATTTTTTCTATTTATAAGTTTTTCCTATCAAAAACGTTATGTACTATTATTATACAGTGGTCGGCATGGAGCACCATAGGTGATATTGAAACTCGTTTTGCAGTTTTCAATAATGATTCATCATCTTGGGACAATCCAAGGTGATCACCTAAAACAAAACATATTTTGTCTGAATCAAAGTCGACATTTTGTATATCCTCCCCATTTTCGTGGAGGTATACTAACTCCCCTTCAAGCTCATTGATTACTTCCAAAAAGCTCTTTTTTGATACAAATATGCCGGGAGTAGACTCTGTTTCTTTTGCAGTAACTTTTTCTAGAGCTTTTTTTATTAGCCCTCCAGTGCATCGCTCATCAGGGCTTAGATACTTTAACTTACTTCCAACAAATCTCAAGGTGACGGGCGGGTCTGGTCCTCCTTCTAAAACAACTATAAACTCTGTGTCTTTTCTCAAATCATGCGATAAGAAGAATGCAGAGTTTACACACCTTGCCACAATATCCATCCGGCCTCCGTCCCCAGGGAGGTCGTTCAGTGAAAAATCCTTTGATGTTTTAGCCTTTGATGCTTTCAAGATGAATATTTTCTTCATAAAAATCAAAAGATTTATTAACAATTTAAGTTTATCCAATACGTATGGACAGTCTTGATATAAATATACTTAAGATTTTAAATCAGGACGCGAGGACCAGTTTTTCTGAGATAGCTAGAAGGCTAGGCCATTCCATAACGACCATCTCCCTGAGGGTCAAAGCCATGGAAGACGCGGGCATTATTAAAAAGTATACCCCGGTGCTTGACTCGGAGAAATGCGGATACGATTTCACCGCTGTTATCCACCTTATCATATCTAAGGGTAAATTAAAAGAGGTAGAGGACAAGATTAAGACAGAAAGCAATGTAGTCGCAGTGTATGATGTTACCGGGGGATACGACGCCATTATCATAGGACGATTTAGAAATAGTGCTCACCTTGAAAAGTTCACAAGATGGATTCAATCAATTGATTTCGTTGAAAGTGTTTCTACTTCAATTGTTCTAAACATCATCAAGGAAGACATGGAGGTAAAGTTTGACTAGTGACCTTTCTAAAAAAATTTCCGCTTGGTTAAAGGATCAAGTTATTTCAGGGGGAGGGAAAGGAGTCGTATTTGGGCTAAGCGGTGGCATTGATTCAACTGTTACTGCTTATCTTTGCAAAGAAGCCTTCCCAGATAACTCTCTTGGCCTTATTATCCCGTGCCATAGCAATAAAGCTGATATTGACGATGCAAAATCTGTTGCAAAAGAAATTGGCTTAAAGTATGAAACAATTGATTTGGACAAAGTATACAACATCCTACTTGAATCATTTGGCCACATGCGAGACGATAGGGATCTTTCCCTCGCCAATATCAAGCCAAGACTTAGGATGACGACACTTTACTATTATGCGAATAAACTAGGCTATTTTGTAGTTGGAACAGGGAATAAGAGCGAGCTAACACTTGGTTATTTCACAAAATATGGCGATGGGGGTTGTGATTTATTGCCTCTAGGAAACCTCACAAAAAGAAATGTCTATTCTCTTGCAAAATCTTTGAAAGTTTCTGATAGGATTATTAATAAGCCACCTTCTGCAGGACTATGGAAGGGCCAGACAGACGAAGGAGAACTTGGGGTAACTTATCAAGATATTGATAACTACATAGAGGGAAAAACAGTAAGTGAAAATGTCAAATCAAAGATTGAAGAGATGATTAGGAAAAGTGAGCACAAGCGAAATATGCCAAAGATCCCGGATTTTTAGCAATTTAATCTGTTAATCTTTTTTCAAAGAAATCAATCATAAATGAAGTGACGTCTATCTTATCCTTCAATAATCTTTCTCTTTTTTTCTTCCATTCAGATATTTTATCATTTTCAATAAGTTGAGCTAGGTATGGGATTGCCGAAGCTGCATCTTTAAATGAATATATCAGACCATATTTTTTTTCTAACTCTTCAAAATTTCCCATTGTTCCAAGTAGAGGTGATATGTATAAACTTGGGATTCCAAGAATCGCGGACTCAGATGCCATAGTTGCACCTTCTCCGAAGTAAAGTGAAGAATGGGCCATTAGTGTATGAATTTTTGCAGGATGAGCTTTTATAGTATATTCTTCAAAGGCACTATCTTGGTACTCTGAACTTAAAAAGACCCTTCCCTTATCGTTTAGAAGTTCTATTATTTTTTTCATATCTTCTCTTTTAATTCCACTGTACCCAACGTCATGACTCGCTTGCCATGAAACTGATCTTAGTAGAAAATATTTTTCATTCTTCTTGATACCTAACTCTTTCAAAAATCCCTTCTCTTCTTTAAACCAATTTGGATGGAGGTATGCTAGCTCATGGTAGCCATCATATCTGACCTGTTTACTTCCTAAATCTTTTAAGAAACAGGATGGCGTTAAAACAAATGTTGAGAATGGCACCGATAGTTTGTTTATAAGTGATGCATGTTCAGTGTCTGTAAAAAGAACTGATTTTAAACCTAAAAGTTTTGAAACTTGGGCTATATAGGGGCTGCCAATTCCAGTTAGAATTTCAGGCTTAAACTTTCTAGATATCTTTAATAGTTTTATATCATTAGAAACTAAACCTAAAGCTTTGTTAAAAAGGCCTTTTTTATTTGCACCTAAATCTATAAACTCAAATCCATAGTAATTAAGCAATTCAAAAGCGCTTTCTTTTCTTCTTGCAGTAATTAAAATTTCATGGCCTCTTTTTTCCATTTCCCATATGAAGTTCTTAAAGAAATGAACATGTGCCGGATGGCCAATGTCAATTATTATCTTAGTCAAACGATTCGCCCCAGTATATTTTTATAAATTAAATTGTGCTCTTATTCTTGATATTATATCCTCAATGGATATTCTTTTAAATTTCATTTATATTACTATCTTGAATTCTAATGTGCGGGATTGCCGGATTTTTTGGATTTGAAGATAAAGAGCTAATCAAAAAGATGCTTGATTCTATGTACCATAGGGGGCCAGATGATTATGGGAGCTATTCTGATAGGGAAGCATCGATTGGAAACAGAAGGCTTTCAATTATTGACATTTCAGGTGGGCATCAGCCGATGCATAACGAAGATGAAACAGTCTTTGTTGTTTTCAATGGGGCGATATATAACTTTCTAGAATTAAAAGAAGGTCTAGAAAAAAAAGGACACAGATTTTATTCAAACTGCGACACTGAAGTTTTAGTCCATCTTTATGAAGAATATGGGGATGATTTTCCAAAGAAACTATTGGGAATGTTCTCAATTGCTATCTGGGATTCAGTTAAAAAGAAGGGGATTCTTTCTATTGACCCAGCCGGTAAAAAGCCGTTACACTATTTTTTTGATAATGGGATTTTATTGTTCGCATCAGAAATAAAGTCATTACTTAACTATGAAAAAATAAAAGCTGAGCTCGATGGCATTTCTCTTAACTATCTTCTTAATCTACAGTTTATTCCTTATGAGAGGACCCTTTTCAAGAACATAAAAAAGCTTTTGCCAGGACATACCATGATTTATGAAAACGGGAAAATCACCACCAAAAGAAATTGGAAGCTAGAAGTCACAGAGGATGAAAAGCCGATTGAGTACTATGTTAAAGAGATTCAAAATCTCTTTACAGATGCAGTTAGAAGAAGATTGACACTTTCAGATGTTCCAGTAGGGATATTCCTTTCAGGAGGAATTGATTCAAGCTCAGTTGTTGGTGTGGCCTCACAGTTTCAAAAAGTTAAAACTTACACCGTTGGATTTGGTGAGCCAACAGATGAGCTTGATTCTGCAAGGTTTGTTAGCGATTATTTTGAGACAGATCACCACGAGATAATAGTTGAAAATGATTTGCTAAAAGTAATGCCTGAAGCTGTGTATCATTCTGAGCAGCCTTCTATAGGGATGCTTCAGAGCTATCTTGTATCAAATGCCGCTAGAAAGCATGTCAAAGTAATACTCTCTGGTATGGGCGGGGATGAGCTCTTTGCAGGATACGATAGGGACCTCTACATGGAAAAGAATCTTAAGTATGGAAAATACGTCCCTAAGTTTGTCTCTTCTAAGAGTCTTTTTAATCTAATAAATGGCTTGCCGTTTAGCCTAGGGCTAAATTATCATGAGTTTTTCAGAAGAGTAAATGCTGTATCACAACTTAAGGATGTTACAAGATACTACCTTCTTTTAAGAGGTGCCCTAAACATAACTAGTGAAACTAAAGAGTATTTCTACAATGAAAAAATGTCTGGTAATATTCAAGATATTGAAAAAATATTTTTGCCTTATTTCTCAAATAATCTTGACATAATAAATCAAAAACTATATGCAGAGTTTGAAACAAAATTGCCCTATCATCTCTTACACATCGAGGATAGAATGGGGATGGCAAATTCTTTAGAATCAAGAGCGCCGCTTCTAGATAAGAGACTTGTTGAGCTAGCATTTTCTATGCCGAGAGAGTATAAATTGCAGAACGGCATTACAAAATATGTGTTTAGACTTGCCATGAAAGACACGCTTCCAAAAGAGGTTTTTTCAAAGCCAAAGTGGGGTTTTGCTGTAAATCCGTACTACCAGTTTAGGAAGGATTTAAAGGATTATGCTGAGGGAATGCTTGACGATAAAATAATTCAAGAGATTGGAATTAATAAAAAGATAATAGATAAGATTTTAAATTCTAAACCAAATCCAAAGTTAAGATGGTATTACAATTATCTATGGAACATCGTGATGCTAGTACTATGGTATAAGATATTTATTGAAAAAGAGAATCCCAAGAATCTAACTTAGTTAAAGATAAAAGGAGTTTTTCTTAAAGTAATTTAAGTGATTGTTTGAATATTTTAATCTTTGGAAAGATGAGTGATCTAAAACTTTCAATGAAATTAGAGCCGATTTATAGAATTTCATCGATTGAAAAAATTATAGTATTGCGTGGTGGAGAAGGTCCAGAGATAAATAAGGTAATCTATTCTAATATTCCAAATACAAAAATTATAAGAGATATTCTTAGATTTTTTAATGGAATAATTCTTGGTAAAAAATATAAGACTAGCCTTGTAATCAGTTACTATCTTGTGCCCCACGGTATACTTGGATACTATGTTTCAAGAATTATTGGGGCAAAATTTTGCATTTCTATAATTGGGGATTTATTGTACCACATTAACACCCCTTTTCTTGGTAAATTTTATCTCAGAGTTCTAAGAAATTCAGATTTTATAACAGTCACAGGTGCCAAGAGTAAGGAGATATTGATGCATAATTGTGTTGAGGAAGACAAGATATTCATTTTACCAAATGTTATCAACATGAATGATTATGTTTGTGATAGTGTAACTGAAAAAGAGTATGACATTTCCTTTATTGGTAGGTTAACTTACGTTAAGAGACTTGATATATTCTTTAAAGTAATCTCTGAAGTTGTGAAAGAGATTCCCTGGATTAAAGTTGCAATAATTGGAGATGGAGAGGATTTAGAAAAATACAAATCTCTAGTTAAGGAGCTTTCTTTAGACAAAAATGTCATTTTTTTAGGATTTAGAAAAAATATAAATGAACTCATTAATAAATCTAAAATCTTATTACTCACTTCAGAGTCAGAGGGGATGCCTTCAGTTATAATTGAATCGATGGCATGTGGAGTACCAGTTATTTCTAGCGATGTAGGGGACATTGGGGACATTGTTCAAGACGGCAAAAATGGTTTTTTAATAGAAAAATACGACGATGTTGATGCCTATAAAGATAAAATAATAAAGATACTATCAGATAAGAAAGTTTATAAGAAAATGAAAGAAGAATCGTTAAAAGTAAGAAATATTCATTCTGTTGAGAATGCAAGCAAAATATGGGAACAGATATTTTCAAAGGTGGCTTGATGCTAAAGGATAAAATCAAGAATAAAGATGCTACACTCTGTATTATTGGCCTTGGATATGTTGGCCTTCCAACGGCTATTTTTTTCGCCGAGAAAGGATTTAATGTCATCGGTGTTGACAAGAAAAAGGAAGTAATTGAAAAAGTTAACAAGGGGATTTCACACCTTGGTGAGCTTGGACTTGATGAGAGGTTAAAAAAAGTTGTTTCTTTAAAAAAATTATATGCTACTTCTGATACAAAGGACGCCGTTTCAAAAAGTGATGTTGCAATATTGATTGTTCCTACCCCCATTACAAAAGACAAGGAACCTGATCTATCTTATGTTGAATCTGCTGGAGAAGAGGTAAGGGATGGATTAAAGAAGGGCCAGCTTATTATTTTAGAATCAACTGTTTATCCAGGAGTAACTGAGGAAGTTTTACAACCTATCCTAGAGTCAACTGGGCTAAAAGCTGGAGTTGATTTTGGATTGGCATACTGCCCCGAAAGATATAATCCCGGAGACTCCCAGCATACAATTGAGAATGTGAAAAGGATTGTTGGCGGGATAAATGATGAGTGGGGGGAGATTACAAAAGATCTTTATGCACACGTAATCAAAGCCGGTGTCACAAAAGTAAGAGACATCAAGACTGCAGAGGCTGCTAAGGTAATTGAGAATATTCAAAGAGACTTAAACATTGCCCTCATGAATGAGTTATCGCTGATCTTTGAGAAGATGGGAATTGACATCATGGACGTCATAAAGGCTGCAAGCACCAAATGGAACTTCAACGTTTATTATCCCGGAGCTGGAGTCGGCGGGCATTGCTTGCCAGTTGATCCATATTACCTTGTTGCAAAGGCAAGAGGGCTTGGATATCACTCTAAGGTTATTACTGCAGGCAGAGCTGTAAACGACCATATGCCACATCATATATTTGAGTTATTGCGAGACAGCTTAAACGAAGTGGAAAGGCCTGTTAAGAATTCTAAGATTGTTGTCTTAGGATTTTCTTATAAAGAAAATGTCGGAGATGCTAGAGAAACTCCCGTGGAGCATCTTGTTCAAGAGCTATTAACATCTAAGGCAGATGTTACCGTTGTAGATCCATTTGTTGAAGAATCTTTCATTAAATCATTTGGTGTAAAATTCGAACATGACCCGTATAATGCTTTGAAGAAAGCAGATGCGCTTGTACTTATGACATCTCATCAGATTTTCAAAGAAATTGATTTAGAAAAGATAAAGAAAATAATGAATACCCCTATAATCATTGACGGACGAAGAATTTATGAAAAAGAAAAGGCAACAAAATTAGGTTTCACTTACAAGGGTGTAGGTGCTGGTTTTAAATAATAGGTGCAAAAATGAAAAGAGAACATCTTAAATACCTTGCTTGCCCTTCTTGTAAGAACGATCTTTTTATTGATTTAATTGAGAAAGAAACGAACAATAAAATTGAAAAGGGTTCTCTAAAATGTCCAAAATGTAACGAATCTTATGAAATAATAAATTTTATTCCTAGATTTGTTCCACTAAAAAATTATGCCGAAGGATTTGGTTTAGAATGGAAACTCCATGCGCATACACAATACGATAGTTATACCGGAGTCAATATTTCAGAAAAGAGATTCTTTGAAGAAACAAAATGGCCGAGAGACTTGTCTGGCCAACTCATACTTGAAGTTGGAAGTGGTGGGGGAAGATTTACCGAGCAAGCAGCTTCAACTGGGGCTATAATTGTTTCAATTGATTATAGCCAAGCCGTAGAATCAAATTACAATTATAATGGAGATAAGGGCAACGTCATTATTGCCCAAGGAGATATTTATAATCTTCCGGTTAAATATGGCTATTTTGATAAAGTACTATGCATAGGGGTACTCCAACACACACCCCATCCAAAAAAGAGTTTTATGGAGCTTCCTAAATATATAAAAGCTGGAGGAAGCTTAGTAATAGATATTTATGCAAATAAAGGTATTCGAAAATTATTCAATACCAAATATTGGGTTAGACCAATCACAAAAAGAATGAATCCAGACAAGCTTTATACTAGATGTAAGAATTATGTTGAATTCATGTGGCCCCTATCTAAATTCATTAATAAAATACCATATATTGGGAAGAATATTAATTGGGCGCTTCTAATTGCAGATTATCGGGGTAGGTATAATCTTTCAGAGAATTTGCTAAAAGAGTGGGCAGTTCTTGATACTTTTGATATGTTGTCCCCAGCCCATGATAGCCCTCAATCTTTAAATACTATTAAAGGTTGGTTTAGAGAGGCTAATTTAGATAATGTTGAGGTAGTATACGGCTATAATGGTATTGAAGGTCGTGGAATAAAAAAGAAAGATTTGGTTAAATGATTAAGGATAAAAAAATAGTTGTCACAGGCGGAGCCGGATTTATAGGCTCAAATATTGTCCACGATATTTATGAGGGCAATGAAGTAACAGTAATTGATGACCTTTCAACGGGAAATTTAGAAAATATTATTGGTTTGGTGGAGAAAGAATCAATTAAACAGGTCAAAGGTTCCATAACTGATCTAAAGCTATTACAAGAAACATTTTCAGATGCTGATTTTGTTTTGCATCAAGCCGCAATACCAAGTGTTCCTAGAAGCATAAAAAATCCAATTGCTACAAATAAAGCAAATATTGATGGAACGCTTAATGTTTTAGTTGCAGCAAGGGATTGTAATGTTGAAAAGGTTGTCTTTGCCTCTTCCTCTTCAGTTTATGGGGATACCCCAACACTCCCCAAAATAGAAAACATGTGCCCGTCTCCTCTTTCACCTTATGCTATAACAAAGCTATGTGGGGAAAATTATTGCAGAATATTTTATGAGATCTATGGACTAAGAACTACTTCCCTTAGATACTTCAACGTATATGGTCCAATGCAGAATCCCAAATCAGAATACGCTGCGGTAGTGCCAAAATTCATTTCCTCTACCATTAGGGGAAATCCCATTGAAATCTATGGCGACGGGGAGCAGACAAGAGATTTTACATTTGTAGAAGATGTCGTTAATGCAAATTTACTATCATGCGTATCCAAAAAATCTGATGGAAAGATCTTGAATATTGCTGGAGGAAAAAGAATTTCCATAAATGAATTAGCTTTGAAAATAATGAAGATACTTGGAAAAGAAGTTGAAATTATTTATAGAGAACGAAGAGAAGGAGATGTAAAAGATTCATTGGCAGATATTTCTTTGGCAAAAAATCTTATTGATTACGCGCCTAGCTATTCTTTTGATAAGGGATTAGATAAGGCAATAGAATATTTCAAAAAGACTAATTTTGAGTTATAATGTAATTTTTATACCATATTTCCAATGAGTATAGTCCCCAGTAACTGTTGTGATGATATTTGACCTTTTTCCTTAGATCTTTTCTAAATATTTTGTCCTCCACAAGTAAAGATGAATCCAGCCTATTTTCCATATCCTCTTTTAACAGTGTTTCAATCCAGTGAGAGATTGGAACTCCGTACCCCCTCTTTTCTCGGTCTATTGTTTCCTTTGGCAAATATTTCTGGCCAATCTTCTTTAGAACATATTTTTCATTTCCGCCATTTATCCTAAGATTTTCAGGAAGTGAAAAAGAGGCTTCTAATAGTCTGTAATCTTGAAATGGAACTCTCTCTTCTACTGCGAATGCCATCGTCATCCTATCAGCTTTTCTGTTGTAAGATTGCAAAAGTGTATTTATGTCAATGTATTGCATCCTGTTGAGAATGCTTTTGAAGTTACTATTTGATCTTTCCTTGAATAGTTTTTTAGGATCTTTGTAATCAAATCTGTAGATATCTCTTATTTCTGTCGGGGAAAGCCAGCTTTGGGTTATCGACTGTAGGTCTTCTATCCCATTTCTCGCGCTATTTAACATTCTTATTTTCTTTCTTGTGAAAGACTTACCTATTTCGGGAATTGGGAATGGGGCGTATTTTGAATAATTTAGGATATTCGGCTGGTATTTGTACCACCTGTAACCTCCAAAGACTTCATCGCCCCCCTCGCCAGCGAGAGCAACTGTAACATATTTTTTTGCAAGTTTAGAAATAAAGTAATTAGGTATTGTTCCCCCTTCGGCTATGGGGTCGTCATAGTGCCAAGCAATTTTTTCTATGTTCTTGATTGCATCTTCTGCAGTAACTGTTATCTCGTGATGAATTGTATCGAGATGTTCTGACACCATCTTTGCAAAAGGTAACTCCGAATAAACTCCTTCATCAAATCCTACAGAAAAAGTATGGTATTCATCGATATATGGTCTTGATAAAGCCGTAATGAGGCTTGAATCTATGCCACCAGAAAGATAAGCTCCAACGGGAACATCTGCTATTACTCTTCTTTTTACCGAGTCTTTGAGCAAATCTTCAATTGAATTGATATCTGCTTTAATTTCTTTTTCCTTAAGGCTCCAATATTTTCCTTGCTCAATAGTTTTTTTCTCTAAATCAAAAATCATATACGATGCTGGCTCAAGTTCTTTAATTCCGTCAATTAGAGACTCGCCCAGAGTATATCCAAACGTCAGGTAAAATGCAAGTGAGTCTTTGTTAATATTCCTAGGCATACCGTGTGCTAGTATTGCTTTAATTTCCGAGCTGAAAATAAATTTCTCCCCGTCAAAATAATAGTAGAGGGGTTTTACTCCAGTCCTGTCTCTTACTAATAGCAATTGTTTTTTATTTGAATCATACAAGCAAAAAGCAAACATCCCATTTAACATTGGGAGCATCTCTTTCCCATATTCTTCGTATAAGTGGATTATAACTTCAGTGTCTGTTTCTGACTTGAACTTATGTTTTCCTTTAAGATTCTTTTTCAGCTCTTTAAAGTTGTATACCTCTCCATTGTAGACTATCCATATGCTTTCATCTTCATTTGGCATTGGTTGGCTTCCCGCAGAAGATAGATCAATTATAGATAGCCTAGTTTGCCCAAGAGAAACATTTGAATCAACAAATTTGTCGTGTGAATCAGGACCTCTGTGATTTAGAAGTTTATTCATCTTTTCGATTAATTTATTGTCTTCAAAGTTAAAGCCATTGATTCCACACATAAATAACAGTTAAGATATTCTTAATAAAAGACTTTTGTTACTATCTTGGCCTAATGATTAATGTTATTAATTAAAATAATGAAATAAATTCAATGAGTAAGAACTTTAAAATTTGCTTTATTTCAAGGCAGGCATATCCCTATCTATCCAAAGAGAATCATTATTCTGCAGGCGGATCGGAACTTCAAGAAACTTTATTGACAAAAGAACTTTTGAAAAGAGAAAATAAGGTCTCTTTCATAGTTGGGGATTATGGACAAGATGGCTATACCGTTATTGACGATTTAGAAATATACAAAGGATTTTTTTCATACAATAAGGGCTTAATTAGTAAATTTTTAGAGCCAATTTATTTTTGGAGGCTTTTATCAAAAATTAACGCTGATGTTTATTATAGAAGAACTCCACATGACCTTACATTTATTATTGGATTATTCTGTAAATTAAAAAGAAAAAAGTTTATTTTTGCCGCTGGAAGTGATACTCATTTTCAGAAAGAAGGTTTGAGTAATATGGGGTTAGTTTCTAGAATTAACTACAGGTTAAGCTCAAAACTTTCACACATCTTTATAGTTCAGAATTCTTTTCAGAAAGAAAAGGCTAAAGAATTATTTGGTAAAGAAGCAGTAGTTATAAAAAATTTGATGGATATACCAAAAGAAATCTCTTCTAAGAAAGATAATCCACTAGTATTGTTTGTTGGTTCAATACTTGAATATAAACAACCCGAGATATTTATTGAATTGGCTAACACGATTAAAGACACTAAATTTTATATCATAGGACCATGCAACGAAAAAGGATATTATAACTCTTTAAAAGAGAAAGCTAGCGGAATACAAAATCTAACGTTTTGTGATTTTTTACTAAGAGAAAAGATATTGGAATTATACAAGAAAGATATTATTCTTGTTAATGCCTCAAAGTTTGAAGGTTTCCCAAACACTTTTTTAGAAGCGTGGAGCTATGGCAATCCTGTTGTGAGTTTAAATGTTGACCCAGACGAAGTCATCTGCAAGTACAAATTGGGTTACCATTCAAAGAGTTATAGTAAAATGATTGAAGACTTAACTAAAATAATTGAAAACAAAAATTTGAGAAAAGAATTTGGATTAAATGGTAGAAAATATGTTAAAGATAATCACTCTATTGAGAAAATAGTAGATGAATTTGAAGAGCTAATTCAAAATTCTTTTAAGGAGCCTAACAAATAATATTCAGATGAAGTGCAAATACTTGTTCATAATGCCCGACATCCATAAAGAAGCTGGAGCAGAAGTAGTAATAAGAGATTTAATCTCACTTTTAATTTCAAAGGAAGAAAAAGTCAGTTTAATCGCATATGAAAATCATCCAGATTTAGAAAAATTAGATTTAAAATTTTATAAATTAAGATCTCATGGAAAAGTTGCACTATTAAGATTATTTTTTCTATTAATTAGAATAGAAGAAAAAATATTTATCTCAACATGTTTAGGCCCTATTGATTTTGTTATTTTGTTAGCTGCAAGACTAAAGAGGAAAAAAGTAGTCCATTATATTGCAAGTGATATGGATTTAGAGAAACAAAAAGGATTATTAATGAAATTGGGACAATTTTCTATATTACGTTCAGATGTTATTTTCTATCAAAAAGAAGAGCAAAGAGAAATTCTAAAAGAAAAATGGGGATTAGATAAGAATGTATTCTTCATCGGAAAAATCATCATTTAGAAAATTAAAGATACTTTGGATTGGACGTGATGATCCAGTAAAGAACATAGCGTTGTTATTCGAGATAGCAAATGAATTGAAAGAAGATAAATTTTATATTGTCGGATTAGATCGAAAAGAAAAGATAGGTAATATAGAATTTTGTGGTAGAGTTCCACATTCTAATATATATTCGTACTATCAAGACTCAGACTTATTGATTTCTACATCGAAAACTGAAGGATTGCCCAATGTAATATTAGAAGCATTCAAATATAAGTTACCGGTCGTTTCTAGTTTATATTTTAAGGACTGTCCAGATTCTATTTTTTATGGGGGACTTGAAAAGAATAAATTAATTGAACAAATTAACTTAATAAGATCTAATAAAATAGAAGCAAATAACAAAATAGAAAAAGCAATAGCCTTTTTAAATAATAAATATACGGCAGAAAAGGTATATGGGCAGTTTATTTTTGGCATATCTTCAATGTACAAAAATTAGATTCCCCATACTCTCTATGCAATTTTAATTGATAATAATCTTTATCTCTTTTCGTAATATTAGTGGGATAAATAAGATTAATATTATTGTTTTAATTAGTATGGTCGGTATAACTTCAAAGTTAGGTATCGAAATTAAAAAGTAGAACAATCCTAACATCGCATAGAACAAAAACAATTTTTTAATAAAAATTATAATAGATGTAATTTTTAGCTTAAGTAGGTATTTCTCGATTAACCACAAGGTAAAAAATAATAAAAAGTATGAGACAAGAGTTGTATACGCCGCCGCAACAAATCCAAATTTAGGTATGTAAATAATGTTTAATATTATATTAGTTAAGCCTGCGATAAGAGTTGTAATCGTCAGATATATATTTTTTTTAATATATGCTATATAGCTCGAATAATAAGCAAATAATCCATAGAATATGTAGCCAGCGACTACCGGCGGGATTACTACTGCCCCTGCATAAAATTTAGGATCGGATAAAAAGAACAAAATATTTTCACCAAAGATAATAAGCCCTAACCCAAAAATAAAAACAAAAGAGAACATTCTGTCAACGAGCTTATCCAATTTTTGGAAATTACTATCTTTCATATGCCTAAAAAAATCTGGGCCAATTGACAGCTGAACAGCACTTATTGCCAATAAAGTCAGCATTCCAATATTATACCCAATACTATAGAATCCAGCAGCTTTTGAATCTATAATGCTGTTTATCATTATCCTATCAAATTGACTTAAAATCTGATCACTCAAGCTTGAAACAAGCAAAGGTAATGTATAAGAAAAGATGTATATAATATGTTTTTTTCTAAATGATAAATTTATTTTAGACGATAATACATAGAAAAAATATACTGAGAATACCAATCCAGTTACTACAGATCCAATAATCCTTCCCATGTATCGATTCTCAAGGAGTATTAATGTTAGAAAAATTCCTATTATAAGCCCAGTATAACTATAAGAAATACTCGTTATCGCAACTTTTTTACTTTGCCTTTGTGGATATAAAGTCTGGAGATAAATAGAATAAATAATACTAAATATACTAACAAAAACAATCAATAAAGGTAACGGATATGGAATATTTAACAGACCATATATTTTTTCCCTAAAAATTAAAAAAATAGAAGTTGTGATAGATATAATAATTCCTAATAAAATCAGATTAGTTCCTAGAAATTCTTTAAAATCATCTTTATTTTCATAATAATATCTAGATACGGAATTATATGTACTTAATGATAATAGGGCAACAAAAATTGGAACGTATGCATAAAAAACTGACATTATCCCATACTCTTCTTCTATCAAAAGCCTAGTGAATATTGGAATAGAAACGAATCCTATAGCCTTTATAGCAACGTCTGCAAAAAAATAATTCCCACTATGCCTTAATAAATTATAAGTATGGGTATTTTTTATATTTGAATGTAAATCATTTATTCTAAAACTCATTCTTGCCACTCTGAATTGTCTATATTAACTTTTTTATCTTTCCCTTAATTCTATTAATATTTCTATCTGATTTTTCTAAAATTTCATACAATGAACTAAATCTATTTATTTTTTTGTCATTTATAAATTCTATAATATTATGATCATTTTTTTCTACTTTAGACATAATTCCTTTGGTGTATTTAATCATTATTTTAAAAACTTCTATTTGATTATACTCTTTTAATGTTCTTTTCCATCCTGCTAAAGCTATTTTTCGACGGTCTTTATCATTTTCTAAATAATATTGACATAATTCAATAGCTTCTTCTACAGTTTCAAAACCAACCGCCTCTTTATTTAATTTAAAAATATTTCCTAAATACGATTTATTATCACAAATCAACATTGCCCCGTTGGCAGGCACTGTAAAAGTACGAGAGTTAATTGGGCCAGTAGATAAGTGAAAATTAATTCCTATTTTAGTTCTTTGGTAAAGGGGCACTTTCAAGTTATGAGGTATATATCCATTTGGCCAACCTTTACCATAATAAGCCCCATTAGGAAAAGCTGAACTGAATCTATCCAATCTTTCTTTTCTTATATAATTGTAATCGCAAATTAGAGATATATCAATATCTCTTTTTCCATTCAATATTTTTTTTTCAGAGAGTCCGGGGTCATAATCTTCTTCTTTGAATCCTATGGGCCAATATCTTGCTTCCTTTGCACCCCAACTATAGTAACTATCTACTTCGGCAATATTTCCAACCATGCATAAATCATATGCCCATGCCACAGGTTTAGATAATAACTCTGATGCTTCAGGATCATCAAAACATCCAAATACTGAAAAAACAGGTAACTTACTTACAAATTCTGGATGAAGATTTATCCCCACGGAATTCAACAAAACATCATATCCATCTAGTTCTTTTATCAATTCTTTATACATAGATAAAAGCTTTTTATCTCCTCTTCTCCACTTGGCATCTAATTCTTTCCATGTTAAATTTCTGTTAGGAGGATCTAATGTTAAACAGAATCCATCTACTTTTAATCCCGCCTTTTTTAATATTTTGAGATATTGCTCTTTTTTTTCTTCTTCGTAATTTGAATACGGATACCCAATTAGTATTTTCATCATATTTCTCATCTGGATTATAGTGGTATTCTATATGAAATAATAATATATATTTTGATATAATATTATTATCACTGCATTCACATTATGAAATCAATAGTATTAATAATAATTTTCATCTTTGGATACTATTATTATTTTTATTATTCCCCTCTTCGTTACTTGAATTATCTTTGTGCCTTAATTTTTTGAGATTAGTTTTTATAATATTGTACAAAGGTGCAGGTAAAATTATTTTTATCAATCTTTTTATCATACTTACTCTAAAGTAAATTTCAGGTTTAAGTATTATTTTGGATTTATTATGTTTCTTATCAATATCTTGAACAATTAGCTTTGACACTATTGTGGGAAATAAATTGTATTCGTCTAATATTTTTTGTTTACTTTCTCTAATTTCGTTTTTATATTTATTATAATAATCTTCTTGTATTACTTTTTCAATTATTTTTATTGCTTTTTCTGGACTATGGATATCTATTTTAGTTAACGAATTTTTAGAAAAATATGAATCAATATTCTCTGCCCCATAGTATATTGGATACGCTTCTGCCAAAAACGCATCAGCTAATTTCTCTGTCCAGTAATCATTAAAAGAACTATTTTCTATTACAATGTGATATTTATAAGGTGCGATTGCGTCCCATTTATCTTCAATCTCTTTAAACCCCCTACCATAAATATCTATTTTATCTTCAAAATGATTTTTTAATATCTCAACGAATTGATTTCTATCTCTGTGACCTTGAATAAAATTTTTATTAGATGAAATAACGGAACATATTTTTGTTTTATCCTTTGATTCAATATTTTTATTTTTTAGTTGATCATAGTTTTTAGTGATTTCAATTTTACAATTATTAAAATCGATAAATTCGGTTATTCGTTGCCCTATATGCCATGGAAGTGCTTGTTGCCAATATATTTTGTTTTTATGCTGCATATCACGATGACAAGTAATAATTCTGTTAAATTGTTTTATAAATTTTATATTGTAATTCGCTATAGTTGGAGGTTCGCCGGTTATTAGAATGACATTATCTTTAGGACAAAAAGCTTTTTCTTCTTTTTTTAATCCATTATATACTATCCAATAGTCAGGTTCTTTTATTGAATCATCATTAATAAAAAATTGGACATTATCCCAAATTCCTTTTTCATTTGGGGTCTGGCGCAATAAAGGAAAATCTGAAAATGAAGTAGATATTTTTACAATGTACATAGACACCTCCGAATCAAATATTCAATAATTCTTTTTTAAATAATTAATATTTTCATCAAAGTCAACTCAAGGCACCCTATAGATTCCCATCCAAGAATTTTTTACATGAAATACTTGTTCTTTCAAATATCCTTCATCAAACAATTTTTAACACCTTTACACACAGAATTAATCCACCCGTAATCCATAACTTGATCCATATTGAAATCATGCCATATTATAAAGGAGCCGGGCTTCATGTGCCTCAATACTTTTACAGTATCGTTATAAACAAATTCAGTGTCGTGGCATCCATCAATGAATGCTATATCTATGTTTCCAATATCTGGTTCCCATATAGCGGTATTTGCATAAATTTGTTTTATATTTTTTAGTTGACTTTCTCTATAGTATTCTCCAATTTTCTCTTTACTGAAAGCTTCAGTAACTAAGTTCCCGCCTTCCCCAGAGACTATATCTTCAGGTAGTATATTTACTGTAAAAATACGACTTTTAGGGGCATTTATAGCCATTAAGGCAGTTCCGTGTCCCGTGGCAGTGCCAATCTCTAAAGCCACTTTAGGATTCACATTGCACATTATAGTTCCGAGAGTTTGTGCATCTATAACACGTCGATTGTTTTTATCAACGTCTGATTCAACGCCATAAATAATTGAATCATCAAGGATTGGATTATTTTCCCATCCAAATATTTTCTTTAGATCCTCTATATCATTCAGCTCCACTAAATTAGGAGGGAGTAATTTAAAATGAGGAGGATATTTTTTCCCTTGGATATTTAATATAAGTTTTTTAAAAAAGATTTTAGTCCTTTTGTATTTTCCTCTGCTAATTTTGGACATGACTTTTCTTATCATTGTATTCCTCTGCTAGAATTAATTTTAAATTAATAATAATTTTTAATATACCAATCAACTGTTCTTTTGATTCCTTCTCCAATCGGTACTTTAGCTTTAAATCCAAAATCTTTCTTAGCCTTATCGATATTTAAGCATCTTCTTGGCTGACCGTCAGGCTTATTCTTATCCCATTTTATTTTGTCATTATATCCAACTTCTTCACTAATTAGTGCAACTAATTCTTTGATAGTTATCTCTTTGCCAGACCCTATGTTGATTGGATCTTTATAATTATATTTTTCGGTAGCCAATAAAATAGCTCTTGCTGCATCCTCTACATAGATAAACTCTCTAGAAGCGTTTCCAGTTCCCCAGATTTCAACTTCTTTTTCCCCATTACTTTTTGCATCGACAAACTTTTTAATTAAGGCTGGAATCACGTGTGAACTTTCTGGATTAAAATTATCGCCAGGTCCATAAAGATTCACAGGTATTACATAAATAGAATTAAATCCATATTGCTCCCTATATGCTTGAGATTGAACTAATAACATCTTTTTTGCAAGGCCATATGGGGCGTTTGTTTCTTCAGGGTACCCATTCCATATCTCATCTTCCCTAAAAGGAACAGGAGTAAACTTAGGATATGCACAGACTGTTCCAACAATAACAAATTTTTCGATGTTCTTTCTTCTTGCGGCCTCGAGCAATTGGATCCCCATTATTGCATTATCATAAAAAAGTTCTGCTGGGTGAGTTTGATTATATCCAATTCCACCAACTTTTGCGGCTAAATGGATTACTATGTCAACATCATCCAACACTTTTAGACAATTATCCCAATTTCTCAAATCTATATCTTTACTTCTTGGTATCCTTATCTGGGAAGGATCCTTTACTTTCTCCTTTAGTTGAGTAACTAAATGCGAGCCTAAAAATCCTGCACCTCCTGTAACAAGAATTCTCTTATTGGATAAATACGTCATTTTATAGATCCTCTTTATAATGCCTTCATCCAATAATTTAAATAATTATCCTTATACCTTAAACTTTAACCAAAAATAATATAATTGATTAGGAACATTTCTAATTATGAAAAAGGCACTAATAACAGGAATAACAGGCCAAGACGGCTCTTATCTGGCAGAATTGTTATTACATAAAGGATACGAAGTTCATGGAGTTATAAGAAGGTCCTCCTCATTTAATACATCTAGAATAGATCACATTTATGTAGATCCTCACGATTCATCGGCAAGACTATTCTTACATTTTGGAGATATCTCTGATTCTGAGCAAATCTCAAATATAATGCAGAAGATACAGCCTGACGAGGTGTATAATCTTGCAGCCCAGAGTCACGTCAGGGTAAGCTTTGATACGCCAGAATACACTGGAAATGTAACAGGTTTAGGAACAGCAAGATTATTAGAAGCTGCAAGAAGGAGTAATCCTAAAGTAAAAATATATCAAGCATCAAGCAGTGAAATGTTTGGAAGTTCTGCACCACCACAAAATGAAAACACTATTTTTCATCCAAGAAGCCCCTACGCATGTGCTAAGTTATACTCTTACTGGATGACTCAAATTTACAGAGAAGGGTATTCACTTTACATTTCAAACGGTATTTTATTTAATCATGAGTCCCCAAGGAGAGGGGAAACTTTCGTTACCCGAAAAATAACAAGAGGCCTATCTCAGATACTCTCAAAGAAGACGGAATACCTTTATCTTGGAAATCTTCATGCTAGAAGGGACTGGGGATTTGCACCTGAATATGCCGAAGCTATGTGGATGATCCTCCAACAGAAAGAACCGCAGGATTTTGTTATAGGTACAGGAGAAACTCATTCAGTAAAAGAATTTGTAGAAGAAGTATTTTTATATGCGGGACTTGATTCAGAAAAACATGTTAAAATAGATCAAAGGTATTACAGGCCTACAGAAGTAGAAGTACTAATTGCCGATTCATCAAAGGCTAACAATCAACTCAAATGGAAACCAAAAGTTAAGTTTTCTGAATTGGCCAAGATTATGGTGGATTCGGATATGAGAAAAGCTGGCCTAGAGCCCATAGGAGAGGGTGACGAAATACTCAATAAACTATTTCCTGATAAGTGGTGGAATGGGGACTGAACTGTATAGCTAAAAAAATCTGTTTTTATATTAGTGACCATGGGTACGGGCATGCAACAAGAGACATAGCAATAATACGCCATCTAAGAAGTACTACTGATATTGATATCACTGTAAAAACTAATAGGCCTTATAATTTAGTTAGGGACTCTCTTCCAAATGTCAAATTAATAGATTGCATAAATGATAAGGGGGTAGTACTAGAAAATTTAAAACCAAAAGTTGACAGAAATAAAACATTGGCCCTTTTTGAAATGTGGTGTGAAAACTGGGAAAGCTACACAAAAAAAGAAACAATTTTCTGCAAAGAAAATAATATTGATTTAATTATATCAGATATCGCACCTCAACCTTTTCTAGTTGCAAACGAATTAGGGATTCCATCTATTGCCATTTCAAACTTCACATGGCACTCTGTTTTCTCGTACATATATGGAAACAATACGATAACCAAAAGATTAGAAGACGCATACAAATGCGCAACATTAGCCTGTGTACTACCTTTTAGTGAACCTATGAAAGTATTTAATAAAAGAGTTCCAGTTAGTCTAGTTTCTAGAAATATAGATGTCCCACGCTATGAATTAAGAAAATCTCTCGGTATTGGAAACAATGAAAAATTGATATATGCGGGGCTTGGGAAATCAATGGACGAAAGTATTCTATCAAATCTTTTTGGAATAGAAGAGAAAAATATTAAGTTACTTTTACCCTCTGGAGTTAAAATAAATTCAGAAAGAAATATAGGTATCCCTTTAGACTACACTGAAACACAAAATTACCTTGGAGCATGCGACTTGATAGTTTCAAAGGCAGGGTATAGCACAGTATCAGAAGCTGTCAAAGCCAAAGTACCAATATTTATTTTTCAAAGAAAAGATTTTTACGAAGACATCTTTCTAGCAAAGGAAATTAAAAAGTTGAAGATTGGAGAAATAATATCTTTTGAAGAATTTGTTAGCTCTGACTGGATCAATAAAATTGACAAACTAACTGAGTATGGAGATAACTATGCTCATCTAGGCAAAAGATATACAGAAGATGGATGCACAGATATTAAAAATATAGTGAAGGGCTTAATAGATTAAACCCTATTAAAGTCATCATCAAATCTTACAATATCGTCTTCCTCTAGATAATCTCCAATTTGGACTTCAATTATCTCAAGGATATCTTTTTGGGAGTTTCCAAGTCTATGTTTTGATTTAGGGGGGACAAAGGTACTTTCTCCACTTTTAAGCTGGAATGATTTATCTCCTAGCGTAATATCCGCTAAACCACTTACAACAACCCAGTGTTCACTCCTCTTAGTATGTAATTGAAGAGAGAGTTTTTTTCCGGGATTTACAGTTACTCTTTTGATCTTGTAAGATTTGTTTTTTTCTAACTCAGTGTAAGACCCCCAAGGCCTATGTACCTGTAAATGGAAATCAGCTATTGGATCATTTTGTTCTTTAAGTTTTTTTGTCAAATCTTTGACTAGCTCAGTTTTGTTCTTGTTACATACCAATAACGCATCACTTGTATCTATAATTGCAAGATTGTTTACATCCAATAAGGCGACAAATTTTCTTTCTGAATGAACTAAATTGTCAGATGATCCTAAGTATTTAGCGTTTCCAGAGTTTCCATGGTCGTCGTGAGGCATATAATCATAAAGTGTCTTGAAGCTACCAAGGTCGCTCCATTTGACATCGAGAGGAATAACGGCTATGCGTTTTGATTTCTCAAGCAATCCATAATCAACAGAAATAGAATTAATAGAGGGATAATCTATTTCTTGAGATTTAAATATCCTTGAAATCTCTGGCTGGTATATATCTAGCTCTTCAAAGAAAACTTTAGATGAAAAAAGAAATATGCCAGAATTCCAAAGGTATCCTTTTTTTAGATATTTTTCAGCCGTTTTGTCATCGGGCTTTTCTTTAAATTCTTTGACCCTATAACCGTTTAATAATTTTTCACCGCAGCTTATGTAACCATAGCCGGTGTGAGGGTGTGTTGGAACAATTCCAAATGTAACTAAATTTTCGGAAGCTAGTTTTGTTGATTTTTTTATCTCATCTATTGCACTATCCTCCATTAGATGATCACTAGAAAAGATTGCGGCTATTGAGTCTTCATCTCTTTCAGAAAGTATTTGCATGCCCCATGTGATTGCTGGCAAAGTGTTTCTGCCAACAGACTCCTTTAAAATAAGGGAATTATTCTTATGGAATCCTAACTCTTCTAATTGATTTATTACATGATACTCATATTCTTTATTTGTCACAATTACTATATCCTCGGGCCGTGATAATTTCAGAGCCCTTAAGTAAGCCAGTTGAAATAGTGATTTGTCCTCAAATTTTAAGAACTGCTTTGGGTAATAAGTCCTAGAAAGAGGCCAAAGTCTTGTTCCGCTACCGCCTGCCATTATTATGGATTTTATATTATTCAGATTATTCACCTTCTATCAAACGTGACAGTTCTTGTATCTTCTTATTCAGAGTCATTTCATCATTAGCCTCGACATTTATCCTGAGTAAAGGCTCTGTATTTGATGGCCTAATATTTGTCCACCAGTCCTTTTCCTCAATTGTTATGCCATCAGTATAGTCTATATTGCCATGTTGATATTCTTTTAACAGCTTATCTATTGTTTCTTTCTGGTCTTTAACCTTAAAATTAATTTCCCCGCTATGAGAGTATTTCATATATTTTTTAGCTACCTCGCTTAGTCTACTTTCCCCAACAGATTTCAAAATGTAGTAAAGTGCTAAAAGCGGCGCTTCAAATCCTCCAATCTCTCTGAAATAGAAGTGATTTGAAAGCTCGCCCGCAAATATAGCATTTTCCTCTTTCATTGTTTTTTTGATAAAGTAGTGGCCGACTCTGCTTTTCAAAGGCTTTGCCCCAAGAGAAATAATTGTTTCACCAACGATGCGACTACAACGTAAATCATAGAGAACTGTTTCATTATTTCTTCCTTTCAAAATTTCAGAAAGTATAACACAAGATAGAATATCGCCTCGTATAGGATTTCCCTTTTCATCAACTATCCCGATCCTATCCCCATCTCCATCAAAAATTACTCCTATCGAGGCCCCAGTTTCTTTAACCTTATTAATCAACATTTCAAGGCACTCTTTCTTCATAGTGTCAGGTGCATGGTTTGGGAAGTTGCCATCAGGCACATCCCCAATAAAATAAGCATTAGGGAATACTTTCTCAATTATTTTTTTTTCATATACGGTAGCACCATTCGAAAAGTCAACTACTATATCGCCCTTATAGTTCAAATCCCTAAATTTATCCACATAATACCTAATATATCCTTCCCCAAAATCTTTTCTAAGATCTTCAGAATCATAAATCCTATCAGGCTTTCCATACTCTATAAATTCAGGCTTGATATCGTTTTCAGGAGACAGTGGTATGCCGTCTTTTCCACATATCTTAAACCCCGTGAAATCCTTTGGGTTATGGGAAGCTGTAGCAATCACCCCAACGTCAAACTTATCCTTTGTTAAATAATAAAGCATGGGTGTAGAGATTATGCCAGCATACTCAACTTTGGCATTACTATCCAAAACACCTGTAACAAAATGATCTTTGATTCCCTCTGAACCTATGCGTGAATCAATTCCAAAAAGAATATTCTTGTATTTCTTCCCTAGAGTTCTTCCAAGATTATATGAAAACTGCTCATCGATCTCTAAAGGGTATTTTCCTCTTATATCGTAAGCCTTGAAAACCATGAAATCTATGATTCTAACAATTAGGGTATTTATTACTATTATGGTATTTTTAGCAATTTTAACCAAATCATTTATAAATAGAAACACTATCCAAAAAACTCATGAAGAGAGAAGCCATAATCTATAACACTGCCACGCTAAACTTACCTAAAAACGCCTTACAGTTCCTTTTTGGCGTGCTCCTTTTTGCAATGGCAGGCGGATCATTCAACATTTCAACAGCTATAATTGCAGCATCAGGCTTAAGCATCGGGCTTGGTGCAATATACCTTTTTAATGACCTAACAGATTTGAAGGAAGACAAAAACAATGCAATGAAGATTAGGTGGAAGGCAGTTGCAAACGGCACAATGTCAAGAAATGAGTCAATTGCTCTAATCAAAATATTTGCCGTAACTGGAACAGCCCTCGCCCTTTTATCGGGACTTAATTTCTTTTTAATCTACCTTCTAGTTATTGGGCTAAATCTCTGCTACTCTCATCCACAGATAAGATGGAAGAACAGCCCCACCCTATCAGTTTTGACAATCTCACTATTACAAGTCTTGAAGTTCTCTAGCGGCTGGTTTCTATTCACAAACACTCTGGAAGGATTCCCAATCTTATTTGTCATGGCAATAGCAATTGGTTACGCGCTGATGTTTCTTTATTACAAGAACAACACTCAAAACTTGATACATCTAATTAGAGAAGACAAGAAAAGAGTATTGCCGCTTTCTTTGGCATGTATAATAATGCTAGTCACATCTTTTGTGATATATGCTTTTCCCGCGATAGCATTAATGGCCATAGTATTGGGAGTTCCAACAGTTGGTTTGTATTTCTTGTCCAAAAACTATATTGGTACCTCTGTTAATGTAGTCTTCATGTATGCAGGTTTAGTCATACTGCTCCTATCTTTTATGCTCCTGTCAACGCCAACAGTCACTGCAATTAATCAAAACATGATGGATCAGAATGCAACTGTGAGGCAGCAGATAATAGTGGGAGTAGAACAGATTATCACGGGGCTTTCTGGAAGATAAACTCTAATTCTTTCCTATCTTTATTAAATAAAAGAAAAATATTAAATACTTGATTAGATATCAGAATACAGAGGCGCTATAATGGGGTCATTTAAATTTCCAATAATAATTGAAAAAGATTCAGATGGTTATTTTGCATTCTGTCCGGATATTCAAGGTTGTTATACTCAAGGAGAAACTTACGAAGAAGTTTTAGAAAATATAAAAGACGTTATTAAACTACTTCTAGAAGAAATGAATGAAACTGGCACTAAACTGCCTGAAACCCAGAACGTAAGCTTTACCACAGTTGAAGTGGCAATATGAAGGAAAAACTTCCAAGAATTAGTCCTGACAAAGTGATAAAAGCTTTGGAAAAACTTGGATTTTCTCAAGTAAGGCAAAGTGGGAGTCACAAAATATTCAAGAACAAAGAGGGCACAAGGATAACAATACCCTATCATTCAGGAAAGAGTCTCCATCCAAAAGTATTGAGAGAGATACTAAATAGCATAGATACTTCTCTTGAGGATTTCAAAAAATTAATTTGATTTATACTAGTTTTAGAATATGAATGCTACTTTGAAAAGACAGATTATCACAGGGATTTCTGGAAGATAAAATTCTTTTCTGACAATCAAAAAACAGTATACATAATCTTTTTATATCCGGTTAAGATAAATCAAAAACTCTCCTAAAATAAAATACAATAGAGTGCAATTTTATGAGAAATATAATAATAGCCGTCATGTCTATATCGATTGCAATAGCTGCGATATTTATCTCTCTTCTTGAATTCAAGAATGAATACTTTGCCATCTCAATTTTTTTCATGGTGTTTCTTTCGTTCCCAACATATTTTTATCTAATAATAAAAACTAATCCCACAAAAGCAATATCGACAATTTTAATACTTTCAATTTTTTCAATGATAATAGAAACAATAGGAGTCCTAACAAGCTTTCCCTACGGATCTTTTTCCTACACACAAAGCCTAGGGCCTAAAATTGGTGTTGTTCCATGGACAGTAAGCTTTGGGTGGGTCCCGCTTGTGATTGCCTCATGGACCCTAACAGAGAGGCTAATAAATACTGAAACTTCTATTTTGAAGAAAGCTGTTTTAGGAAGTGTGACGATAACGATTTTTGACCTTGTGCTTGATCCAGGTGCTGTTGCCCTAAAATTTTGGGTATGGTCTCCACAAGGGGTATACTACAACGTTCCAA
The DNA here is from genome assembly GCA_001587575.1 of Candidatus Methanofastidiosum methylothiophilum. Lineage (GTDB taxonomy): Archaea > Methanobacteriota_B > Thermococci > Methanofastidiosales > Methanofastidiosaceae > Methanofastidiosum. Next base: position 28,389 of record LNJC01000023.1, read on the forward strand.
TAAGTAACTTTGTAGGCTGGCTTCTTTCTGGGTTTATTGGTATGATTATAATATTAACGACATTGAAAACTGAAAAGCCAAATAATAACTTACTACTAACTGCATTTTTTGGGAATATTTTCTGGACATTTATTGCAATAATGGGGGGCATGACGATACCTTTAGTTATAGGCATAATCTTGACGATATTCTTGGCAAAGATACTATTCTTAGAATAATACTTTGGCGTCTTAATGCCCAAAATAAGCAAATTTTATAAACTAATTAAAACAGTTAGATATTATGGAAAAAATAAACGAAACTCAATTAATTAAGACACTTAATATTCACCAGAAGGGCTATGTGAATTTTGACCTACCAAATCCTAAGAATGGAGAATATCTTCTTGCAGTATTTCATCTAATATCTGGGGGGAAGCTAAATATTCTTCAAGCTGCCGCAGAAGTTGCAGCAGAGTCTTCCACAGGAACAAACTTTAATGTAAACACAGAAACACCTTTCTCAAAGGAAATGAATGCCGTAGTTTATCAAATTGATCTGGATCAGAACCTTGTATGGATTGCCTATCCCTGGAGGCTTTTTGATAGAGGGGGGAATGTACAGAATATATTGACGTATATAGTTGGAAATGTCCTTGGGATGAAGGAAGTAAGTGCTTTGAAACTGCTTGATGTCTGGTTTCCGCCGGCAATGCTAGAGCAGTATGATGGCCCAAGCTACACCTTAGATGATATGAGAAAATACCTAAACGTCTACGATAGGCCAATTCTCGGAACTATCATTAAACCGAAGATGGGCCTTACTTCAGCAGAATATGCAGAGGCAGCTTATGATTTCTGGGTGGGCGGAGGAGATTTTGTTAAAAATGATGAGCCACAGGCAAACCAGGATTTCTGCCCATATGACAAGATGGTGAGGAACGTCAAAGCTGCTATGGACAAGGCAGTTAAAGAAACAGGTAACAAAAAAGTCCATTCATTCAATGTCTCTGCTGCAGATTTTGACACAATGATAGAAAGATGTGAGCTTATTAGAAATGCAGGATTTGAGCCTGGAAGCTATGCATTCTTAATAGACGGCATTACAGCTGGATGGATGGCTGTGCAAACTTTAAGGAGAAAGTACCCGGATGTTTTCATACACTTCCACAGGGCAGGACACGGTAGCTTCACTAGACCCGAGAATCCAATTGGATTTTCAGTATTGGTGTTGTCGAAATTTGCAAGATTGGCAGGTGCATCGGGGATCCATACTGGGACTGCTGGTGTAGGAAAGATGCAAGGAAGTCCAGAAGAAGATGTCGTTGCAGCACAGAATATTCTCCGTTTCAAAGACAAAGGCCATTTCTTTGAACAGGAATGGTCAAAAATCTTTGAAGGGGACAAAGATGCCATAACTATAGCTCAAGCGGATACTGCCCGCCACGTTATTTTAGAAGATGATAGCTGGCGAGGAGTCAAGAAATGCTGCCCAATTATATCAGGAGGACTTAATCCCACCTTACTAAAGCCGTTCATTGATGTAATGGGAAACATTGATTTCATTACTACAATGGGGGCAGGTTGCCATGCACATCCAAAAGGCACAACAGCTGGTGCAAAGGCACTTGTTCAGGCATGC
>LNJC01000024.1 GCA_001587575.1 Candidatus Methanofastidiosum methylothiophilum
TTCTCGCCATTAGAATTATTATAGTACCAGTCTGGCGTTAGTCCTGGCCCACTTGTAAATCCCATATCCGTCCATTTTGCCCCTTCCATTCTTCCGTCACTAAGAATTACGAGAATCCCCTCAAGATTTGTCAATACAGTTCCATATTTACCATACCATACGGCGGATGTTAGTAGAATCTTGTCTATCCACTCCCAAACAAATGGGGTTTCAGTTGCTAGTATTTGATCCTTCACCCTGTCCGGAACATCTGCCCAATAGTTGCCATACTCATTATGTGCAATTTCGCCAGTTCCCTGATTTATTATAATATTTCCGTTATCATAATAATCATACCAGACACCTTCATGATTTTCATGCTGGCATACCATCCCACTAGGATCAACATATCTCAAGGGTTGTTCATGCAGTAGACGTAGGGATTCTGGCTCTGCGAGCTGGTCATGCTTCCCTTTAGGGGCCCTCTGATATAAATCTTCCGAGCGATTCTATCAGCTTTTGTGATCATTGTCAAAGACTAGTACCTGAAATAAATATGCCCCGCAGCCTTCATGATAAATATATTTAAATATTGGATATAATAAATTCTAATATGAGTAGCCCAAGTAGTACCTCTTCTGGATTTTCAAGAGAAGGAAAAGTAAAAAGAGTTTATGATGTTTCTGATAAAGAAATTGAATTTGAATTTACAGATAGAATATCTGTCTTTGACAAAATAATTCCATCTAAAATTCCTTTCAAGGGAGAGACTCTTTGTAGGGAAGGAACTTTTTGGCTTAAGGAAGCAGAAAAGTTAGGATTCTTGACTCATTTCATAAAGATGACAGACAAGAACAAGATGCTTGTAAAGAAAGTTAATATTATTCATGACTACAACAAAATCAATCACAATACCAAAAATTATCTTATCCCCTTAGAATTTATCTGTAGACATTACGTTGCAGGCTCTCTTCATGATAGAATTGAAAAAGGCAAGATAGACCCAAAAGAACTTGGATTTAGTAAAAAAACAGTTACTTATGGAGAAAAGATACCTGAACCTTTTATTGAAACATCAACAAAACTTGAGCCTGTTGATAGACCATTAGACAAGAAGGAAGCCCTAAGAATTTCAGGCCTTACTGGGGAGGAATACAATAATATACTTGAAACTATAATTAAGATGGATACAAGGATGTCAAAGATCGTCGAAAAGGGTGGATTAGTTCACGTTGATGGGAAAAAAGAGTTTGGAATGAATGAGGAAAGAACATTAATGTTTATTGATGTCTTTGGAACTGCAGATGAAGACAGATTCTGGGATAAAAAACTCTACGAACAAGGACAAATGGTAGAACTATCAAAGGAATTTGTAAGGCAGTATTATATCAAAACAGGTTACAAAAAAGAATTATATGATGCTAGAGAAAAAGGTATAGTAGAACCAGACATACCTGCATTACCAGAAAAGCTGATTAAAGAAGTATCCGATCTTTATATTAATATGTATGAAAGAATTACCGGTGAAAAATTTAGGTGATTTATTTGAAAGTTGAAATTAAAGTTGGATTAAAGGAAGGAATTACAGACCCAGAGGGTCTTAATATCAAAAAATCCCTGAAATTACTTGGTTTTGATGATGTTCAAAATGTTGAAGTAAAAAGAAGCTACGTCATAGAAATAAGTGGAAAGGATGAAAAGAAAATTAGAGAAGACATTGATATGATGTGCAAAAAACTTCTGATTAATCCTGTAATCCACGATTATGAAGTGGAAATGATAAAATGAGTGGCAAACAAAATGTTTATGAAATTAATCTTGACTTGCCTGACGAAAAACTACTAGAGTTAAGTAGGAAGATAGGTATAGGACTTTCTCTAGATGAAATGAAATCTGTCAGGAATTACTTTAGAGAGCAAGGAAGAAATCCTACAGATATTGAAATACAGGCAATAGGCCAAGCTTGGTCAGAACACTGTTGCTACAAATCGTCAAAAAGTTTGCTAAAGAAATTTATTTTTAATATTGAGGCCCCACAAAATATCTTTGTCATAAAAGAAGATGCAGGTGTAGTTGAATTTGATAAAGATTATGCTTACGTCTTGGCTTTAGAGAGCCATAATCATCCATCCGCTGTTGAACCTTATGGTGGGGCAGCTACTGGTATTGGTGGGATTCTTAGAGATGTAGTCTGTATGGGAGCGCAGCCTGTTGCACTTATTGACCCCATATTTTTTGGACCTCTTGATTTGCCTTATGATCAATTACCAAAAGGGGTGAAACACCCTGAATTTATTTTTAGAGGCGTAGTAGCGGGTATTAGAGATTATGGTAATAGAGTAGGCATCCCAACTGTTTCAGGATCCGTATATTTCCATCCGGGTTACACTGGAAACTGCCTTGTAAATGTTGGATGTGTAGGTATAATAAAAAAAGATGACATAATCCACAGTAGAGTAAAAGAGCTTGGCGATATCTTTGTTATGGTTGGTGGAAGAACAGGAAGAGATGGAATACATGGGGTAAACTTTGCTTCTGCAGAACTTGATGAAGAATCTGAAACATCTTCACGTTCTGCTGTTCAGGTAGGAGACCCTATAACAAAAGAACCTTTAATACACGCCTGCCTTGAAGCTAATACAAAAAAACTTCTGAATGGTATGAAGGATTTAGGCGGCGGAGGGTTATCCTGTGTAGTAGGAGAAATGGCTCACGCTGGTGGTTTTGGAGCAAAAGTCAATTTAGAGAAAGTTTTGTTGAAAGAAAAAGGCATGAAACCCTGGGAAATATGGGTATCAGAATCACAAGAAAGAATGATGCTTGCAGTTTCAAAAGCTAATCTTCAAACAGTTCTCGACATTTTTGATAAATGGGATGTTGATGCTGCTGTCATCGGTGAAACTATTTCTGAGAGAAGAGTTTTAGTATACTACGAAGGAGAAAAAATATTTGACATGGATTCTGAATTTTTGACTGGTGGGCCAGTTTATGCTAGAGATGTAAAGGTAGTAAAAAAAGACCAGAAAGATGTAAAAACTCAAGCGCCAAAAGATATAAATGATATTCTAATTAAAATGCTTTCAGACCCAAACATAGCATCAAAGGATTGGGTTATTCTTCAATATGACCATACTGTAAGAGGTTCAACTTCACTTACTCCTTTGTATGGAGATGTTGTAAACTTCTCTCCCCAAGATTCTGCAATCGTTAAACCTGTAGAAGAGCTTAACAAAGGACTAGTAATTTCAACAGCGGTGAATCCGTTTTTATTGGAATATGATCCTTACTGGGGAGCTGCATCTGCAATAGATGAAATCTACAGAAATATTGTTGCAGTTGGAGGTAGACCTCACTCTTTAGCAGATTGTCTGAACTTTGGAAATCCTGAAAAGCCTGAAAGATTTGGAGATTTTTATCAAGCTGTAATGGGATTAAACTTTGCAACGAAAGACCTCAAAATATCTTTTTCATCTGGTAATGTGAGTCTTTATAATGAAAGTATGATTGGAAGCTGTCCTCCAACACCAACTATCGTTGGTATTGGAATAATCGATGACGTTGAAAAGAAAGTAAGTTCAAATTTCAAAAAAGAAGGAAATTCAATTTATCTTATTGGAAAAACAGAGAGAGAGTTTGGAGGTTCTTTGTACTACCGGATTATAGGAGTTGAGGGCGGTATTGCACCTAAAATGGATCCTCAAAACTTAATTAATTATTCGAATGCCCTTCTTAGCTCTATGGAAAAAGGTATTGTGACTAGCTGCCATGATTTAAGTGAAGGGGGACTTGCAGTTGCAGTTGTAGAGATGGCATTTGGCAGTGATTATGGCGCAATTATAGATTTGCCATTATTTAAAGATATGAGGGCGGATGAATTCATCTTTTCAGAATCAAACACCAGGTGGGTAGTTGAAGTTAAAGACGAAAAAGCCTTTGAGTCTCTCTTAAACAAAAATAATGTACCTTATATGAAAATTGGAAAAGTTTCTGGAAGAAAATTAGAGATAAAGCAAAATGGATCAAAAATCATAGATGCTCCTATTGAGAAATTGAGAGAAAAATGGAAGAATGCCATTTGGGAGCATATGGGGTGATTCAATGGACAGGTCTGAGATAAAAGTTTGTGTTTTGAGAATAGAGGGGACAAACAATGAAGATGAGATGTACTATGCTTTCAAAAGATTAGGGGCGTCTCCTGAACTTGTTCACTTGAAGGACCTAAAAGATATTTTTGACTATAACTGCCTCATGATCCCTGGAGGATTTTCTGCAGGAGATTATGTTAGGGCTGGGGCAATCTTTGCATCAAGAATTAGAGCAAAGATTGCAAATGACCTTCATAGATTCATAGATGAAGGGTGGCCAGTAGGAGGCATATGCAACGGATTTCAAGTCCTAGTTGAACTTGGAGTTTTACCAGGATTTAAAAGAATGGATTACCCTGATGCATGTCTTTTTTTAAACAATTCAGCTAGATTTGAATGCAGGCCAACATTACTAAAACATGAAAACAAAGGTAAGTGTGTCTTCACTAGAAACATACCTAAAGGAGAGATAATGTTAGTGCCTTCTGCTCATGGAGAGGGAAAACTATTGTTGCCAAGAGAAAAAGAGCAAGAGTATTTTGACAGATTATTTGAAAATGACCAAGTTGTATTTAGATACGTAGATAAAGAAGGAGAATACGCAGGATATCCTTGGAATCCAAATGGCTCTGCACATAACATAGCAGGAATTTGTAATGAGGCAGGAAATGTTTTTGGGATGATGCCCCATCCTGAAAGAGCTTATTTTGATAAGAATAAAAATGGTATCTCTGGTATGAACGTCTTTGAATCGGTCTTAAAATATATAGAGGAAAAATAAAAATGTGCGGTATATTAGGTACTTCATCAAACAATTCTGCATATGAGTGCTATAGAGGGCTTTTGGCTATTCAGCACAGGGGACAGGATTCAGCTGGTATATTATCTTTTGACGGTATAGTTCACCAGAAAAAAGAAAAAGGTCTTGTATTAAATGTTTTCAATAAAGAAGAGTTATCAAAGCTTGAAGGGTCCAAGGCTATAGGTCATGTTAGATATCCAACAGCTGGGACGAATACTCTCTGTGAAGCTCAGCCATTCTTTTTGAGTTATCCATATGGAATAGGTCTAGCACATAATGGAAATATTACTAATTATCAAGAGCTAAAGAAAGATCTTGAAGAGAGGAATAGATGCATTCACTCAAAGTCTGACACTGAAGTCATGATAAATATTCTTTCAGAGGAGCTAATTAAAAATGATACATTTGAAGCCATACAAGGAACAATGGAAAGAATTGAGGGAAGTTATGCTGCAGTAATGCTATTGCCTAAAAAACTCATAGCTTTCAGAGATCCATATGGTAACAGACCGTTAGTATTTGGTGAGAAAACTAATTTGAATGAAACTGGATTTTCTTTTGCCTCAGAAAGTGTTGGACTTGACGTAAATGACTACTCTCTAGTCAGGGATTTACTTCCAGGAGAGGCCATAGTTATTGAAGATAATAAAGTTGAAAAGAGAGTATTATGCTCAAAGGGAAGGGCACACTGTATGTTTGAATGGGTTTATTTTTCAAGACCTGATTCTGTTATTGAAGGCAAGAGTGTCTATGAAGCTAGGATTGAACTTGGAAGAAATATCGAGTTTGAGGAAGAAGGGGATGTAGTAATACCCGTACCTGACACAGCGAGAACAGCGGCTTTAGGGTTCTCTGAAAAATATGGAATTAAACAGAGAGAGGGATTGATAAAAAACAGATATATTGGTAGAACTTTCATTATGCCCACTCAAGTTTCAAGGGACGTAGCTGTTAGAGACAAGCTTAACGTAATTAAAGGTGAGATAAGAGGTAAGAAGGTAATTCTGGTTGATGATAGTATAGTTAGAGGAACGACAAGCAAGAGAATAGTCACTATGTTAAGAAATAACGGGGCTAAAGAGGTCCACATGATATCAACATGCCCCCCTATTAAACATCCATGTTACTACGGCATAGATATGCCAACAGAAAAGGAATTAATTGCTGCAAGAAACTCTGACGATGTTGCAGAAAGAATTGGTGCAGATTCCGTTACATACCAAACTATCAAAGGATTAGTAAAGGCTATTGGCATTAAAAAAGAAGATTTATGTCTTGCATGTTTAAATGGAGATTATCCAACTCATATAGCTGAAGAAACTATGAAATGTCTCACCAAAACAAGAGAATGTGAGAGAAAATTAGATACTTAGGTTAGTGATATTTTGAGTGAAGCGTGGGCAGTTGTCGGCGGAGGAGCAAGGGAATGGGCCTTGGCAGAATCAATTACAAATTCAAAAAATGTATCAGAAGTTCATGTGCTCCCAGGAAATTTAGGTGGTGCATTTGAAAAAAAATGTGTTTGGCCAATAGGTAATGACAGAGTCAAGATAAAAAATTTTGATGATGTGAAGAATTTTTTTAATGAATATAAACAAGAGATTCAAGAGAATAATGGTAGGATAAAGAGAGTTGATGATCTTAAGGATATTATTTCTTATATATCTGAAAACAATATTGATATGGTAATTGGAGGTCAAGAAAAATACTTGTCTCTTGGTTTAAAGGAAAGGTGTGAAAAAAAAGGAATAGCTTGTTGGGGTCCAACTTCAAAAGCTATGATAGTTGAGGCAGATAAATGCAATACAAATGATCTTATGAAGAAGTGGAGTATACCATGCCCTCCATTTGAAAATTTCTATGATCCTGAATCTGCAAAAGCATTTTTAAAGGATAATTTTGGTAAAAATGGAAAAAAGTATGTAGTAAAGTACCCATACTTGCTTGATGGTAAAGGGTCAAGAGTTTGTAATACTCTTGAAGAGGCATTGAGCGCTGTTGATGACTTTATGGTTTCAGGTGCTATATGCAGTCCTGTAGACAAACTCACCATAGAAGAAAGACTATATGGGGAAGAAGTAATGGTCTTCTATGCGGTGCACGAAGGCCAAGTAAAATATTTAGGAAGTGCTAAAGATTTCCCAGAAAGATTTGATGCAGAAGACACATTTTTGATTGATAGATTTAACAAAAGAATGGGTCACCCCGGTGAGATGGTAAACTATATTACTGGTGGAATGGGTGTTGTGGCACCACACCCTCTTTTGAAAGGTAGAGGAGATCTTGTTAAGAAAATTGAAGATACAATAGTAGTTCCATTTTTAACAAATCTGTTAGAAGAGGAAAAACTGGAATTCAATGGAATAATCTACTTTGGATTGTGCGCATTAAAAGAAAATAATGATTACAATTTTTACGTCTTTGAAATTAATGGTAGAGATGGGTCGCCTGAAGCAGAGGGGAGATGGCCAACAATAGAGACTTCTCTTTATGACATAGCGAAAAAAAGCTATGAAGGAAAGCTTGATGAGCTAAATATCAAGTTTAAAGACAAAGTATGTGTTGGAGTATTTACTGTGAGTGGTAGCTTCCCATGGTTTAAAGGTTGCGGATTTGAAGCTTCTCAGATGCCTCCTGGGTATCCTGGAAAACATCTTACAGGCCAGGTAATAGATTATTCTAATGAGATTCCTGAAAATTCATTCCATAGACATGCAGGCACTTTCATCACCCAAACTGGAAATATTGCTGTTGGCGGTGGACGCGTTATTCTTGGTGGAGGATTGGCAGATACTTACAGTAACGCAAGTAGAATTGCATATGAAGCAATCTCTGACAAGTATATCCGATTTGTAGGGAAGAGCTTCAGGAAAAAAATTGGAGAAGGTATAGACTAACTAAGAGTATATTGTCCTCGTTTCCAATTATTATTAAATAAAAGTATGTAAATACTCATTTTTATGGCAGATATTAATATTTTTTACTGATTTGAATAATCAACCTTATAAACTAAAGATACTTTTTATTTTTTAGGGCCATTGATGGCCAAACAAAAGGAGTAATTAAAATGTATGGTGAAAGAAGAGGGGGATACGACAGACCACCTCGTGAAATGCACAAGGCAACCTGTGCAAGTTGTGGACAGGAAACTGAAGTCCCATTTAAGCCAGATGGAACAAGACCTGTTTACTGTAGGGAATGCTACCAGAAGAAGAACCCAAGAAGATATTAAGCAGAGTTTTTTTGTAAAAGGTTATTTCTAGTAAGTTAGTAGGAAAAGTCCTTTTATTTTTTATATTTAATTATGTTTGACCTATTCTATATTGAAATTGCTGTTTTAGACAAAAATCTTTTTAATCCATACGCCTTCATTATTTCATGATACTCATTATCGCTGGCTCAAAAAGTGATGAGCAGATAGTAAACAAAGTAAAGAAAATTTTTGATGAGAATAATGTTCAATATGAAGTACAATTTGCTTCTGCCCACAGGGAACCTGAAAGGGTAGCAGAACTTGCTAAAATGAACAAATATGATATTTTTATCGCTATTGCAGGTTTGGCGGCAGCGCTTCCAGGAGTTGTTGCGGCACATACAAAAAAACCTGTCATAGGCGTTCCTGTTTCTTCTAAACTTGACGGATTAGATGCACTTCTTTCCATAGTCCAGATGCCTAAAGGTGTTCCAGTGGCATGTGTAGGGATTGATAATGGAGAGAATGCAGCTTATCTCGCTATGAGGATATTGGGAGTGAAGTAAGTGGCAACTCCAAGGGATTACAAATCTTCAGGAGTAGACATAAAAGTTGAAGAAAAATCAATAAGTGCTTTAGTTTCTGTAATTAGAGAAACATTGCAATTTAGAAAGGGAAAGATCGGAGCGGCAATTGGAGAAATAGGTAGCTTCTCAGGATTTATAGAATTTGGAGATTATGCATTATCACTTGCAACTGATGGTGTTGGATCAAAAGTTCTCGTTGCTCAAAAATTAAAAAAATATGATACAATTGGAATTGACGTAATTGCTATGAACGTCAATGATGTCATATGTAATGGTGCTGCTCCAATTGCATTTGTAGACTATATTGCTTTAGAGAAAACTTCAGAGTATATGCTTAAAGAAATAGCAAAAGGTCTATTAGAGGGTGCAAAACAGTCTGATATGCCTATAGTTGGTGGTGAAACTGCAACACTGCCGGATATAATAAAAGGCGACGGAGAGGGATTTGATCTAGCAGGAACCTGCCTTGGGGCAGTTAAAAAGGACAAAATAATTTCTGGGAAAGAGATTGTTCCTGGAGATGTAGTAATTGGTATTGCTTCTTCTGGAGTACATTCAAACGGGTTAACCCTAGCAAGAAAAGTTTTAGGCGAAGAAGACTATCCTGAACTTCTTATTCCAACAAGAATCTATGTCAAACAGATATTAGATCTAATTGAAAATGTCAAAGTGAAGGGAATGGCACATATCACGGGCAGTGGTCTTCTAAATCTTAAACGATTAAAGAAGGGCATAGGATTTGAACTAGAACTTCCAGAACCTCCTAGAATCTTCAAGAAGATTATGGACACAGGCGTAGAGATCGAAGAAATGTACAGGACTTTCAATATGGGAACTGGGTTTATGGTAATAGTTTCAAAAGAAGAAAAGGATAGATCACTTGAGATATTGAATAAATATTACCCCTCATATTTAATAGGAAAAGTAATTGATCAAGATGTAATAAATGCCCATATTAAGGGATTAAATAAGGAATTTACTTTGTAAGTTATAAAAAAGATTTCAATTTATAACCAAAAGGTATAAAAACTATTTTTTCATTTTACCAACAGTTAGGATAATCTAAAATTATAATATGAATTAGATGCTTGGATAGGTGACGTGGTATAGTGGCAAAATCTCACTCAAAGAAAAAAAAAGATATAAATAATTCTCCAAAAATTGGTGTTTACGTTTGTCACTGTGGTACAAATATAGCTGGCAGTGTAAATATACGGGAAGTTGTTGATTTCTCTAAAACATTAAGCAATGTTTCTATCGTTAGAGAACATATGTATCTATGTTCTGAACAAGGACAGAACCTTATAAAAGACGATATAAAAAAAGAAGGGATTAATAGAGTTGTCGCCGCATGCTGCTCACCTAGAACGCATGAAGAAATATTCAGAAAGACCCTAAATTCAGCTAATTTGAATAAATATCTCTATGAACAAGTTAATATTAGAGATCAATGCTCTTGGCCTCATTTTAAAGATAAAGAAAATGCAACAAAAAAGGCAAAACATCTAATTAAAAGTGGTGTCTATAGAGCATCTGAATTAGAACCTTTAGAGGATAGAAAGCTTTCTGTTTTAAAATCAGCACTTGTAATAGGAGGGGGCATATCTGGTATTAATGCCTCGCTAGACTTGGCTCGTAGTGGATACAAAGTCTATCTTGTAGAGAGAAATCCAAGTATTGGTGGGAAAATGGCCCAATTAGACAAGACCTTTCCCACAAACGACTGTTCTGCATGTATCTTGGCCCCTATGATGGTTGAGGTTTCAAACACGCCGAATATTGAACTTCTTACTTATTCAGAGATTGAAAATGTATCTGGCCACATTGGAAAATATCGTATTCTTGTTAGAAAAAAACAGACTTCAGTTGACTGGGAAAAGTGTAACGGTTGTGGGGATTGTAGTATAGTATGTCCTGTTAAAGTGGACAATGAATTCAATTGCAATATGGATAAACGAAAGGCCGTCTATATACAGTTTCAACAGGCCATACCAATGAAGGCTGTAATTGACAAAAAGAAATGTATCAAATGTAAACTATGTGAGAAGAGATGCCAAGTTGGTGCAATAGACATTACAAAAAATGATGACGAATTTATTGAATTTGACGTTGGAAGTATTGTAGTTACGACTGGCTATGATCTTTTTGACCCAAATAAAAAGGCTGAGTACGATTATGATCATCCAAATGTAATTACATCGTTAGAACTTGAGAGAATGATGTGTGCTTCTGGACCAACAAAAGGAGAAATATTAAGACCTTCTGACGGTAGAAAACCAAAGACAATCTCATTTATACAATGTGTCGGCTCTAGGGATGAAAAGACAAACGATTATTGCTCAAGGATATGCTGTACCTATTCAATAAAACATGCTAGACTTCTAAAAGAAAAATATCCAGAAATTGACATATTCATACATTACATTGATCTTAGGTGTTTTGGAAAAGGTTACGAAGAGTATTATAGGATGGCGAGAGAGAAAGGTGTAAAGTTCATAAGAGGTAGAATAAGTCAAGTTGACTCAATTGGAGACAGATTAGAAGTCTCTGGGGATGACGATACATTAGGAGAGCAGATAAGTGTCGTTGCTGACCTTGTTGTTTTGGCAGTGGCTATGGAGGCCCCAAGAGGATCAAAAAAGCTTGCTAATTTATTGAATATTAGTACTGATAAAACTGGCTTTTTCAAGGAAATTCATCCAAAACTTAAACCTGTAAGTACAGATAGCGATGGAATATTTATTGCTGGTGCATGTCAGGGGCCAAAGGAAATCCCAGACGCAGTAGGTCAGGGAAAAGCTGCAGCTTCTGCTGCTTCTTCACTTATGTCTAAAGGAGAAATAGATATTGAACCTCTTTTTGCACAAATAATTGAGGATCTATGTGCTAAGTGCAGAACCTGTGAATCCCTTTGCACATACAAGGCGATTAAGTATACTGAAGATGACAAAATGGAAGTTGATATAGCTCTCTGTAAAGGATGTGGAGTTTGTAGTGCTGCATGCCCATCTGGAGCTATAAAGGCTAATCACTTTACAACTAAACAGGTTAGAATGCAGATTTTGGCTCTTACGGAGGGTATTAAATGAAAATAGTTCTTAACAACACTAACAAAGAACTCGTTAATAAGGTCATTGAATACGGCGGTAAAAGAGTTTATGAATGCTTCCAGTGTGGAATGTGCGCTTCCGGATGTCCTGTTGCAAGCGATACTGACCATAAAATAAAAAGAACTATGCACCAAGTACTTTTAGGACTTGATGAGCAAATATTAGATAAAAAAGCTATATGGTTATGCACTACATGCTTCATGTGTTTAGAGAGATGCCCTCAAAATGCTGGCCCCACTGAAGTTGTATTCGCTCTTAGGAGAATTTCGGCAGAAAAAGGGATTATTCCTGAAGCACAAATTGAAGTTGCCAATAATATCTATCATCTTGGCCATGCTGTCACAGTTCAAAAAGGAATTAAATTGAGAGAAAAGGTAGATGCCCCGCCCCTTACTACAGCAGGTGCCAACAAAAAATATATTCATGAAATACAAAAAATTGTGGATTCTACTCATGCTGGTTTATTACTTAAAATAAGAAAGGACTGGAAGCCTAAAGGAGATGATGTCATTGCATGCGACTGATTATGCCTTATACACTGGATGTATCATTCCCTTAAGATACCCCGATATTGAAAATTCAATACGTGAAACTATGTCCCTCCTTGGCGTCAATGTTTACGATATGCTTGGTGCAGGTTGTTGTCCTCCAGGGGGGGCTTTTTGGTCTGTTGAAGAAATGTCTGGACTTGTACAAAGTGCTAGAAATTTATCAATAGCTGAATCTATGAGTAAAGATGTGATGGCGGTTTGTAACGGGTGTTTCTGCTATCTTAAAAATAGTAATATGCTTTTGAAAAGTGATCAAGAGAAGCGAGAAAAAGTAAATACTGTCCTAAACAAAATAGGAAGAAAGTATCAAGGAACAATTTCCGTGTATCATTTAGTTGAAGTACTACATGACCATATTGGAATTGAAAAAATCAAACAATCTACAAAAATTAAATTAGATGGTGCTAAAGCAGCCGTCCACTATGGCTGCCATCTTTTGAGACCTTCAGACCATTTAATGGCTGAGAATCCAGAAAAACCTCACAAACTTGATGCTTTAGTTGAAGCCTTAGGTATGGAAAGTGTATATTATCCAAAGAAATTATCTTGTTGTGGTGCAGGAGGTGGCATGAGAGGAAACAATCCTGATGTCACTTTAAGAATATTAGAAAAAAAACTCATGAATATCAAATATTCTGAACCTGATTGTATTGTTACTGCATGTCCATTCTGTTTCCTTCAGTTTGATTTAGGCCAAAAGGGATTAAGAGATAGGGGCGAAGATTTCTGTATTCCTGTTTTTTACTATAATCAGCTTCTAGGCCTATCTATGGGCCTTCCTAAAAAGAGAATCGCCTCTCTTTCTGAAACTCCAAGAGATGGTTTCATAAAAAAATTCTATGGTGTTGACTGATGAAAAATTTTGAACCCAATATCATTGGTTTTGTCTGTAATTGGTGCACATACGCTGGTGCTGATCTTGCAGGGACCTCAAGGTACAACTACCCTCCAAATGTTAAACTGATAAGACTTATGTGCTCAGGGAGAGTTGATCCTGCTTTTATTTTAGAAACATTTGCTAGAGGTGCAGACGGGGTATTTGTTGGTGGATGCCATATACCTACGGATTGTCACTATCAACAGGGAAACTTTAAAGCTCTGAAAAGAGTCACAATGCTAAAAAAATTAATAGAAGAAATGGGGATAGAACCTGAAAGATTAGAAATATTCTGGATTTCAGCTTCAGAAGGTAAAAAATTCTCTGAAGTTATGACATCTTTCACAGAAAAAATAAGAGAATTAGGACCAAATCCAATAAGAGTCTAAAATGAAAAAAATAATAGTTCTAGGAATTGGAAATCCCTATCTTAAGGATGATAGGATAGGGCCTAAAGTTGTTGAAGATTTAGAGATGCTTTTTAAAGGTAGAGAAAATATAATCTTTGAAATATTTTATTCATCGGGGATTGAATTGCTTGATTCTATTTTAGATTATGATTGTGCTATATTTGTGGATTCTATTATATCTAATGAAGTTGGAAAAATAAATTATCTGACATTAGAAGAAATACTAAATCTTCCTGAAACCTCATCGCCTCATTCGACAAACTTTTCAACTATGATAAAGCTTGGAATGAAGATTTCCCCAAATAGAATGCCAAGTAAAATATTGTTTTGTGCCATTGGGATTAAAGATCCTTTCACGTTTTCGGATGAATTCTCTTCTGACCTTGAAGAATCCTACATAAAAATTTTGGAAGAGATAAAGGATAAAATAAATGATAGTTCTACATAGCTTTTCTTACTGCATCGTGCATTATCATATCGGCTTGTGGTGTTCCGACAAAAGCTAGCTTTCCGTTAATCACAATTGCTGGTACGCTCATAACCCCGAGTTTTCTTGCTTTGGCATTTCCTTCTGGGGTTGCAATATTAACTATAGACACATCTACATTGTCATATTTAGATGCAACTCTATAGGCCATTTCAGCTGCAGAGGGGCAATGTGAACATCCTGAGAGTGCAAGCACTTCAATCAAAACTTTTTTCTTTTTATCCTCAGAAATCTTGTCCTTAAGGTCTTCCATCTTTTTTCTTCTTATTTCTTCTAAATCGTCCATTTAAACACTACCGTAGTATATGTAGGCATCTTTATAAAAATTTATATAATATCTTACAAAACATTTTTATAAATAAAGATTCATTAAGAAAATGGAGGTATTATATGAAAATATTAGGCATTTGTGGCTCTCCTAGGGAGGGCAACACTTTATTTCTGTTGAAGAAAGCACTAGAAACATGTAAGGAGCTTGGAGTTGAAACTGAACTTGTACATGTTGGTATGCTTAAAGTTGCACCATGCAAAGCATGCGGAGCATGTAAAGACACAGGTATGTGTATTCAAAAAGACGATATGACTCCAATTTATGATAAGATTAGAGGTGCTGACGGAATATTGCTCGCCTCTCCAGTATACTTAGGTGGTGTTTCTGCTCAGATGAAGGCATTTATGGACAGAACTAGGGCACTTAGAGGAAAGTTTGAACTTAGAAACAAAGTAGGTGCAGGAATTTCTGTAGGTGGATTTAGGAACGGTGGGCAAGAAACAACATTGCAACAGATATTCAATTTCTTCTTAATACACAATTCGATTGTTGTAGCTGATGAAACAACATCACACTATGGTGGTGTCGGACATGGTTACAATGCTGGAGACTGTGATAAAGATGAGTATGGAATAAAGACTTCACAAAACACAGCTAGAAATATGGTAAAAGTACTAAAGTTGATAAAGGGAGAGTCTAAAGAAGAAATAAAAAATTGGTAAAGGTTTTTTGATGATTAATCAGGAGGATATAAAGAATATCCTGCAAAGTTATGATCTTGATAACATAACTATCGGTGTATTGGGGGGGCATTCAGCCCTTGATATTTCAAGCGGTGTAAAAAAGTACGGATTCAATACTGTTGCGGTATGTCAAAAAGGTAGAGAAAAGACTTATTCAAAATATTATAAGTCAAGAGATGGCCGTGGCTGTATTGATGAAGTTATAGTACTAGACTCATTTAAGGACATTACAAAGAAAGATGTTCAAAAAGAACTTCGTGATATGAACACTGTCTTCATACACAACAGATACTTTTGGGTTTACTTTGATTTTGAAAGGATAGAAAATGATTTTTTAGTACCTATCTATGGAACGAGAGGTTTAGTAAAACTTGAAGAAAGAGATGTCCCAAAAAATCAATATTATCTCTTAGAAAAAGCAGGGATTAGATTCCCAAGAATATTCTCTTCGACTAAAAATATTGATAGACTAGTAATAGTAAAGGTATCTGAAGCAATAAGAGGATATGAGAGGGCGTTTTTCTTTGCTTCCTCTCCAAAAGAATATGAACAAAAAAGTAAAGAATTAATTGAAAAGGGGATTATAACAAAGGAAGCATTGAATAAAGCAGTTATTGAAGAGTATATTCTAGGCGCTCAGACCAATTTCAATTTCTTCTATTCAAATGTAAGAGAAGAACTTGAGCTTATGGGAACTGACACCAGAAGACAAACTAATCTAGATGGAATACTAAGACTTCCTGCAAATGAGCAGCTTGAAGTATTGAAATATGTTAAGCCGAAAATGATTGAGACCGGCCACATTACCTGTACAACTAAAGAAAGTATTTTAGAAAAGGCATTTGAGATTGGAGAAAAATTTGTTGAGGTAACTAGAAAAGAGTATCCACCTGGTATAATTGGACCATTTGCACTCCAAGGTGCAGTTGCTTCTTATGAAGGAAAGGAAGAGATTGTCATATTTGATGTTTCAATGAGGATTCCTGGAAGTCCTGGAACAAAGTTCACACCTCACTCAGGCTATCTCTATGGAAAAGAAATAAGCTATGGTGAAAGAATAGGAATGGAACTTAGAGAGGCATTAGATAAAGATTCTATTTATAGTATCCTGTCTTAGGCCTCTTTTTTAAAACATATTTTTCTATTATTTTTTCTATCGAGTCAATTGAAAATGGTTTTATGAGAACAAACATCGCCCCTGCATCGAATAAATCCTTCTGTAACTCTGTGTATGCAGTCCCGCCAACAATTATTGCGCTTGGATTAATTTTAAGTATCTCCTTTGTTGCCCTAATCCCATCCATTACGGGCATTTTAAGATCCATTACAACAACATCAGGCATGACTTTTTTGTATGTTTCTACTCCTTCCAATCCATTGGATGCAAGAAAAACTTCATGCTCTGAAAGACCTTGCTTTAATATATCTAAAAAATCTTGATTATCGTCAACAAGTAAAATTTTTACCATTTAATCACTATTATAATACATTCAACACCGTTAGGCTAGTTGATTTATTTACGCCTTTAAGCTTTCTGATATTTTCTATAATAATATTAAACTCTTTTGGTGAATTACATAGTACATATGCCACTACGTCCCACTCACCAGTTGTTTCATATACTCTTTTAACGCCTTCAATCTTCATTATTTGTTTTACAATTTCATCTGTTGATTCTTGGGTGTGTGTATTTAATAGAACTAATGAAATAAACCCAAAATTTGTAGAGACTTCAACAGTGAAATTTTTTATTATACCTGATTGAACAAGATTATCAATTCTTCTTCTTATTGATCCCTCTGAAACAGAGAGTCTTTTCGCAATCTCAGTGTTTTTCATTCTTGAATCTTCTTCTAAAATCGACAATATTTGTATATCTAGGTCATCCATAGTGGTAGAATAGTTCTTGAGTTTAAAAGTATTTCGATTATCGTAGAAATATTGCTATTTATAACCGGAAGATTTAAAAAGAGTTTACGATTAATGCCATCGAGGTGATTTGGATGGCAGAATGTCCAGAATGTAGTTGTATTATTGAAATAGAAAATCCAGAAGTAGGGGACATAGTAGAGTGTTCTGAGTGTGGGATAGAGCTTGAAATAATAAGCCTTGACCCTCTAATACTAGAAATTGCCCCTGAAGAAGAAGAGGATTGGGGAGAATAAAATGGTTAAAATATTGGACACAACATTAAGGGAAGGTGAGCAGACAGCAGGTGTATCTTTTACTATCAATGAAAAGATGACACTTGCCAAGATGTTAGATGATTTTGGAGTCGACATGATAGAAGTCGGCCACCCTAACGTTTCTCCAAAGATCGAGGAGTTTATCAGAAAAGTTGTAAAAGAAGATCTTAAAGCGGAAGTTGTAGGCCATGTGCGGGCCGTTAGGGGAGACGTAGAAATGGCTGTTGACTGTGAAGTCGATAGAGTTGCAATATTTTTGGCAACTTCAAATGTTCATCTTAAAGATAAATTGAAGATGACTAAGGAAGTTGCAATAGAAAAAGTAGTAGATTGTGTCCAATATGCAAAAGACCACGGATTAAAAGTCAGGTACACACCCGAAGATGCCACAAGAACAGATTTCGAGTATCTTATCGAAATCTGTAATGCTGCCATTGATGCTGGGGCTGACAGAATAAGTGTTGCAGATACCGTTGGGGTTATGCAACCCCACATTTTTTATGATCTCGTAAAGAAGATTAAGGATAATGTAAAATCTGTTGGGATTGATGTTCACTGCCACAATGATTTTGGCCTTGCTGTTGCAAACGCTATGGCAGGTGTACGAGCTGGTGCAGATTGTGTCCATACTACAGTAAATGGGATAGGAGAAAGAACCGGAATAGTGGATTTATCAAACTTTGTAGTTGCCACTAATATCTTAGATGGGGAAAATTTAAAGTACGACCTTAAAATGCTTAAACAGATCTCTGCTTATGTGGAGAAGATAACAGGCATTTACATTTACCCACTGATGCCAATAATGGGGGACAATGCTTTCACGCATAAGAGTGGAGTACATACAGATGGAGTGTTAAAGAATCCTTCTACTTACGAGCCGTTCTCACCAGAGATGGTTGGAAAGGAAAGGAAAATAATTGTCGATAAGTTTGCTGGTAGAAGGGCAGTTATGTCCAAATTAAACCAATATGGAATTGAGGCCAGTGACGAAGATTTGTTAAAGATCATTCATGAGATAAAGAAGGTCGGAGACGAAAGAAAGATTGTACATGAAACAGATATTTTAGATATTGCAGAAAGGGTTCTTGGTGTTAAAGCAGTAACAATTCCGACAGGAGTTGATGCAGTTTTATTCCTAAGACTTGAAGCACATATCTACACAACATCGATATCTAGAAAGATAAAGAACATGAAAGGTGTTGAAAAACTCTATGAAATGTCTGGAGACGAAGATATTGCGATCTATGCGTCTTTAAAGAATGTTGCAGAATTGAATAATCTAATAGAGGATATAAGAAGTATTCCTGGAGTTCTTGCAACAAGTACTAGAGTTGTACTAAAGAAATATGGTGAAGTTAATGGGAACAGTTGCTGAAGAGATATTTTCAAGGAAACTTTCTAGAAACGTTTCCGCTGGAGAAATAGTATTAGTTGATATAGATGTAACGATGAGTCATGATAATACGACTCCTCTTGCCATCAAAGCATTACGAAACACGGGAAAACCTTTGTATGATAAGAATAGAATTGTTGTTATTTTTGATCATGTTCAGCCACCTGCATCAGTTGAAAGTGCCACATTGCAGAAAGAAGTATTAGAATTTATAAAAAAAGAAGGAATCAAAAACTTCTTTAGAGAGGGAATTTGCCACCAAGTGCTAGTTGAGAAGGGGTTCGTATTGCCTGGGAGAGTAATTATTGGAGGAGATTCTCACACATGTACTTATGGGGCTTTAGGGGCTTTTGGAACTGGGGTAGGATCAACTGATATCGGAGTTTCATATGCTACTGGAAAGAATTGGTTTAGGGTTCCAGAAACATTTTACTTTGATGTTAAGGGATCATTTGATAAAGGAGTGTATCCAAAAGATTTGATTCTAAAGATTATAGGGGAAGTTGGCGCAAGGGGGGCTACCTACAAGGCTTGTGAGTTTGGTGGAGAAACAATTGAAAATATGGCAATAGGCGATAGGCTAACACTTACAAACATGGCAATTGAGATGGGTGGAAAAACTGGGCTAATAAAGACTGACAAGATTACTGAGAATTTCTTAAAGTCAAGAGGTTATCCATATACAGAGATTGTTCCAAAGGATCCGAACTATGAGAAAATATTTGAGTTTGATGTTGATGACTTAACACCACAACTTGCAGTTTCACCAAAGGTGGATAATGTATATCCAGTTGAAAAGTATGAAGGGACTGAAGTAGATGAGGTGTTCATAGGAACATGCACAAACGGTAGAATAGAGGATCTAGAAATAGCAGCAAGAATGTTTAAAGGAAAAAAGTTGAGCCCTCTCCTTAAAACAATTATTGTTCCAGCTTCTAACGAAGTATATTTTGAAGCAATGAATAGAGGATACATAAAAATATTTATGGATGCTGGTGCAATGGTATGTAATCCTGGATGTGGGCCTTGTATTGGAAGACATCAGGGAGTATTAGCACCTGGAGATAGAGCCCTAACAACGATGAACAGAAACTTCATAGGGAGAATGGGATCTGATAAAGGAGAAATAATTATTGCTTCTCCTGCAACAGCTGCTGCAACTGCACTTACAGGAAAGATAACAGACCCAAGAGAGGTGGTATAGTGGGAAAGGTATTTAGATTTGGCGATGACGTTAATACTGACGAAATAATACCTGGAAGATATAACGTTACAACAGATCCAAAAGCTCTTGCAGAACATTGTTTTTTTGAAGTTAGGCCCGATTTTTCAAAAACTGTAAAGGCTGGAGATTTCATAGTTGCTGGTGAAAACTTTGGATGTGGCTCATCGAGAGAGCATGCTCCAATTGCGATTAAGGCTTCTGGAGTTAAAGCAGTAATTGCAAAAAGTTTTGCAAGGATATTTTACAGGAACTGTATTAATATAGGGCTTCCAATTATGATCTCAGAGGAACTTTACAGTCTTGTTCAAGATGGAGAAGAAATAGAAGTTAAATTAAAGGAAGGAACTATTAAAATTCTAAAGACAGGTAAAGAGATTAAATCAAAAGGTTTCCCAGATTTTATAATTAAAATTATTGATGCTGGTGGAATTGTAAATTTCTTGAAAAATCATGACATAGGGGAGCTTGAAGATGGCATATAATATTTGCGTTATCAGAGGAGACGGTATAGGAAATGATGTAATTGACGCGGGATTAAAACTACTTTCGCACATTAATTTAGACTTTAATTACACTTATGCTGAGGCAGGGTATGATTGTTATCTAAAGAATGGAACTTCAATTCCGCAAAAAACAATTGATGCTTGCAGAAATGCAGATGCTACATTTTTTGGAGCGGTATCGTCACCCCCGGACATAGTTGATTATAAGAGTGCGATAGTGACATTGAGAAAGGAACTTGATCTATTTGTAAATGTAAGGCCAATAAAGAGCCTTCCAGTTGAAATTTCTAGACCCAATATCGATATTGTCATAATGAGAGAGAATACAGAAGGGATGTATAAAGGAATCGAAAGAGAAGAGAATGGAGTTGCAATAGCAGAAAGACATATTTCTGAAAAAGCTTCAAGACGACTTGCTGAATTTACTTATAAATATGCAAGAGACAATAACAGGAAAAGAGTTACTGTAGTGCATAAAGCAAATGTCTTGAGAAAGACTTGTGGTCTTTTCAGAAGAACTGTATTGGCCGTATCAGAAAAGTTTCCTGACATAGAAACTGAGGAAGTCATAGTGGATGCCATGGCAATGAGGCTAATCAAAGAACCAGAAAGATTTGATGTAGTTGTTACAACAAATTTGTTTGGAGATATACTATCAGATGAAGCGTCTCAGCTTGTTGGAGGTCTTGGAATCGCCCCCTCAGGAAATATTGGAGAAAAAACGGGGCTTTTTGAACCTGTTCATGGGTCGGCGCCAAAATATGCCGGGAAAGATGTTGCTAATCCAACTGCTACTTTTCTTTCGGCTGCAATGATGATGGACTTTCTTGGAGAAAAGAAAGAAGGGGATAGAATAAGAAATAGTATTTTCAAAACATTTAACGAAGGTAAGAGAACGAAAGATTTGGGTGGAAACCTTGGAACTCTAGCTTTTACTGAAGCTGTAATAGAAAATTTGGAGTGATTTCATGAAAATAGGAATGCTTTATTCGAGGGTCAGACTTGATGAGAAGTTTCTACTCGAAGAGTTTAGAAATAGAGGTATTGATGTAGAAAGAATGGATACGCGATGTGCAGTTTTCAATATAACTGAATTCGAAAAAATGGACTATGATGTAGTATTAGAAAGAGAAATAAGTCATCTTAAGGCACTTTACTCTCTTAAAGTACTAAATGAGATGGGTGTAAAGACAGTTAATACTTATGATACTGCTAATACTTGTGGCGATAAAGTTTTAACAACTTTAGCTTTGACAAAGCATAAAGTCCCTTCTCCAGTTACATATATTGCATTTACGCCTGAAGAAGCTCTTGAGGCGATTGAAAAGATTGGGTACCCTGCAGTACTAAAACCGGCAACTGGATCATGGGGGAGATTACTTTCTAAAGTAAATGATAAAGAAACTGCAGAAAGTATCCTTGAACATAAAGTCATACTTGGTTCATATCATCATTCAGTATTTTACATACAGGAATACATAAAGAAACCTGAGAGAGATATACGGGCTTTTGTTGTAGGAGATGAAGTCATTGGGGCAATTTACAGAAGCTCTCCACACTGGATTACAAATACTGCCAGAGGGGGAGTGGCATCAAACTGCCCTTTGACGGATGAAATATCAGAGATTTGTCTTAAAGCAGCACAAGCTGTTGGTGGGGGAGTAGTTGCAATTGACCTTTTGGAAGATAGAGGAAAGCTTTTAGTAAACGAAGTAAATTATACTATGGAGTTTAAAAATAGTATTGCGCCAACAGGTGTTAATATCCCAGGTAAAGTAGTTGATTATGTTATAGAAGTGGCGAAGAGGTAATTAAAATGAAAGTTTCAATTATTGGTGCTTCAGGGTATACAGGGGGAGAATTGTTAAGACTATTAGTTAATCACCCTGAAGTGACACTTGATAGGATCACATCAGAGTCAAATGCTGGCTCTTTTGTGCATATGATTCATCCAAATTTAAGAGGATTTAATATTAAATTCTCATCAATCAAAGAATCTTTTGATTCAGATCTAGTATTTTTCTGTCTGCCTCATGGAGTCTCAATGGATTATTTGAGAGAATTTTATGATACAGGGGTTAAGATAATCGATTTAGGAGCAGATTTGAGACTTAAGGATAAGGATGTGTACAAGTCTTGGTATGGTCTTGATCACAAGTGCCCGGAGCTTTTAGAGAAAGCTGTATACGGTATTCCTGAAATACACAGAGAAGAAATCAAAAAGACAAAGTTAGTTGCAAATCCAGGATGTATAGCTACCTCAATGATTATGGCGTTGTATCCTCTAAGGCATCTAAATATAGATAAAGAAAGGATAGTAATTGATAGTAAGATTGGATCTTCTGCTTCTGGAGATTCATTTAGTGCTTCAAGTCACCACCCAGAAAGATCGAGAGCTATAAGGTGTTACTCTCCAATTTACCACAGGCATATAGCAGAAGTTGAGCAGGAAACAGGCTTTAAAGTCACTATGGCCCCACATGCCATAGAAATGGTAAGGGGCATATTCACGACAATATATCTCTTCTTAAATCAGCCTTATGATGAGAAAGAGATAAGGGGAATCTATAGGGATTTTTCTGAGAATAACAAATTCTTTAGAGTTGTAAAGCAGAAGAAAGGAATTTACAGGCACCCAGATCCTAAGATATTGACAGGCTCAAACTTCTGTGAAGTTGGATTTGAACTTGATAGAGAAAACAGAAGAATGATAGTATTTTCAGCAATAGACAATCTAATGAAAGGTGCCGCTGGTGCAGCAGTTCAGAACATGAATATAATGTACGGACTCGAAGAAGATACAGGTTTAAAGTACATCGGTTACCATCCGATTTAGGTGAGTAGATGATTGTAATAAAGATTGGTGGAAGCCTCGGTACAGAGGTCCAGAACTTGGCTAAAGAAATAGCAGAAATATCAAAAAAGGAAAAGATAATAGTTGTTCATGGGGGCTCTTACGAGACCACAGAGATCTCCAAAAGGCTTGGCAAAGAAACAAAGTTTGTCACATCAGTTTCTGGATTTAGATCGAGATACACCGATCTTGAAACAGTCCAAATCATGGAAATGGTAATGGCGGGAAAGATTAACAAAGAACTTGTAAAGCTTCTTCAGAAATCAGGAGCTAACGCTTTAGGATTATCTGGTGCAGATGGAAAGGTATTACTTGCTAAAAGAAAAGATTCTATTAAAATAATAGAAGATGGAAAAAAGAAAATATTAAAGGATGATTTCACAGGGAAAGTTGAGAGCGTAAACAAAGATTTAATTACAATGTTACTTGAAAAAGGTTATTTACCAATTATCTGCCCTTTAGCAATTAGCCCTGAGGGGGATATTGTGAACACAGATGGAGATAGGGCAGCTGCTGCTATTGCCTCTTCATTGTCTGCTGATCTAGTTGTTATGACAAATGTTGATGGATTCCTAAAAGAGGGAAAACTTGTTACGGAATTAAATTTATTACAAATCGACGAAGCATATCAGTTTGCAGATGGGGGTATGAAAAAGAAACTCCTTGCTGCAAAAGAAGCTATAGAACAGGGTAGCCCTCGAGTAATAATTGCAAGAGGTAATCTAGATAATCCTTTAGAAAATGCCTTGAATGGCAAGAGAACGGTGATTTCAAGATGATCTACAAAGACTTAGAAGAAAAATATGGTAGTGGTGTCTACTACAAGAGAGATTTAGAAATAGTCTCAGGTAAAGGGGTATATCTTTACGATAGCCAAGGCCATGAATACATTGACTGTGTTGCGGGACATGGAGTATGTCTATTTGGGCATTCTCATCCAAAAATAGTTCAAGCTATAAAGGAGCAGTCGGATACTTTAATTTCATGCCCTGAAATATTCTATAATGACAAGAGGGCACAATTATTAGAAAAAATAGCTGAAATTACGCCAAAGGGCCTTACAAAAACATTTCTTTCAAATTCTGGCACAGAGGCTGTAGAGGCCGCGTTAAAGTTCTCAAGAAAAATCACCGGTAAAACAGACATTATTTCGTTCACATTTGGATTTCATGGGAGAACTATGGGAGCGCTTTCTGCAACATGGAAGGCAGAATACAAAAAACCATTCATGCCTTTAGTTCCAGGTTTTTGTCATACTGCTTATAACAATATAGAAAAACTTCAAGAAGTAATTACAGAGAATACTGCTGCTATTATAGTCGAGCCAGTTCAAGGGGAGGGTGGAGTTAAACCAGCAAATATGGACTTTATAAAAGGTATAAGAGAGATTTGCGACCAAAAGGGAATACTGATGATTGTTGATGAAGTTCAGACAGGATTTGGAAGAACTGGAGAATTATTTGCAATTAATAGATATAATGTTTCACCAGATATTTTGTGTCTAGGGAAGGGAATAGCTGGTGGGATACCGATGGGTGCAACTGTCGTAAGAGAAGACCTCGCAAATCTCGATAAGGGAGAGCATGGCTCCACGTTTGGAGGAAATCCACTTGCATGTAATGCTTCACTTGCAGCTATAAAAGTTTTAAAAGAAGAAAAACTTGTAGAAAGGTCAAAAGAAAGCGGAGAGTATTTCTTATCCCAGCTAAAAAAGAATATCGATGAATCAGTTTACAAAGATATAAGGGGACTTGGCCTTATGATCGGTATTGAGATGAAACAAAAAGTAGGGCCATATATAGCACAACTAATGGATAAAAAAATACTTGCGCTAACAGCAGGGAAACTTGTAGTCCGATACCTCCCTCCATTAATAATTGAAAAAGAGCATATTGATAGGGTTGTTGAGGCCACAGGTGAAGTAATTGGAAGAAGTTAGCCTGCTTAAGGATATTATCAAAATATATAGCCCATCAGAGAAAGAGAAAGAAGTCTCTGATTATTTATTTAATTTTCTTAAAAAAAAGGGCTTTGATGTTGAGCAGGATAAAGAATGGAATATTATTTCTAAGTTAGGATCTGGGCCTCCATATATACTTTTGACAAGCCATATGGACACAGTTACTGGGGAGATTCCATTTAGAAGTGATGGTAACAAAATATATGGAAGAGGTGCATGTGATGCGAAATCTCCCCTTGCAGCTCTCCTTTCTGCATTTATTAGATTTAAAAATAAAAAATTTAAAGGAACACTGATATTTGCAGGCGTTACTGGAGAAGAAGCCCCAAACTCAAGAGGAACTTTAGAACTAATGAGGAAGATAAAGGCAGATTTTATATTTTTAGGAGAGCCTGGATCTGTTGATGGTATCACGATAGGATATAAAGGTAGACTTCTTCTAAAACTAATATTCAAAGGAAAGGCGTCTCACTCTTCCTCAGAAGAAGAAAATCCAGTTCTAAAGTTTATAGATTTTTCAAATAAAATATCAAAACTCTACAAAGGGGACAATTTGTTTGAATCGCTAAGTTATTCCCCGACTTCAATATATGCCCAATCTGACAGTAACGTTATGCCAAGCGAATGTAGAGTGACGATTGATTTTAGAGTTCCTCCAGGTTTATCTCATCAAGAGGTGTTGAAAGAAATAAAGGTATTACTTGATGGTGAAATTGAGCTAGTTGAAGGAGTAGATGGAGTAATTACTTCAAAGAATAACATACTTGTTAAAACACTAGTAAAAATTATAAGAGAAAATGGATTTTCACCCAAATATAAGAAAAAAACTGGATCTTCAGATATGAACTTACTTGTTAGATTGACGGATAATATCGTAACATATGGCCCTGGAGATTCCTCTTTAGATCATACAGATATGGAATACATCGATACTGATGAGTATCTTAAATCGATTGATATCTTAGAGGGCGCAATATCAGAAATCCTTGGGATAGCTTCTCTTTAGGTCCCAAAGGAATATTATTGCAAGTATCAAGAAAGCTAGCAATCCTGGGAGTCCAAATGGAACTCCTAATAGTTGATTATTTGTTTGTGCAAAGAATATACCAAATCCAACATAAGCATTTATTGCACCATGCCCAAGCGCTGCAGTAAGTACTGATTTTGACTTAATTTTTAACCATCCAAAGAAAATACCTACAAAGATAGTCCATATTGTGAAAAGAAATACCCCGGGCAAAGGATACTGATTATAGTTATACCCCATTGCAATTAAAGGTGCATGCCAAAGGCCCCAGATGACTCCCGTAATTATTAGGGTTTTGAATATTGAAAACTTTTCAAGCAATAAATCCTGAAGATAACCTCTCCAACCGTACTCTTCACCAAATGCAAATATAGAGTTTGGAAAGATAGGGGCTATAGCATAATTAAATAATAGAATGTAAACTGGGATGCCGTACTGAGTTGGGAAAATAAGATCCAAATTTGTATTTAATTTACCTAGGCCCATCAACAAAAATAATGAAATCCCTAGTCCAACTGCTAAAAATGGATAAAAATATGCGGCTAAGTAATACTTAACGCTATCACCTTTTTTTATTCCAAATGACGAAATTGGTCTTTTTAGGTAAAATTTAGTAAGCAAAGAGGATACTATTAACGGTATAAACATTATAGCCATTAAAAAAGCAAATGTGTTCTGATAACTAAGCCCACCATTAATATAAACAAATGCAAGCATTAAATATGTAATAATAAACGTAATTAATACAAAATAAATAATCCCTTTTGATGAAGTATCATTAAAATTAGTTGTCATTTTTAATCACAAATTGAAAAACAGAATCTTATTTAAATAATTTACCAGTATTTGAATTTATAAAGCTCAAATGAGTAGAGTAAGGGTGTGGATCTTTAGTTAGTACTCATATATAATTTATGCCAAATTATATAAATAGAAAAATATTACTTTATAATTACCATGATTAAATTAAGAGGGGGGAGCACTTGTGGAACCTAATTTTGATTGGTGTAAATTAGCTAGTAATGAGATAATAGGCAAGTTAGAATCTTCCGCAGATGGACTCTCCTCTAAAGAAGTGTTATCAAGACTCCAAAAATATGGGTATAATGAGATTAAATTCAAGAAAAGAAGTCCAATTGTAAGATTTTTACTGCAATTCAATAATCCATTACTTCTTGTTTTAATTGTTGCTGCATTTGCATGCTTTTTCCTTTGGGCTTTTATGGGTGAGGAAGACATTGTAATGGATATGTGGGTTATAATAGGTGTTGTTTTGGCAACAGCTATAATTGGCTTTATTCAGGAAGGTAAAGCTGAGGCTTCAATTGATGCTCTAAAAGATATGATGGTGGATAAGTGCAAGGTAATACGGGATGGAGAAACCAAAGTTGTTCCTGCAAGAGAACTTGTACCAGGAGACGTTGTTATAATAGAATCTGGAGATAAAGTTCCTGCTGACCTCCGAATACTGTCCTCAAAAAGCATATTTTTAGACGAATCGATGCTCACAGGGGAATCGATGCCTGTGAAAAAAGGCTCTGAAGATGATCCTGAAAATAAAGATGAAGAAGGTAAATTCTGCACTGCATATGGTGGTACCTTTGTCACAAATGGAAGAGGGAAAGGTATCGTATATGCTACAGCTGAAGAAACTGAGATTGGAAAAATAGCTAAGCTCATGAAAAGCTCAGGCCAAACAACACCACCAATATTGAAGAAGATATCGGCGTTTGTCAAGATACTGATTATATCTATCTTATCTTTTGGGATCTTAATGTTTGTATTAGGTCTCTTACAGGGATATGAAATAGTATACATGTTCCTTGCAATGATAGGGATGATTGTTGCATTGATTCCTGAAGGATTGGCTGGGGCTATAATTGCTGCTTTTGCAGTTGGATCGACAGTTATGGCAAAGAAAAATGCCATTGTGAGAAACCTACCCGCTGCTGAAACTTTAGGAAGTGTAACAGTAATCTGCTCAGACAAAACAGGAACACTGACTAAAAACGAGATGACCGCTGTTAAGATATTTAGCGGAAACAAGAATTACATTGTTGAGGGAGTAGGTTACGAGCCAGTAGGCCAAATACTAGAAAAGGATGGCGATACAAAGGCAAAACTTACACCGGAACTTATCCAGACTTTGAGAACAGGATTTCTTTGTAACAATTCTGGAATTGCAATAGACAAGGGTAGATACGTTGCAAAGGGAAGCCACACTGAAGCCGCATTGATTGTGTCTGCAACTAAAGCAGGGGTAGATGAAAAGCTTCTAAAAATCGATGAAATACCGTTTGAGCCAAAACAGCAGTACATGGCAACACTTCACGAAGATGGTGAAGATAACATAATATATGTGAAAGGCTCTCCTGAAAGGATTTTAAAATCGTGCAAGAACCAATTAGTTGATGGAAAGACAGTGCCCCTAGACAAAGAGCTCATAATGAAGAATGTCGAAGTCATGGCAAAAGATGCGCTAAGAGTACTAGCCATGGCTTACAAGAGAGTTCCAAAGGACAAGATTTCTCTTGAAGATAAAGATATCTCGGATTTGACTTTTGTTGGTGCACAGGGAATGATGGACCCCCCAAGAAAAGAGGCTATCGATGCTATAGAAAAATGCAAAACTGCGGGTATCCGTCCAATAATGATTACAGGAGATCACGCACTTACTGCAAAGGCCGTTGCAAGGCAGCTTAAGATTGGCGATGGAGAAGAAGGAGTTCTTACAGGAAAAGAGATTTCAGAGATGAGTGATGACGAGCTCTACCAGGTAGTAAATGACATTTCAGTATACGCAAGAGTTGAGCCAGAACACAAGTATAGGATAACAAAACAGCTCCAGAAAAGAGGCCATATAGTTGCAATGACTGGCGATGGAGTTAACGATGCTCCGGCATTGAAGGCTGCAGATATAGGCGTTGCAATGGGTGTGGGAGGAACTGAAGTAAGCAAGGAAGCCTCAGACATAATTTTGGCAGATGATAATTTTGCAACAATAGTCGATGCTGTCGAAGAAGGAAGGCACGTCTATGACAACATCTGGAAAGTTATCTTGTACATTATGCCGACAAATGGAGGCCAGGGGCTTGCAATGGCAGGTGCTTTGTTCTTAGCGCCGTTAATACCAGTTTTTAGCCATAGATTCCCTATAGAGCCTGTTCAAATATTGTGGGTTAACCTAATTATAGCAATTGCTTGCGCAATTCCTTTGATATGGGAACCAGCAGAGAAAGGGCTATTACAAAGGCCTCCAAGAGATCCTAATGAAAAGCTATTCAATAGATTCTTTAT
>LNJC01000025.1 GCA_001587575.1 Candidatus Methanofastidiosum methylothiophilum
TGTTGAGCCTGAGATGTTTCTGAAGCTGTTCTCGTAGTTTGAGTTGACATAGGAAGTGTAGGTCTTGTTCTGGTACGGGTCCTCAAAGTAGACCATGTTGCCCCAGTTATCGTAGTTGTACTTCCTTGTGAAGGTGACTGTTGCTGTGTTTCCTCTGTATATGCTCTCCTGAGTAACTTCCTTGTTTGTGTTGTATGTATATGCCTCCTTGTAGAGCTGGACAGCGCTTGCATCCTTGACTGTCTTTGAGGTAGTTGTTCCATCGTCTGCAAAGACAAGCGTTGTTGTGCTCTTTGTGGTGCCACTGCCGTCCTTTGTTGTTGTTACTTCCTGGGTCACTCTGTCGTTTGAAACTGTGTAAGAAAACGCATTCTCTGCAGATAGATTACCCGTGGACTCGTAGATCTTCTGGGACGAAACCCTGTAAACCTTTCCCTCGTAGTAGTGGGTAAAGTATGGCCCAAAGTATGCAATGTGGGGTTTTCCCTCCGAGTCAAGTGCTATTGAAGTTCCAGCAGCGGATCTTGAATCGATTGTCTTTACCACCCAACTGCTCCCTGATTTCTTGGCATATCTGATCAGGTTATTGCCTGAGTCGTTATAGGCTATGTGTGGGTAGCCTGATGAATCGGCAACTATGTCGGGGTATGATCCTACATAGCTTGATGTGCTGTCAACGACTGTTTCCTCATACTTTGTGCTGTAGCTTGATTTAACATATCCTAGCGTGTACTGGCCGTATGAGCCCATGTCAGAGTAGGCAACGTGATTGTAGCCGTTAGAGTCTATATCAAGAGATGTCCATCCACAGTAGTCAGCATCGTTGTGCACATAGTAAACGGAGCCGGCATACGATGTTGCTACATAGGTAATCCTGTTGTAGCTTGCCTTGTAGTATGATATCCTGCCGTTGTTGCTGGAATCAAGGTCGATTGAGGGGTAGTAACCGGGGTGCCAGTTCCACTGATTGTCATAGGACGTTGCACTCCAGTAGCCGCCACTTTTAGTTGTTTTGTAAACGTACATCGGGTAAGAAGATATTGTGGATGTTGAAAATCCAATGTTTGGATTGTTGCTTGTGTCAAGCTTTAAGGACAGTCCAAAGTAGCCGTCGTAACTGCTCTGTGCAGGCACGGTTTCAACAGCCCAAGAGGTGCCATTATAGTAAGCATACTTTACTCTTCTATTATTTGCATCATAATAGGCTATGTGCGGCCTGTTGTTTGAGTCAACGTCAATCGAGCATGACATGCCTACATCCCCTGTTGAATCTACAGTTGTCTTCTCCCATTTTGTGCCGGTCCATTTAGAGTATATCAGATCTTGATTTGTAGAATCATAATATGCGATGTGTGGATTGTTGTTTGAATCGAGATCCATCGAGGGGTAGGCCCCGTTTGTGGTGCCTGCCTGGATTATTTCCCTTGCGCCTTCAGACGTCTCGCCATAAGTATATTCGGTATACCCCCCTGTTGGGTACTTTACCTTTGTTATGAGCCATGCCGAATTTGAATAAGAAGAATTGTACTCATATCTAGTTTCCCTTCCCAGAGGGTCTGTTGCCTTTGTGAGTTTTCCACCGTCATATGTATAGCTAACAGTCCTATCGGAA
This sequence comes from Candidatus Methanofastidiosum methylothiophilum, assembly GCA_001587575.1. Classification (GTDB taxonomy): domain Archaea; phylum Methanobacteriota_B; class Thermococci; order Methanofastidiosales; family Methanofastidiosaceae; genus Methanofastidiosum. The sequence goes on from LNJC01000025.1 coordinate 1,613, forward strand.
AGCTCTATGGAAGAAACCTTGCCGTTTGTATAGGTGAAAACTGCCTCCCTTCCAAGAGTGTCTTTTATTTTGTCTATCATGTTGCTTCCGTTGTAGGTGAAGATCAGATAGTTGCCATTCGTGTCTTCAATTCTTGTGAGCTTCTTTGAGGTGTCAAACTGGTACTTTAGCCCGCTAGGTTTTGTCAGCGTATAAGTATTGTCCACATTCTTCTTCAGGGTGAAATGAACGCCGCTCTTGTGGTACTCAAAAGTTGTCCCGCTCCACTCGATTAAGAACTGCTGGCCGCCTTCAAGGTAGAGGTACCTCTCTCCAATCCAGGGATAGTCAAGCCTTGTCGAGTTTCCAAAGTTTGTTGCAGTATAAGGGTCGTCAAGCACCTTGCCGTTTGCCAATACAAGAGGAGTCTGGTAAATTCTCGTGATGACAAGGTCAAGGCCTCTTGCAGGAAGCGCAAAATCTGTTGAAGACAATATGAGCTGCCCTGTTTTTGGATTGACATATTCAGAGTTGTTCTTGAAGTACTGGCCATAAGGCTTTATACCGACCTGCTCCCATGGATTATATGTGGAGCCGCCAGTTGCCAGAAGGGTCATTTTTGGCTGGCCATCTACCCCATACTCGCCGACAAACTTTGGTTTGTCTTCATCTGAAAGATTGGCATCCTTCTTTTCCTTGTCTTTGTTTGAGTTATTGTCAGTTATTGTTCCATTACTATCTTTTTTATCTGATGAGTTTGATTTAGATTCATTCTCTAGAGGTACAGTTTCAGACACCTGTTTTTCCTCTGCGCCTTTTGATTCAACAGAAATAGTTACAGTTGCCGTGGCAGTGCCGTCATTTCCATCGTAAATTGTGTACGTGAAGCTGTCGATGCCTTTGAAGTCAGTATTTGGAACATATACAAATCGACCGTCCGTCCCCATTACAGCCATTCCATTTGCTGGATCTGAGAGCTTTGCAGAGAGAAGCATGTTTCCGTCCGGATCCGAGTCGTTCTCAAGAACGCCCGGCGCAGCAATGGTAAGCTGCGTGTTCATTTCTGTCTTATAGAAGTCATCGACTGCTACAGGTAAATTATTAACTTGAACTGATGCGTTTGCCTCTTCGGCAAATGCAAAATTAAAGTCAAGGCCAGAAAAATCAAATGGCGCAAACATTGATAACAACATTATTGCAATAATTATTGATGCTTTTTTCATTGTTCATCATCTCCTTTTCTAAAATAATATTCGGGCCTGCCAGAGGCCGTTGCTCCTTTATTAAAAAAATCTGGGTTTGAGTTTTTGATTATTATTATATCTATTTTGCTTATCATAAATACACCTTCATTATTAATGATTAATTATCGACTTTACATATTATATAACAATATAGAAAGTTTAATGTAAAATATGTAAAGTTTTTTTTAGAATGTGAAAATCAGAAACGGCAAGGAAGTTAGGTTTTCCATATTTTCTCCATTATTTTCCATATTCTTAAATATAGGGAAAAAACTACAGAGTATAGCACTGAAAGATTTCTTTGGGGGCGTGGGCATAGATATCATAAGGGAAGACAAAGTTTCTGATGGATACGGGGGGCAGATCCAGAAGGAATATTTAGAGGAAAGGCTTATTGAAGCGGAAAAAAAATGGGATGCAATTTTTAATTATATTGATGTTCCAATATTTTTGACCGATGAAAATGGAAAGTTTATAGACGCAAATAGTGATGCCGCCTCTCTTCTTGGGTATTCCAAAGATGAAATGTCATCGCTCACACCAAGGGAAGTTCTGACGGGGGAGTACTCTAAGATTTTAGACAGAACTTTAAATGAGATCCAGAAGAAAGATTCTTTCGATTTTAATGTTGAATTAATAAAAAAAGACGGGAGCATAATTTTTACACATTGCAAAAGCAAACTTATTAGCATTAGTGAGAAAAAATACATTCTTACCTTTGTAAAAGACCTTACCGAAAAAAGAAGATCAGATGAAGATAAATTGAGAGAGTTTCTTGAGTATGATCTAAGAGATTCTAAGATTTATCTTGCAAGAGAAGGTGAAAAAAATCTGGCAATTGATGCTTTCAAGAACCTTCTTTTGTGTGGGTACAAGGGAGTGATAATATCCTCTGAAGACGAGATGGAGTACAGAAAAAAAGTTGATCATGACTTCAAGTTTTACAGAATTTCTAATCACAATGTCTATGGAACAATACCCCCAGATTATAATCGAGTCGATGTTGCCATTTCTGGATTTCAACGGAAAAGTGTCGTTCTTATAGATGAGATGGAATATCTTGAAGCAAAATCAGATTATAAAAATACTCTCCTATTTATTAAATCGCTTAAGGAATTTGCGAGGATTAAATGCACCATATTCATACTTTGTGTCGATACCATGCTTTTGGAGGATAAAAATCTGCAGATTTTTGAAAATGAAACTTTTAGAATAGAAAGAATAATGTCAGATAAAATCAATGTCAATATGGAGAGAATACTGAAGTTTGTAAAAGATAAAAACAATGTTGGCTACAAACCGATGCTAACAGATGTCGGGAGAACTCTTAGGATCACAAGACCAACGATTAAAAGCAATCTCGCAAAGCTTATATCAAAAAAGTATCTTGTCATCCACATAGAAGGCAGAAAAAAAAGGCTTGAGATTACAAAGAAAGGAAGGGAGATATTGGAAAGTAGGATATGCTGATTAACGATTCATTTTTTTTTCACCCTTTCATTTACTAATGAAGTCATCTCGGGATTTAATTTTATCAGTTCTATGAATTTTAATGCAGTCTTCAAGTCCTTAAGCATTTCAACATTTTCTGTTGAGATGTCGATGAACTCCTCACGGAGTTTCTTTGTATTTGATTCAAGCTCATAAACTTTTTCTTCTTTTAAGGGCATGCCACATCTATAGCAGAACTCTGATGTAGGACCGCAGTTCTCCTTGCACCTTGGGCATATTACAGGATGAAGATGATCAACCTCATTAAGCTCATTAGTTTCAAGACCGTAGACCTTGTTGTAGATGGCTTTATCAATGTCCCTCCCGGAAAGGTGGACATAGACCCTTGGCATGTCTGAGCCCATCTGCCATCCAAGGTAGTGGCACATCTCTGACTCCGTCAGCTTTGAGGCAAGATGAGTTGCTCTTGAGTGCCTTAGTGTATGTGGAGATATCTTCTTATCTATACCTGCATTTTTTACTACATTTTTCAAGATAAGATTAAATCTCTCATAAAGAAGGGGTTTCCCATAACTTGCAGGACCAAGGCTTATAAAAATGTGAGAATTCTCATTCCTTGTAGGGTGCATCTGCATCCAGTTTTTCAGATATGATTCGGAGAATACAAAAGGAACAAGCCTCTCTCCAGTTTTCCCTCTGACCCTCACTTTTCCTCCAAATTTGTTGAACTCTATGTCCTTAAACTTTATTGACGCAAGCTCACCAATCCTGAATCCCCCTTCATAGAGAAGGGCAACCATGGCCTTGTCCCTAGGGTGATTTGCAGCTTCAATAAGTTTTAGTATTTCTTCCTTGGTCACTATCTCTGGTTTCTTGTATATTTTTCTTGTTCCCTTGATATACTTTAAGCCTTCCCAATCATCCCCTTTTAGCCATCTAAAAAACTTCTTCAGAGTCTTCTGGTACTCATTCTTTGAACTTGCGGCAATGTCCGTCATTTCTACCTTTTCAAGGACTTCTATTACATCTTTTGATGTCCAATCAGGAAATGGTGTATCTTTATGCCTCTCGCATACCAGTCTAAGGTCAAGCACATATCTGTTAGTTCTGAGAATTCCAATTCTTGTGGCAATAAGATAGCTTTTGAATTCATTGATTATGTTTTTGTTAGTTTCGCATATGAAAGAATTTTCGAGGAGGGCCAAATTATTTTCAAGTCTTCTTTTTTCATTATATATGCCCATGAAATACGATACATGTAACGAATTTAAATACATTTTCCGTGGGATTTTGTCATTTAGGAAGATTTACTTCCTCGGCGCTTTTATTTATTTTTTATTTTATCAAGAATTTTTAAAGATACTAAAGCTTGGTAGGTATTCTTAAGTGTTGGAACAGTCGTTTTTTGTCTGCCAAATCCCCCTGATTTTGAATGACATGAATAAATAAAATCAATACAATTATTAATATTCAAATTAGCAGAGTCTAGATAACTAAGTGCAATTAGCCCATAATAAGTATTCTCAATAAAGGACGTTGTGCCTGGTTTGAAACCAAATCCCCCGTCTTCATTCTGTGATTTACTTATCCAACGGACATAGCCATTAGTATTAATAGGTATATTCATTCTTTTAGTCAAATAGATATACTTAGACACTCTTGAGAGATAAGACTTCCTAAATGGATTTTTCTTTTGAAGATAATTTTCTATAGTTGGATTTCCTATTTTTTTATTCAAATTTTCATAAGCTCTGAACATATAATAACATGATTCAATACTATTTACTTCTATATTTGACATGTTAAAATAGAAAATATTTCCTGGAGACCTATTAAAGGCTTTGTAAAGAAATGACAAATAGAACAGATGATCAGGTCCGCAGAAATCAATTGCTGATTTTTTAATAAAATTAAGAGTTTTTAGATTACTATATTTAATATTTAACTCTTTTAATATTCCAACTGCATAGTATGTATCTTCCAAAGTCGGAGGGGTAGTTTCAACAAAACTAAATCCGCCTTCTATCTGTTCTCTCGAAAATACAAATTGTAATAGATTCTTTTTAATGACTGGTTTTTTCAAATTTAATCTTTTCATCCACAACCCTTCCAAAAATTAAGGGCGATGTGTCGCCTGATCTTAGCCCCCTCCATACTAATACATAAAATTTATTGGAGGATGTATCTCTCTTAAATTCATATGTAAAGAAACTAGTACCGTAAGTTCTGTGAGTAAAAGTTACAGAGAGAAGACTATTCATAATCACCAATTCAGGGATATATTTTACAATCTCAGATTTAGTGAGCAAATATTCTGAAACAGATTTTTCTTCATCTGTTACAATTTTTCTATTCCACAATATCTCCATAGGCTCACCGATATAAAATTTAAATAATTATGAGGATATTACAAGATTTATCTCTTTTATTCTCTCGATTTTTTTATTTAGTTCGTTTTCAATTTTTTTAACTTCGGCGTATGTTTTCTTTCTTTCTATAATGCCTTTCTCAACAGCAGATTCCAAATAGTTAACAGTGAAGTTAACTTTTTCATCCAAAGTACCAATAAATCTTCTTGACTCTTCATTAAGTCTATAGAGAAAATCTGCTCTTATTCGCCCACAGTTCATGTCGATGTGCTCGGTAACATTTGATCTAATTTTATTTAAGAGAGTTTTTTTGAATGCAAAACTTGGCAGGATATAATTAAACTGTTCAGTCATTGTATACAAAAGAGGTTCGGCACGATAGTAAAGTCCCTTCTCAATGGTAAATGTGTCTTTTGTCTCTATATGAGGTATATCTACCTCAAATAATTCTGAAGATAACTTTCTAATATCCTCAATAGTCTTTTCAGTTTTCTCTGAGAATCTATGTATAATTTTTTCATAACTTTTAATGACTTTTTTTTCTTCTTCTAGTCTAAATCCTTCAAATATACTTTCAAGAACATCTGTGTAGTATTTCATCATCGTACATACAATTTCATCTTTTTCCATTTTTTCTACTTCTTTGAACCTACTTTCTAATTTTTCAATTAACTCCAAATCTTTTCCTTTTTTAAAATAACTAAGGTCACTATCAACAGATTCCATTATCCTCTTTATTTCTGCTTTAATTATAGGCTCTGCGTCACTATGTTCCCTTATTATTATTTCGATTCCTTCTTTAAATTTCTCTAATTTTGATTCAAGGTCTCCTAGAGGGGTATTTATTATTTTTTTCTCTATCTCGTAGTAACTTATTATACCATTTGTTAAGTTCAATAGCTTGTTCTTAATTGATGCCATTAAAGTATCGTTCTTTTTGTGTAACAAAAAATTATTAAGCAGATCTTCAAATTGTGACATGCCACTTTTTTTAAGTAGAAGATTATTAATACTCGATTTTCCTTCTATCGCCCATTTTGAAGAAATAGGAAATATTTCTATCTCCTGATTTAATTCTTTTTCTAAAATATTCTTATTAAAATTTAATATTTCTACCAATTGATTTTCAGATAGGTAGTCAATTTTATTTAGTATGAAGAAAAATCTATGCGCATGATTTTTTATGTCTTTTAAAAAATCTAATTCTGCATTGCTCACAGGTTGGTCTGCTGTGAGGAGAAAGATGGCGGCATCTATGTTTTCCAGATAATTGTATGTTACTTCACTATTCTTAAGAAATGTTGATCCAATTCCGGGAGTGTCTATAAGCAGTATACCTTTTTTCAGATAGTCGAGAGGATAATTAACTTCTACTAGCTTAACTCCTTTTTTATTATCTGGATTGCCTTTTTCAGTAACATATTTTTCTATTTCATTAAATTTAATTATTTTTTCTTCTTTATTCAAAAATACAACTTTTATCAATTTTTCAGGATGATATTTTAATATGGTAATTATTGAAGTTACAGGGATAACTGCAGTTGGGAGTATAGGCTCCCCTATTAGGGCATTGATAAAGGATGTTTTTCCTCTCTTAAATTGTCCAAGAACTGCAAGACTAAGAGTACTAGTTTTTATTCTGTCTTTAATGGAAATAATTCCATCTTCAAAGTTATGTGGAGATAATAATTGAATCTCTTCAGCGAGATACATTAAATCTATGTCTCTGTTAATAGCCATTCTATGCCCTCGTAAATTATTGATAAAAGAAGTCATCAGCTTGAAGGCAGTTTAGGCTAGGGCCTTGGCGGACTTCATCACCAAAGAGAATAAAGTTAATATTCTTAAATGTTTTTCGTATGTTTTCCTTATCAATATATAAAATGAGCAGAAGCAGTAATCTTAAAAATATCTCTTTAATATTCACTATAAGATATTTTTTCCTTGTCGGACCCTTCATACATAATAATTCTTACTTTTTCTTCAGTGATTAATCCTTGTGTAACAATCCCCTCAAGTATTGGTTTAATTCTGTCAATTCTCTCTTTTAAATCAACTACCTCGACTACTATTGGCAAGTCTGTAGAAAGTCTCAGTATAGCAGTTGTTCGGAATTTACTTGTCTTTCCGAATCCTTCAATGCCTCTTAGTACTGTAGCCCCTGAAAGTCCTTCTTTTCTAAATAATTCTACAAGATACCTGTATAGTGGTTTTCCTTCATATCGATCTGATTCACCAATAAATATCCTAAGAAGTGTTGCTTCTGATTCTTTTTTCATTTGCCCCCTCCAATCATTATAACTAAAACTTTACTTAAATATATGGCAGAGATAGTTAAAAAGATAGTGCCCATAATGTTGAAGGATACTCGTAAAAAATCCTTAGATTCTAGTAATCTAAAGGATTCATAACTAAAAGTAGACATAGTTGTAAAGGCGCCAAGTAATCCAATTGTTAAGAAGATTCTTGTTTCTTCAGATAAAATCCCTTTATATTCAGAAGCAAAAAGAATTGTGCCTAAAACAAAGCTTCCTATAACATTTACGCCCATTGTGCCTATGGGAAAGGTTGTAGCCCCATTTTGTATCCAACCGCTTACTAGATATCTTAAGACTGCACCAATGAAGCCTCCAATTCCTATTAGGATCAATAGATTCATTTTTGGTCACTTGAAGCTGAAACTTTGAGTATGTTTATAAGATTAATTGTTTTCAAATTTCTTGTGTTTTCTAGTGAATATGTCTCAATAAAGTTTAAAAGGAATATACCTAAGCATTTATATGAAGAAGTTAATTGTTTTTTTTATATTATGTTTTATCGTATTAATAGCAGGGTGCACTATAATCAAAGATTTTGATAAAGAATCTGCTGTGAAGTTGACAGATCCAATTATGGATAAAACTATGGAAGGTCTTAATGAAAACAACTATGAAAAATTTACAGCCTATTACACTGAACCTTACAAAAAATCTTTTCCGGAAAGTGCATTTTTAAGATTTACAGAAGGATTTTATAAAAATCCAGGAAAATACATTTCAAGAGAGGTATATGATGTTAAGCAAATTGAGAATGGATTCATAATACATTACAAAGGTATCTTCGAAAATAGGGACAACGTTGCCATAACAGTCACTTTTGAGCTATCAAATGGAGTCTATAAAATTAAGAAGATTAGATTTTATTAAAAGTTGTTATTATTTTATTATACTTTTGATAAGTAATCTTTTAAATGAACATTGATTTAATATAATCATGGAAAACGATAATTTAGATGAAATTGATATAAAAATATTGAACGCTTTACAAGATAACTCAGAAATAAGCTTTGAATCCTTAGGCAAAGATCTAGGGGTCTCGAAATCAACAATCCATTATAGGGTAATGAATTTAAAAGAGAGAGGAATTATAAAAAAATTTGCAGCTATTGTAGATCCTGAAAAGGTAGGAATGGAGATTCTTGCTGTTTCATTAATTAGAGCCCACTACAATCCTGGCTATGTTGAATATATAGGGGATAAATTAAAGAATATTCAGGGAGTTTGGGGCGTATATTTTCTTATTGGTGAGCATGATTTTGTAGTGTTAATAAGAGCAAAAAATAAAGATGACCTCAATAGAATTGTTGAAACTTTTATATCAATGAAAGAAATAGAAAGGTCTAATACCCATGTCATAATAAAAAAGATAAAAGAGGATATACGAGTGGATATATAAATAAAAAATAATTTAATAAAAAATTAATCTGTTTCTGGCCAGAATCTTTCTGTAATGATCTTATCTTCTGTGTAGAAGTTAATTATGGCTTTTCCCTGTGCTTTTATGTCTGCAAACTGTGAGTTCTTCATTCCACCGAATGGCAAGAACGCAACAGGTGCAGGGATACCAATGTTTACTCCGATCATTCCGGCTTCAGCTTTAAGTTTGAACTCCCTTGCCCAGTAACCATTTTGAGTATAAATTGATGCCCCGTTACCATATTGGTGTCTGTTAATTATGCCTATTGCTTCGTCAAGATTCTTTGCTTTCATTATGCAAACTACTGGCCCAAATATCTCGGTCTTGTGGATCTCCATTCCTTCCTTTACATCGGCAAATATTGTTGGGCCGATGAAATGCCCACCTTCGTTTCCAGGTACTTTAATTCCCCTGCCATCGAGTAACAGTTTTGCGCCTTCTTTTATTCCAACTTCGATCATTTTATTAATGAAGTCAAATGCGTGTTTTGATATTACAGGACCCATTAAATTTGGCTCTTCTGCATATTTAGGGTCTAAGGGGTCAGCTACAATAACTTGTTTTGCAGCTTGAGTAAATTTATCGCAAATTGTCTTGTACATTTCATCGCCGACTCCAATTAAGACTGACGATGCCATACATCTCTGGCCTGCACATCCGAAACATGAAGTCATCATGTTTCTAACAACTTCATCTATTTTAGCGTCGGGCATTGCTACAAGATGATTCTTTGCGCTACCCATAGCCTGAAATCTCTTGTTGTTCCTTGCACATTTTTCTGCAACGGTCCTGCATACCTTTGTAGAACCAACTAAGGAAAATCCCTTAACTTTTGGATTTTCAATAAACGCGTCTGCAACCTCTCTGTCCCCGTTAACAACATTGTATACTCCAGGGGGTAAACCTATTTTATCAATGAACTCTGTAATTTTAATCATTGTCCCTGGTACTTGTTTTGACGGCTTCACGACAACAGTATTTCCAGTTGCGATTGCGTAGGGTACAAACCAAAATGGTACCATCGCAGGGAAATTGAAAGGTGCCACAACAGTAAAAACACCCATTGGAAGTCTTAATACTTCACCATCAATTCCAAAAGAAGTTCCGATTATTTTATCACTTTGTTGAAGCATTGGCATTCCACATGCCACTTCTATATTCTCAAAACATCTTTTCATTTCTGCCCTTGCGTCTGGAAGGGACTTGCCCATTTCTTCGACCAAAATTTTGGAAATTTCTTCTTCATTTTCCATCAAAAGATCTCGTAGTTTGAATAAAGGTTTTGCCCTCCTGGGGATAGGTGTCTGACTCCAAGTTTTAAATGCTTCATGAGCGATATCGATAGCCTTATCAGTTTCGGCTTTTGTTGAAAGCGGAACTTTCGCTATAATCTTACCAGTGCTTGGATTTTCTACATCCACATACCCGCTGTTCTGGGGTTCAACCCATTTTCCGTTTACATAGTTTTTGTAAACTTTGACTTCCATTTAACTGCCTCCATAGTTTTAAGATATTATTTGGAACTAATCTAAATATTTACAGTTGATTTTGACGTATCTCCAATCCTTTTATAAAACTTTCGATAAGAGCTAAACACTATAACGAAAGAATTATTTCAGATTATACATTTTGAATATATATTTAAAACTTTGGGTGCTTAATTTATTATTTCGTTCAGTAACGCTTATATTATTATATCAAATGTATTCGAGAGTGATAACTGAAGATTATCTTAAAAATAAAATAAATGGGCCTTTAAAAAATAAAGAGAAACTAATTGCATTAAGAAAGGCTTTTAATACAACAAGAGATAGACAAAATGAGAACAAAGTTTCATTCCCAGATTTATCTGAGAGGAAAGAACGATTAAAGAAAACTAGGGATTTTTCAATTGGAAATAAAGAACTTCTAGCTCAAGCTATTAATAATTTTGAAAAGAATGGCTTTAGAGTTTATTATGCGAATACAAAAATAGATGCTCTTAATTTCATACTTAAAGAAATAGGCGATGAAAAATTAATAGTTAAGTCTAAATCGAATGTGACTAAGGAGATAGGTCTTCACGAACATTTAGAAAAAAATGGTATAAAAGTTATTGAAACAGACCTAGGTGACTATATAATTCAACTCTCTACAGAGAAGCCTGCCCATCCTACTGGACCTGCATGCCATCTTTCAAGACATGATATTGCAAAGATATTCTCAGATGCTTTTGGAGAAGAACTTGAACCTGACCCTCTTGTTCTAACAAAAATAGGAAGAGAAAAAATCAGAGATTATATTGAAAAATCAAAAATTGGGATAACTGGAGCAAATGCTATATGTGCTGAAGAAGGAGCCGCCATTATAATAAACAATGAGGGGAATATTAATCTTGTTCAGATGAGAGAGAAAAAACATATAATAGTGACTTCAATAGACAAGCTCTACCCCAATATAGAAGAAGCTATCAATATGTTAAAGCTTTGCACATATTATGCAACTGGTGCATCAATCACCTCGTATATTGAGATTATTGCAGGCATATCGAAAACTGCCGATATAGAAAAAATGTTATTCAAAGGTATGCAAGGCCCAAGCGAAGTTGTTTTAGTTTTATTAGATAATGGAAGAACTGAAGCTTTTGAGAAAGGTTACAAAGATTTATTTTATTGTATAGGTTGTGGTAATTGTCTACTTGACTGCCCCGTATATTATGTTTTAGGAAATGAGTATGGATACAAGGGTTATCTTGGAGGCAGGGGGACTTCTGCTTCTTTCTTTTTGGAGGGTCCAGATAATGCTTTAGAAAACGGGCTTTTCTTTTGTACAACATGTAACAACTGTGAAATATCATGCCCAGTCGGAATTGGTAACGCAGAATATTCAGAAAAACTGAGAGAAAATGCTTCTTCTAAAGGGATGATCTTCCCAACACACGAACATATCCTCCAAAATATTAAAAAATATAAGAATCCTTTTGGGGGCCCATCTACAAAACAATTAAAAGAAGGAAACGAAGTCGTTTACTTTAGAGGTTGTATGGGGCTATACCGAGAGAAGGAGATAGCAGATTCGACAATGAAAATTCTTGAAAAGGCAAATGTTTCTTATGCCCTCATTGATGAAGTATGTTGTGGTTCAGTTGCCTTGAGAACAGGAAATGAAAAAATAGCCAGAGAACTTGCAAAAGAGAATCTAGATAAGATTAAACAAACGGGAGCTAAAACTGTTATATTCTCTTGTGCAGGCTGTCTTAGGACTTTTATGAAAGATTATCCAAAATATCAAAATGTTAATTTAGAGCTTCTTCATTCTTCACAATATTTTCTTGAGATTATCAAATTGGGAAGATTAAAATTAAAAGATGGTAAAAAACAGAAAATAACATTCCATGACCCTTGCCATATGGGCAGACATCTTAAGATATATGAAGAACCTAGAGAAATAATAAGAAGGATACCAAATATCGAATTTGTTGAGATGAAAAGATCTAAGGAAGATTCTAGGTGTTGTGGCGCTGGCGGTGGGGTTAAATCTTTATTCGGCGATTTATCTATTTCTATGGCTAATGAAAGGATAAATGATGCAAACGAAATTGAAGCTGAACTAATAGTTTCTACCTGTCCTTTCTGCAAGAGAAATTTAAAGGATACATCGAAGATGGAAATTATAGACCTATCGGAGTTAATCTTAGAGTATTCCATTTAATAAAGTATTTTAATTTTGAACAATATCCCATATTTATATATTATTCACGTATATTGTTTTAATTTTTTAATATATATTAGAAAAACTTATAAAGGGGCATAAAATTAGGTAAGTAGTCATTATTAAATTTGATTAATTTGGGGAGTATAAGATGGTATCTGTAAAGGGAAAGTCTCTTGAAGGGCTATTAACAGAATTTAGAAGATTTTACCCTTCAACAGAATTTAAGAAGAATGCTCATTTGACAAGTAAAGAAGAAATTGAAAAGTTATCTAAATACCCAGAAAAGTTTTGGGAAAGTTATGCCTCTGAACTACACTGGTATAAAAAATGGAACAAAGTTCTTGATTGGAACCCGCCTCATTCCAAGTGGTTTGTCGATGGAGAGCTAAATGTATGTTATAATTGTGTTGATAGACATATTAAAAATGGTGGAAGAAATAAAGCAGCTATAATATGGGAAGGAGAACCGGGGGATACAAAAACCCTTACCTACTGGGACCTCTATAGAGAAGTAAACAAATTTGCTAATGTTCTAAAAAAACTTGGAATTAGTAAAGGCGATAGAGTGGCAATTTACATGCCAATGATTCCTGAAGCTGTAATTGCCATGTTAGCATGTGCAAGAATTGGTGCAATACACATGGTAGTATTTGGAGGTTTTAGCTCTGAGGCCTTAAGAGATAGAATAAATGACTGTAAAGCAAAATTATTGGTTACAGCTGACGGTGGTTACAGACGTGGCAGTTTGATTCCACTAAAACATGATTCAGATTATGCCGTAAAAGATACCCCCTCAATTGAAAATGTACTTATTATAAAGAGGGGGGAATTCCCTCTTAGAGTAAAAAAGGGAAGAGACTTCTGGTGGCACGAACTTGAAGAAGAAGTTGAGCCTTATTGTGAACCGGAGTCTATGAATTCTGATGATAGTCTCTTTATTTTATACACTTCAGGGACAACTGGTAAGCCTAAGGGAGTTCTTCACTCCACTGGAGGATATTTAACTGGAGTTTATACTACAAGTAAACTAATATTTGATATGAAGGACCAAGATGTATTTTGGTGCACTGCAGATATAGGATGGATAACTGGACATAGTTACATTGTTTATGGGCCTTTGGCAGTTGGAGCCACTCTTTTTATGTATGAAGGGGCTCCTGATTGGCCAGAGATGGACAGATATTGGAGAATTATTGATAAATACGGAATAACAATATTCTATACCGCACCAACAGCTATTAGAGCCTTTATGAAAGCTGGAACAGAATATCTAAAGCCTTTCTCCCTTGAAACACTAAGATTATTAGGCAGTGTTGGAGAGCCTATTAATCCAGAAGCTTGGATATGGTATTATACCCACATAGGAAAGAAAAGATGCCCAATTGTCGATACTTGGTGGCAGACAGAAACTGGAATGATTATGGTGACAACTCTTCCAGGTTACCATACAATGAAACCAGGTCATGCAGGGTTTCCTTTTCCAGGCGTTTCATTGGACATCCTAAATGAAGCAGGAGAACCTGTTGATCCAGACGAGGGAGGATATCTTGTTCTAAAAAGTCCTTGGCCTTCTATGTTAAAAGGTATTTACGGAGATGAAGAAAAGTACCTTGAGAAATACTGGAGTAAATGGAATGGCAAGTACTATTTTACTGGAGATGGTGCAAGAAGAGATAGTGAAGGTTATTTGATGCTTCTTGGTAGGGTTGATGACGTTCTATCGATAGCAGGCCACAGAGTTGGAACTATGGAAGTCGAAAGTGCATTAGTATCTCATCCCTCGGTTGCAGAGGCAGCTGTTGTGGGAATTACTCACGAGATCACAGGGCAAGCAATAGTCGGATTCATTGTTTTAAGAGACAATATAGACAAAGACTTTGATCTAGAGGATTCTATAAGGGAACATGTTGTAAAAAAAATAGGTCCAATAGCAAGACCCAGAAAAATAATATTTTCAAGTGAATTACCAAAAACAAGAAGTGGAAAAATAATGAGAAGACTTCTAAAAGACATTGCAGAAGGTAAAGTTCTTGGTGATACTACAACACTTACAGAACCAGAAGTTATAGATAATCTAAAAAAGCAATATGAAATTATTGAAGGTTAATGTCGAAATTATCTCCAAAATCTCTTACTTTATCTTTTTTTCTTTTCTCTAAATATTTGTAAACTATTGAGTGGGGCTTTCCTTCCAAGATCATCTCTAGGGCTTCTTTTGCATCTGCAACACCCTCAAAATCTCCTATAATAGAAACTGTTTTTCCATAAACACAAATATCTGTATTTGTGAGGTCTTCAATGGTCTTTCTTGTACTACCATCTTTTCCGATTATTCTGCCCCTCTGTCTTTCCCATGCTTTATTGGATTTTCCTAGGTAGTCGGGTAAGTAAAGCATTTCAAAGATATTAAGGTCATTAAATATTTTTGAAGCCTTCTCAAAAGGAAATCCTCTGCCAATTGCCCTTACAATATCTCTGGCCTTCCATAAATTAAGGGGATCTTCAGCTCCGTCTTTTTGAAAAATATTAATAAGGCCTTCTTCACTATCTATCTCAAGTTTAACAGAAAGCCTTTTCTCAATAAGCCTCTTTACCTCTCCTTCTTTTCCGATGAGAACGCCCAATCTATCCTGAGGTATCTTTACAAATTCTTCACTCATTTAGAATCCCCTTTAATGTTTCATCCACTTCAGGCACTTCAAAATAACTTGAAAAGTATCTGGATATATTCTCGATATCTCTTTTGAGAAAATCTTGTGCCATTATATTATTTTTTATTGTTCCTTGTGCAAAATCTATGAAATAAATCTTCTTCCCAATGAGTATATTATACTCGCTCAAATCAGCATGAATTAATCCTGCTTTGTATAATTTATCAATGCCCTCAATTATCTGATTGAATTCTTTTTCAGGCTCTTTTGATTTTTTTTCTTTTAAAGTAGGATATGGTTTCATATTCTTACCCAAAAACTCCATTATCAATACATTGTTTCTAGTTATGATAGGTTTTGGAACGTTAATAACTTCACTCGCAATCTTCAAATTTTTAAATTCTCTTTTTGCCCAAGCAAATACTGTGTTTCTCTTATCCTTTTTTGTGTAGTAGAATCTTGGGTCTCCTACAAGATAGGAATACATTTTATTAAAATTTGAAGTTGCAATTCTATAAATTTTAACAGCTATTTCTTTTCCATTCTCGTCTTTTCCATAAAAGACATTTGCCTCTTTTCCAGTTGCAATTTCCCCATTTAAGGATTCGATATACCCATTATTCATGAGTTTAAAGAGAGTAAGACGAGTTGATTGGTCAAAAACTTCATCTCTGACTTTAAAGATTTCAGAATCTTTGTTGACCCTTTCACGTTTTAGATTCTTAATATCTTCCTTTCTTTCATAAACGTCTATATGGTCTTCAATTACGCCCATAGTCTAAAGAGTCATGTAGCCGTTATCAATTAGCCATTTAGTCTGGGCCCTTGAATATCGGTAGATGATATTTCCTCTTTCGTCACCCTTAATTTCCCATGGTTCTACTAGGACTACCATGCCCATTTTAATCCATAGTCTTCTCTTAAATTTACCTGGAACTGAGCAAATTCTCTCTTTTCCATCGGTACATCTTACTTTCATTCTGCCTGCACCAAGCATCTGGTCCACCACACCCAAGACTTCTCCTTTTTGAGGCGTTCTAGTTCTCTGGACCTGTTCTTCTTCACTGGTACCTGTTTGGTATTTCAGATAATCCCTCCTATATAGATCTTATCTCACTTATAATTTCAACAAGATAATCAATAACAGACTTTTTCAAATCCATTGGATGAACTTCCTTAGATAGGTAAGCTCTTTCAAGCGAGTCGTAGGAATCAAACTCCACGTTGCCCCCATATTTTTCCGATCTTTTTATTTCGAAAGGACCGGTAATCTTAGGAAAGAGTATAAGGCGGGCTATCTGTAGTAGAGGATTTTCTTCCTTTACGCCAACTGGACAATACGCCTTATTAATTTTTTCCTTAATAGCAGACTCTTGATCTCTTACAGAAATCATGCTTTCTGGTTTTGAAGAACTCATTTTGTCCCCGGGGCCTGTAAGTGAAGAAATAAGCGGTGTGTGCAAACATACAAATGGTTTGTAATCAATTTTTGAAGAAAGTTCTCTGCCAAGCATATGTATCTTTCTCTGTTCAATTCCGCCAATCGCCACGTCTACCCCTAGGTATTTTATATCTACAATCTGTAAAAATGGATATAGAACTTGAGACACCCTAGCATGCTCAATGTCTCGTGCGATTACTTGCATGCTTCTAAGCGCTCTATTGATAGTAGTGTCCAAAGAAAGGTTGAATACGTCATCAATGTACTCTAATGACCTTTCAAATGATGAGCCTAAAACATATTCACTAGATTTCAATCCAAATGCCTTAAAGGTTTCTTCCCATATTGAAGTTTGCTCATGTATCCATTCCCAATTTCCTTTTCTATTAAGCCACGTGTGCCAATCTGCAAATAGTACTTTAACTTTAAATCCTGCTTTTTCCATGTCTTTTAATTTTGACATTGTCACAAGATGGCCAAGGTGGACATCCCCTGAAGTTTCGTAGCCACAGTAACATACTGGATCTTTTTTAATGGCTATTAGTTCCCGCATCTCTTCCTCGGTCACGACTTCTTCAGCATTTCTAGTTATAATCTCTAATTTATCATCCATAGCGAACACCTATATTATTAGTTTTTATTTCTTTCTCATTTTGTAAAATTTAAGATAGAATAATAGATAAATAAATTTCGGGATATCTAATGCAGTGAAATGGGACTTTTCATCACCATAAATAGTTTCAATAGGTACTTCTTCAATCCTCATGTGAAACTTTCCTGCATAAGACAAGATTTCTGTTTCTATATTGTATCTTTCAGATTCTAAATGCATTTTTTCTAAAAAGTCTTTCCTGATAGCTCTATAACCTGATTGCGTATCTTTTATATTAATCCCAAAAAATAATCTAATCAAAGAAGTTGAAACTGTATTTGATATTTTTCTAATAATGGGCATGCTTTTAGTATTCCCTAAAAATCTTGAGCCTATTGTGATGTCTGCCCTGCCCTGTTGAATAGGTTCAACTAGTTTAGGAATATCTTCTGGTTTATGTTGAAGATCTGCATCAAGAAAAACTATAATATCTCCTTTGGCCCTCGAGATTCCAGTCCTCATGGCCCTTCCTTTACCGTAGTTAACTTCGTGTTTTATAATTTTTGCCCCAGCTTTTTTGGCTATTTCGCCCGTCTTATCAATGCTCCCATCATCAACTACTATTTTTTCAAAGACATCTTTTGGGATTCTCTCCACTACCTCATAGATGCTTTTCTCGACGTTAAATGAAGGAACTACAACTGAAACTCGTTCCATGGAGAAAGAATAAATAAAAGATTTATAAACTTTAAGATAATAGAAAATTTCTCTTAAGGAGGAAAAACATAGATTTTTGAATGTTTTAATAAAAAGTTTTATAAGGTAATGAAAAGGCTTTAAGAAAAAGGTGAGTTCATGAGGAGAAGAATAAAAAATCTTTTGAGGAGCGTCAAAAAAAGTGGAGCTTATCCTCAGAAGGTAAATTTCAAAAAGAGGAAAAAAGAGAAATACTATCCAGCACTCAGAAGCTAAACACAACTTTTTTAATATATTATTTTAATTAATTTATATGATTTCTAAAAAGAGGGTGCTTTATTTTGCTTCTTTTTCTCATACAATAACTCATGCTATGACTTTGACTCTTGCGCCCCTATTGCCCTTGATTAGGTCAGATTTAAATCTTACAAATACAGAAACTGCATCTTTTGCTTTTATTTCATTCTTAATGTATGGTGCTTTAGCTTTGCCATCGGGGCTTATCTCTGATAGGGTAGGCTCTTTAAAAGTAATCAAAATTGGATTAGTTTTATTTCTTTTATCAATTATAGGTATTTTTATATCCTCCGGACCTCTTACATTATGGCTGTCCCTTTTAGTCTTAGGAATAAGTGCAGGAGCTTACCATCCTGCCGGTTTATCTCTTGTATCCCGACTTTATCCTAAAGATATGGGCAAAGCTATGGGATTCAATGGTTTGCTAGGAAACCTAGGAGAAGCTTCGTCTCCCATAATAGCAGCGGCTTTTGGAGTATATATAGGATGGAAGTACCCCTATCTATTTTGGAGTGTCCCAATATTAATATTATTATCCTTCAGTTTTTCAATCAAAGACTCTAAAATAATAGACCACGTAAAAGATGAAGAAAGTCATAATTTTAAATATATAGAAGAAACAAAAAAACTTCTATCTAAAGATTTTTTACTTTACATATTAATTCTACTTTTTAGAGGATTGTTCTACACTGGAACAGTTCTGTTACTGACGACATTTGCTAAAGATGTTTTATCCATTAAAGTTTTAATAGGTGGGCTAATAACTACAATACTTATCGTATCTGGAATGCCTGGACAGCTTATAGGGGGCAAAATATCAGATAAACTCGGTTATAAAAAACCTCTTCTTATTTTTACATTTGTTAGTTCTATTTCAATTGCAGTAATTGCTAATACATCAAGTGCAATACTATTCGTGCTTTTTTCAATTATAATGGGATTCTCATATTTTGCTGCTCAGCCTGCTCAAAATATGCTTACAGCCTCAATGGGCAGCCCAAAAATAAGGGGGCTCCTTTATGGATTTAGTTCTCTTTGTATATTTGGTTTTGGATCTTTTGCAGTTTCAGTAGGTGGATATATTGCAGATATTTTAACCTGGAGAGATGCATTTTATATTCTAGCATTGTTTGCCTTAATTGATGTTTTCTTAATTTATTTGAAAAGTGAGAAAAAGAAATAGATTAAACAAATTTAATCTGCCTTGGAAATTCACCAAAGTATTTCTTAAATTCTTTAGGCCATTTATCTGAGTCAAGTCCTTTCTGAGCAAGGAAGGATACTGTCCATCTTTGAAGGCCTATGCCTGAACAACCAGACCAAAGTTCTTTATTTTTTGAAGATTTGATTGAGAAAGCTTTGGTATATTTATCTCCAACTATAGAGAGATTCTGAAATTCTAGCCATTCGCTTTCTTCTCTATTTCCTCTTGAGGGAATCCAAGATTCATAGTCTACTGTTCCTTTAATTCTTTCAGTTTCTTTTTCTATTCCTGTTTGCCCAGACTGAGCCATGTAAAATGGTGTTACCCATGCTGTCCTCCATTCAATTTCAAATATCTTGTCAAAGACATAGGCGTATCTTTCCATCATCTTTTCTTTAAGCTCAATTAACTGATCTGGGTATCCTATGAATACAGGTTCAATCCTCCAGAATTCATTAACTCTCTCAATTCCTTGTCTTCCGCCAGCTTCCCATCTATAAGAGGGGCCGCTTCTATCATAGATTAAAACTGGAAATTCTGAATCATCGATTGTTTTTCCATCAAAAGCCCAGTACATTGGGGGGCATTGAGCATATGTCATTCCCCCTATTGGGTCTCTCATCCGTTCTCTAATCTTATCAACATATGCTTTCTTTGTTATCTTGTATAAATCAATTACTTCTTCCCACACAGATATATCTCTTGATATTGGAGGAGACACATAGTATATTTCTGGTTCACTTCCAGATAGGTGGCCTGTTTTTTCCCAGATTTCAAAAGGTACGAGTTTGGGCGCAATGACTTCGATAAAACCTAGCGGTTTGAGAATTTCTTCTATTGCAATTCTTTCCATTGTTCTTAGAAGTGCTGCAATTGGAGCATGGTAAAACCATTGACCTTGGCTTGGGCCTTGTTTTAACCAGCCGAGAGCTAATAGTTCTGTTGTTGGGTCTTTATTAGTTAAGGGATCTATATTCTTACTCTTTGAAATAAGTTCCCAGTGCTCACCCTTTCCCCCCCAGAACTGTGCTTCTACTTTATCATAGAATAAGTTAATAATACGATCAACATGATTTTTTGTGAGAAACTCTTCATCTAAATCATTTAAAGTCAAAATAGCATTGTTGCCTTCGATCAAGATGTTGTCGACAAAAGGTATTTTAATTGGGTCTTTTGGGATTTTTTCAAGTTCTAGAGTTAAAGTGTATTTTTTACCAACAACTTTTTTAATTCCTACCTTGAACTCCTTTCCAAGTAGTAATGACAGAGAATTTTTAAGCCTTATAGCAACTGCATGAGACCTAACATAAGTGCCACTTTCAATTGTAACAGATATTAATTCATCTGATATATTTGAATCAATTATTTTAGGTGATTCTGAAAGTTTTTCTTTAGGCACTCCTTTGACTAATATTTCTTTAGTTTCTTCGGCAATGTATTTTTTTACTTTTTGAACTCCTTCTCCTGTTAGCGGTTTACTTAGGAGATATTCGGCGTTTAAATGGAGTTTCATTATATCACATCACCAACTTAATTTGGGGATATATAAAAGTATTGACTTTTCTGAAATAAAAATTTTTAAAGTAATTATTTAGGTAAGGTTTCCTGCGGTAATAAAAGGTTCTCCAAGCATATCAGTTTCCTTTGGTTTTTTCTTGTTCTTGTGTGAAAAGAAAGCCATTAATAGTAAGAACCATGCTAGTGATGTGTAAATAATCATTCCTGTAAAGTCTCCTTCAAAATAAACCCTTATGCCTTGAATATAAATCAATACTCCGACAACTATGTAAGGTATTGTAAGATTTTTCATTTAATTACCTTTATTTTTAATTTGACCTTTCTTTTTGAAGAAGATATATGAGGCCATCAGAAAGAATACCCCGGCTAAGCCATTAAGAAGTGCTCCTGCTGAATCTCCTAATGTCAAAGATCTCATGCCCACGACAAAAAACAATAATCCTGCAAAAAAAGTCAATACTCTAAAATTTTTATAAGGATCTCTTGGCTTAGTTTCTATAGTTTTTTTCTTAGTTTTTGTAGATACCATAAAAAAAAAATAAATAAACTATATATATAAATGTTATTCGATTTGCAGTAATGACAATAGAAAGATTTAAAAGTAGTTTCCGGTAATCATTGTTAGGTACAATGGAAATGCCATTACACAGCATAAAATTGCTAGATGAGGAAAAGGATATACTTTTTCCAGTCTGGACAGTCACATTCACGGCCATAATAACTTCTTTAGGTTACCTTTTTACAAAAATATCCATAGTATCTAAAATTGCTTTTTTATTTAAGGTTGAGTTTACATATCTAAGCATTCCTTATATGGAAGTTTTTCCACTGAAAGAAAATAACTACCTAAGAAATGCTGCAGGTGATTTCTACGCAATATGATTTTAAGATGAAGGGGGTATAAGAGAACCCCAGCAGGCTTTTTTTATGGAATCAGAAGATGATGATGCGTCAAATAGTTGTGATATAAAAACGATTGATAATTTTGTTCTGCCTTTTGTTAACTTTTTAGAGGTAAATATAGATAATAGCGCTAAGTCCCACAAGAGAGGTGCTGGAATTTTGCATAAAAAAACAAGTCTTTTTGATAAAGATATTACTGAGATGTACTCAGGGGACAATTTATTCGTTTTAAGCAACGAATATCACTATAAAACAGAGTCCTACTATAGGATAGTTCTTAGGGAAAATCAGAATGGATATAAGATAACACCGAGTAGTAATGAGGTGCTCGATGCTTATGTCGTTCCCATATGTCTTACAAAAGCAGATATGGTTGGAATACCAGTCTGTGAATGGGGAATATCAGACACATATTGTCCTTTACCCTCAATTATATATGGTATCAACTATTATTCAGATTCTTCAAAATTTGAAGTGGTAAATGATCTAGAAACTGCAAAGGAAGTCATAAAAAAGGTAACGCATGGTGGGAAATATCCTTTCTGCTTCCAGAAATTACCCACAAACTATGAAATAAAAACTTTCTCGACTTTGTTTGGAAAAAATACTACAACAGATCCTGAAATTTGTGCTCTTCTTGAAAAAATATATGAAGTATTTGAAATACCAGTTGCTAAGATAATTCTCATATATGATGGAGAAAAGTATTATCTGTCTTCAATATCACCTATGAGAAACTCAGAGATATCCACTGATGAGAAGGAAGAATTCAAGGCCAGGGTCGAGATTGGGATAGAAAATGGGGAAATTAGGAATTTTTGTTGATAGACAAACTCTAAGTAGTTCTGTCCAGTTAATTTCTTTAATTAAATTTAGAGAAGAGGCAGAAAGATTAGGCCATGAGGCTTATTTTATTTTCCCTACAGAAATAAAAAAAATATCTGGAATCGATGCCCTTTTTATAAGAGCAAGAACGGATTCAATGAATATAAGTTATGTGGCCGCAAGAATTGCTGAATTAAAAGGAATCCCTGTTATAGATGATCCGAATTCTATAAGAATTTGTTCTGACAAAGTTAACATGTATCTCCATCTCATGAAAAAAGAAGTTCCCATGCCCAAAACTATTTTTATGAAGAAGGGAGAAGTAACTTTAGAAAATCTTGAAGAAGTCTTCAAAATGTTTAATCCTCCTATGATTTTAAAAGAGCCATCTACTTCATTCTCGGCAAGAGTTGAGAGGGTTTACACGAAAGAAGAGTTCATAAAAGTCTCAAGAAGATTCATAAAACTTTCAGATTGGATAGTAGTGCAAGAATATGTAGACAGTAAATTTGATTGGAGAATAGGTGTTCTTAACGGTGAATTGTTATATGCTTGTAAATATATTATACCAAATGAAACTTTTAAGATACAAGCTTCGGTCAATGGACATTTAGTTTATTGTGATGTTATTAGTGTTCCAAAAGAAGAAGTGCCAAAGGAAATAATTGATCTTGGAATAAGAGCGGGAAATGCTATTGGAAAGGGATTATATGGTGTTGATATAAAAGAAAGCCATGGATCTCTATATGTAATAGAGGTAAATGATAATCCTTCACTCGATGGTGGTGAAGACAAGAGTTACCCAGATATATATGAAAGAATAATCAATCATTTGATGGAAGGAAAAAATATATAAAAATAAGAGAATTTTGATTAACTTCGGTTCTATTTCCGCTATTGGTTAAATTTATATACCAATAGCG
>LNJC01000026.1 GCA_001587575.1 Candidatus Methanofastidiosum methylothiophilum
TTCATTGTCTAGCTTCATGTCAATATTAGAAAAATCAAGATTTAAAGCTAGGCGAAATTTTTAGCAGATTACACAGCGAATTTAGGATATATGGAAAAAGTTATAAGTAATTTTATACTCCTTTTATATATGGCTTCTCTAGAAACACTCCTATCTCAATATTGGATGGTAATATTTGCAGCATTAATTGTATTATTAGTTGTTCTAGTTTTCCTTGTTAGAGTTGTTTCCAATAAAAAGAAAGGTAAGTCTGGAATTCCTGAGGTTAAATCGAAAGAAAAAATATCTCTCTTTAGTAAAGAAAAGACTACTGCGCAAGAGATTAAAAAAGAGGAAGTTAAACCACAAGTATTTGAACCTGCATCAACTCCTGTTCCAGAAGCCGTTTATGAAACACCAAAAATACAAGAGCGAAAGAAGATCAATACTTGGGCAGATTTTATCATTGAAATTGATAATCTCTCAAACAGCCTAGTCGACGCAAAGTCCCATGAATACTTTAAGATGAGTCAGATGTACCGCGATTTAACAAGATTTTACTTTGATAACATTCAAAATCCCAATATTGAAAAGTCTGATATGGACACTGCTTGGAAAAAACTTGAAGCATGCTATAGTAGAATTCAAAAACTTTTAGAGAATATTTAGGTGTTTTAATGAATAAAAAAATATTAGCAATTTTTTTGCTTAGTATACTATTTACTGGTTTATTGCCAGCTTTATTATCACAAGAGGAAAATGGTAAATCTATCACTATTAAGGTGCCTGCAGTTAAGAGGACTTCATCTGGCCTTGAAGGTTCAGTTTTTGATGCGACAGTCTTAGTAAGGCCGGGCACAGGTAGGGTTTTTGTAGATACATGGCCTCTATCTGAGCTAGACACTCAAGCCTCGTGCAGATTTGCATCTGTAGTTGCATCAGACATTCTAAAGGTACCTCATTCAAAATATGATTATTTCTACACAATTAGGGCCGATTCGCCTATAATCGGTGGCCCTTCTGCCGGAGCTGCACTTACCATAGCCACAATAGCCTCTATCCAAGGGCTTGATATAGATCCAACTGTAATGATGACCGGGATGATAAATCCTGATGGAACTGTAGGTCCTGTAGGGGGCATATTAGAGAAGATAATGGGTGCAAATTCTACCGGAACTAAAATATTTCTCATACCAAGTGGCCAATCAGTTATCCAAATAATTGAAGAGGGCAAAATAGACACAGTCAACGTAATTGAGCATGCAAAGAACAGATGGGGGATAACTGTAATTGAAGTCGATGATGCCGTGGATGCACTTTGGTATTTCACTGGCTACAGAATAAAGGAGGATAAACCTCCATCTAAAGTTATTGTTAATACAGATTTTATTAAAGACAGAGCACTCTCAGAATTTGTATCCGTAGAGAAACTTTCTAAATCAACAACTACTAAATTAAATTCTGAAAGTATTGGATACCGAGAATATCAAACATTAACTGATTTCCTCAACAGAGCCAATTCAAATATTGATACTGCTAAAAAGAACCTTTCTGAAAAAAGATACTATAGTGCAATGAGTAACATATTCAATGCCAAAATACAGTTGAACTATATTAGCGACTCGATAGATGTTATGGTAAATAGGGATTCAAATATTGTAAAAGCTAAGATTGAAACAGCCCAAAAGGAACTTGATGAAGCTAACGAATTAATTGCAAAAGAATCCTCAAACATTAGGGGTATTACCTCCTTTGAATGCCTTGCAGCAGCAGAGAAAAGAGCGATTGAATCAGAAAATCTAATAGCCGATGCCTGGAGACATTTCTATAACCAAAGATATTATGATGCTATTTATTATGCAAACTTTGCCCAAGAAAGAGCGAAAACTGCAAAATTATGGCTTGATGTAAGTAAGGAGAATTCAAAAGGCGAGGCAACAATTGAAGAGTCACAGATTAAATATAATGCAAGCCAGAGAATTGAAGATGCAAGATTAAGTCTTGTTTATGCTAGAACACTAATCGGTCAAAACTCATTACTTACTCAAAGTGCAGAGTTACTAGCAGCAGCTGAAAGAGAATATGAAAATGGAAAATATGCAGCAGCTATCTTTGATGCCATTGACAGCAAAGTTAGATCAAGCGTTTCAATTGAACTATGGTCTTCAGGAGAAGATGTAATAAAACAAAGACTAGAAAGGGCAAAAGATCAAGCAGGCGGTGCAATATTTCTTGCAAGAAGGAGTGGTGGGGAGCCTATAATGGCAGAAAGTTACTATGAATATGCCTCTACATTTGAGGAATCTGATAAGATCGGTGCAATAATTCTCTACAAATACTCCAAAGGCGTGGCATTTGCACTTAGATTCTTAGAACCTTTAGAAGAAATATCCACTCAAAAAGAAGTGCAAATTGAAAAATCACAAACTTTAGTAACAACAAAATCCTATAATTATGTCGCATACTTTATTGGGGGTCTGTTAATAGGCTTAATAATTGGTGGGATTGCCGTATTTTATACAAAAAGAGAAATTTATAGATAAAAATAATTTTATAAAATTTCTCCTCTATCTTTTGTTCTTATAGTTCCCTCTAGAGTTACTCCGCCGCCTATCTTTATTGAGCCTCTGTACTCTATGCCTTCACTGATGTGAGTTCCATCCATTAATGTAACTGAACCATCGGAAAGGACTTTGCTAACGTTACAATTGTGGCCTATTGTAACATTTCCTTTTGCCTTTATAGTTTTAGCATCGCTGTTTGCACCCAGTACTACGTCTCCATTAGAAACTAAGTCTTTCATTATTTTGCTGTTCTCACCGATTGAAACATTTCCATTTGCTTCAAGTTTTGTCTTAATTATTGTTTCGCTACCTAAGAATACATCACCGCCGGCAATAAATTCGCCACCGATTTTTATTCTTTCTCCACCCTTAACGTCCCCAGTAGTTTTGATTGAAACAGGTATGACGCTACCATTTGAAATAAAGGCGTTGCCTGCAAAGATTTCCTCTCTTATTTCTGCTTCTTCCCCCATTATCAAGGATCCGTCACATTTTACCGCTCCCTGGACAGTTGTTCTGTCTCCGAGGGTGACGTTCTTTCCAGCTATTATGTCTCCTTTAATAAGGGCATCATTTTCAATTTTCACGTTTTCCTTAGTTTTTAATCCACCTTTTACTATGACGCCTTCACTTATTTCAATGTCTTTTTCAAAGGCATCCAAAACAATGACTTTGCCCCTCTCTGTTTCTTCCATCTGCCTGTTAAGTTCTTCGTTAATTGCCTTTACCCTTTCAAGTTCCCTCTGGACATCTTCGATTAATTCCTCTTTCTGTCTTATCTCAATGATTTCTTTTGATCTTTCATTGTTAAGCTCAGATTTATACTTGTCTCTCTCTTCACTTATCTCTTTTATAACGTCGTGAGTCCTTTCTTCAACTTCCCTATACTTATCCTCAGCTTCTTTAAGCTTGTTCATGAAGTCTTGATTTTCCCTAGTAATTTTTTCAAATTTTTCTTTGATGATCTCTATGTTCTCATATTCTTCTTCATAAACCTTAAGTTGCATTTTTAGAGCCCTGTTTTCTTTTTCAATTTCTTCTAAGTTTTGCTTAAGGATCTCTAATTTTTCATCTTTTTCATCATTCTTTTTACCACCAAAAAGGGCCATTTATACTCCTCCTAATATATAATAAATGCATAATATAAAGTATATATATCTTTTTCTTTAAAAAACTATTTCTCATACAGCTCTAAAAGTATGCCGTGAGTACTTTTAGGGTGTACAAATGCCATTTTAGAGCCACCAGCACCTTTCCTAGGTATTTCATCAATTAGTTTTACCTGTTTTTCTTTCATAACAGCTATACTTTTTTCAATATCATCAACTAAAATTGCAATGTGATGTATCCCCTCTCCTCTTTTTTCAATGAATTTTGCAACAGGGCCATCCGGTGAAGTTGATTCCAAAAGCTCTAGATGGACTCCCCCAATATCAAGAAAGCCAACCTTTACCTTCTGTTCCGAGACCTCTTCTATGTTTTCTACTTTTAATCCAAGAGCCTCTTCATAAAAACTCAATGACTCTTCTAAATTATTTACCGCTATTCCAATATGGTCTATTTTTTTTATCATCAAAATACCTCATACAAATTTCTTCAATCTTGGAATTAATTCTTCAATAATCATGTAAGGATCTTTTTCTCTATTTGCTATCTTTTTTGCAAGTTCTTCCATTTCTTCCTCACTTATAGTTTTGTATAGATTTCTAATAAATAAGTTCTGTAGAATATTCACTAATTCAGTTTTTCCCCTTATGATCCTTTTTTTCTCATTATGCCCTGATTCAATTAAATACTTATTATGCTCCTTAATCGCTTCGTAGAGTTTGTTAGCCCCCTCATCTTTATTTCCATATGTTTTTATTATGGGCTGTATCCATCCTTCTTTTTTCTCTGAAAGCTCTAGCATCATTCTAATCTCTAGGATGCACTTCTCAACACCCTCAATATCAGCTTTATTGACAGCAAATATGTCTCCTATCTCCATGATTCCAGCTTTGAGAGTCTGGACGCTATCCCCCATACTAGGAACAGAAACAACTATCACAGTATCTGCTACTTTAACAATATCAACTTCTACCTGTCCCGCACCAACTGTTTCGATTATGATGACATCTTTACCAAAAGCATCAAGCGCTTTAATTGTGTTACCAGTGGCTTCAGAAAGGCCTCCAAGATTTCCTCTAGTTGCCATGCTCCTAATGAAGACATCTCTGTCAGTATAGTGTTGTTTCATTCTTATCCTGTCCCCGAGGATTGCTCCTCCTGTGAAAGGGCTAGTAGGATCAATAGCAATAACGCCGACCTTAAGCCCATCTTTTCTATAACAGGATACGAGCTTATCAACAATACTACTTTTCCCAGAGCCTGGAGGCCCAGTTATCCCTACAATATGGGCATTTCCAGTTAGATTATGTATTCTGGGAATAATATAAGCGGAAGAAGAAGAATCGTTTTCCATTAAAGTAATTATTTTTCCAAGAGCCCTTCTATCTCCTGATATCATACTTTTTATCAATTCGTCAAAGGAGCTCATCTTAGGCACTCTTTATGATTTATTAGTCATTTCTTTAATATAGCTGACTATGTCCTCAGTACTAGTCCCAGGGCCAAATATTCTTTTGACTCCAATCTCCTTTAGA
Source organism: Candidatus Methanofastidiosum methylothiophilum (assembly GCA_001587575.1). Classification (GTDB taxonomy): domain Archaea; phylum Methanobacteriota_B; class Thermococci; order Methanofastidiosales; family Methanofastidiosaceae; genus Methanofastidiosum. The sequence continues at coordinate 5,186 of LNJC01000026.1, forward strand.
TAAGGCATATCATCTTCAGGGATAATACCGCCACCAAAAATAGGGATATCTTCTGCACCTTCTTTCTTTAAAAGGTCAATTACTTTTTTAAACAGGTAATTGTGTGCACCTGACAATATACTAAGTCCTATGATGTCCACATCCTCTTGCAACGCAGTTTCTACAATGCTTTCAGGTGTCTGTCTAAGTCCAGTGTAAATTACCTCCATACCTGCATCTCTCAAAGCCCTTGCAACTACCTTTGCCCCTCTATCATGGCCATCAAGACCTGGTTTAGCTATCAATATCCTTAATTTCTTTTCTGGCAATAAAAGCCCCCCGTTTTCATATAAGGAATATAATCTTAAAATAGTTTTCGGTTAGTATTTGTTTATTTTAAGAATCTTTATATTCATATAGGTTTTAATCTAAATATTTCAAAAAAGATTAATTTATTTAGTCCTCGTCGTAGTCTTCTTCAGGAATGAAGAGAGGCTGCTCATCGTCTCTGTCTTCTACAGGAAAGTTAATTTGGGGTTCAATTATGTTTATCTCCTCCATTTCAAAATGGTTGGCCGTTCTATTACTCGTCCAGAAAAGTAGTGTTGTCAGGGATATATAAGACTTATCTCTAATTTATCTATGATAACAACCCTTCTAATTTTTACTTTAAAGGCTGTTTTCCCTATATTTTGTTTGTGATAAGATTTATATATCTGGAGTCTATTCAATTATCATGAAAACACTCGTTGTTTATTATTCTCGTTCTGGAACAACTAAAAAAATAGCAGAAGAAATCTCTAAGAAGGCTAAATGCGATATTGAAGAAATAGTTGATAATAAAAATAGAAAAGGAATAATTGGTTGGTTAATTTCTGGTAGAGATGCACATACAAAAAAACTCACTACAATTAAAGAAATGAAAACTGATCCCTCTAAATATGATATAGTTGCTATAGGAACACCAATATGGGCAGGGCTTATGGCACCTGCAGTTAGAACATATATTGATCAAAACAAAGGCAAGTTTAAGAATGTGGGATTTTTTTGTACATGTAGTAGCTCTGGCGATATCAAAGCTTTTGAAGATATGGAAGATTATCTTGGCATCACACCTTTGTCAAAACTTACTATAACGGGGAAAGACCTTAAGTCAAACTACGATTCAAAAATTAAAGACTTCATAAAAGGAATAAAATAATATTTAATTTTTTAATATTAAGTAGTTAATTGTGAGTTCTGAGATATCCCCAGAATATTCTCCTGTTCTCCTGATACTTTCAACTATATAGACAACAGGCACAGCTTCTATCCCAAAGTTTAAGGCTTTATTGTTAATTTTTTCACATTTTTCTAGAAGTTTTTCTACAGCATCTATATTTTCATTAGCTTTCTTGATATCTTTTTTGAAATGAGATTCCAAGCTCTTTGCGAATATATCTAATGCTAAATTGCTCGCCGATTCAATTTCATTGATTATTTCAGTATTTAGTTTATTTATAGCCTTAATTACATTTTCTCCAAGGATAGCAGCGTGATCCCCAATTCTTTCTAAAATCCTGCTTATCAAAAAGAAATAACTTGCTTCCTCTTGACTTAAACCCATCTTCTTTGATAGCATTATGTCTGTAAGAATAACATTATATTGATGTGTTGCAAGCCAGTAAAGTCTGTCAACTTCAAAATCTCTTGAAACAACATTTTCAGCCAACTCTTTGTTGTTACTTTTTAAGGATTTAATTGCGTCTCTATGCATACTCTCTACAAGAGAATACATCCTCTTTACAGTCTTTTCAAAAGGCATTTCCATCGGGCTCAATAGATCTTTTACAACAAAAAGATTTGATTCTTCATCTACTATTTCTGGACCAATCGCAATCTGGGTGAACATCCTTATTGATTCCCTAATCTGTGGGGGCATTGTATCCTTAGATTTAATTGCAATATCAGAGTAACCCATGACATATGCACCAACAAGAAGTCTAAATAGATATGTTTTATCCGTATCAGAGTCAACAATAAATTCTTTCTGTTTTCTTTTTTTCTCAATCACCTTGTCAGGAGTTACAAGTAGAGTCCCATCCTTTTGCACTATGAGCCCCAAGGAATCATTTTTCTTTATGTTCAGTGATTTAATCCAGTCCTTAGGCAAAGTAATAACATAAGAAGAGCCACCAGTAATTTGGACCTTTCTAATTTCCATTTTATCGATTTATTTATAACTATTGATTATATAAATATTTCTGTATAGATATAACTTAATATATAGAGATATTGAGAAATCAATTTAGTAAGTATTCTTATATACTCTAAGTCGAGAAGTATTATAAAAGATCTAAATTTAATTAATTTGGTGATTAACCATGGATAGAAAAAGAATAGGAGTATTTGGATTATTGATGGCCGTTATTGTTTTCGGTATGGTCTTTTCCGGCTGTACACAAAACACATCAACAAAACCATCAACAATAAAACTCAATCAAACAGGATCAAGTACAGTTTTGCCACTGGCAATAGCTTGGGCAGAACATTTTGAAGGTGCACAGATATCTGTTTCTGGTGGAGGTTCAAGCCACGGATTTAACTCTCTTCTTAAAGGAGAGGCAGATTTAGGAGATGCAAGTAGGATTCTTAAAGGGTCTGATTACAAGAGCGTAGGCTGTGATGAAACATTAGTTAAAGCAGATGGTACAGTTTCAGGTGCATGCAACGGTATTCTCCCAACAAAATGGATTGTAGCATATGATGTATTAGCTGTTGTAGTCCACAAAGAAAACACATGGGCAAATGAACTTACCTTTGAGCAACTATACAAGATCTTTACAAATGACAATCCTGCAGTCTACTGGGACGAAGTTCCAGGTCTAAAGGAAAAAGGAGCGCCACATGCAAAGATTACAATATACGCACCAGACGAAGCCAGCGGAACATATGATTACTTCTTCGAAAGCATCATTAAAGATTGGGGAAAAGCTACCCAGGTAGCAAGGACAAGACTTGATGCTGGTGACGGTGTATACAATCCAAGCGCAGATGACAATGTTATCTTAGATGCTATAAAGTCAAACAAATATGCAATCGGGTACTTTGGATATGCATATATAATTGAAAATCCAGGGCAGTTAAAAGTTGTAAAAGTTGCTAAGAAATCAGGAGACGCATATGTTGAAGCGTCAATTGAAAACGTTGCAAAATACCCAATGGCTAGACCTTTATTCATATACACAAACGGTGTACCAACCACTTCAACAGACAAGGGAAAAGCTATAAATGCATATCTTAAATACATATTAAGTGAAGAAGGACAAAAAATAGTTCCACAAGTTGGATATGTTAAAGTGTCCTTAGTTGACCCAACAATATTGCCTTCACAGCTTTCAAAACTAAACTAGAGATGTAATAGATGTTAGGTAAAGTCAATAGGCCATATTTCAATGGAAATAATCCATTCCACAAAAGAGTGGATTTAAAGGAGACATTGATAGTTAAACTGATGTTTGTTGCGGCAAGTCTTGCAATAATAGTAAGTCTAGCTATTCTCTATACATTGTTAAATGGCTCTATTGAATTTTTTTTAAGTCCTAAAGTTAGTATTATTCAATTTTTTACGGGAACAAAATGGATACCAAGTGGTATTGACCCAAGCTTTGGTATTTTACCTTTACTCTCTGGTACTGTTTTAATTGCAGGAGGGTCCATATTAATCGCAACTCCACTTGGAGTTGGGGCAGCTGTGTATCTTACTCAATTTGCAAATAAAAAAGCAAGTTCCATAGCCAAACCTATAATTGAACTTCTGGCGGGTATTCCTTCAATAGTATATGGGTTCTTTGCTCTTATAGTAATAAGTCCTATTTTAAGACAATATTTTGGTGCAAGTTATTTTAATGCTGCAAGTGCTATTATAGTAATGTCTGTAATGATCCTTCCGATAATTGTAAGCGTTTCAGACGATTCTATGAGGGCAGTTCCTAGGGAATTAAAAGAAGCAAGTCTTGCAATGGGAGCAACAAAATGGGAAACAGCAATCAAAGTTGTAATGCCGGCTGCTTCAAGCGGCATTATTGCCTCAATACTTCTTGGTCTGGCAAGGGCTTTGGGAGAAACAATGGTCGTGGCATTGGCAGCGGGAAACGTAGCAAGACTTACTCTAAATCCATTAAGCCAGGTTCAAACTATGACCGCGTATATTGCCCAAGTTGCAACAGGCGATATTCCTCCGGGATTGGCAGTAAGTGCTGCATTTGCAGTTGGTCTTGTTTTATTTGCGATTACATACTTGATTAATTATCTTGCAGGACTTGTTGTATTGAGAATACAAAATGCCGGTAAAATTACTTCTTCAAAGAAAACTAAAAAATTTAAAATACCTATAAAAAATAATAAATCAAATTTTAATATTATATCTTCTAATAATAATGACTTAAAAGTTAAAAGAATTCAATCTGAAACTACACTTGTGAATAGGCACAGAGTTGCTAAATTTGGTATTTTATCTGTGGGCTCTTGTTTAGTATTCGCATCTGTCTTCTTAGGAGTATTAATTATTTCTATTTTAGAACAAGGACTCCCAAGTCTCAATATAAATTTTTTAACTTCGTATCCTAGTGCTAATCCCGCTATAGCAGGTATATATCCAGTAATCCTAGGCTCAATTTATCTTGTTGTTTTGGCCATGATTTTCTCTTTGCCTGTAAGTGTTGGTGCTGCAGTATACTTAACTGAATTCGCAAAGGACAATGCATATACTAGGATCTTAAGAAGATTAATTCAAAATCTAGCGGGTGTACCTTCTATAGTATTTGGATTAGTAGGTCTAACGGTATTTGTGCGTTTATTTGGATTTGGAACTAGTATACTGGCCGGTAGTTTAACACTATCCTTGATGATAATGCCTGTTATTATTGTTACAACAGAGGAAGCACTAAAAGGAATTCCTAAGTCTTTTAGAGAGGCAGCAAGAGGACTTGGCGCTACAAAATGGCAGACAGTGAGACATCATGTAATACCTTATGCATTACCTGGAACTTTAACTGGTTCAATACTTGCACTATCCAGAGCTATTGGTGAAACGGCACCTATATTATTTATTGCATCAGTTTTTGCTAAAGTTGCACCTGATAGTATATTCGATGGATTTCTAGCATTACCAGTTACAATATTTTTCTGGACTAGGCATCCAAAAGTAGAATTCCAAAATCTTGCAGCAAGTACAATACTTGTATTATTGGTTATTTTATTCGCAATGAATCTTTTGGCCATAATAATACGTCAACGTTCACAAGCAAATAGAGATTGGTAGAAATGGTATCAATTATATGGTGGTAATAGATGGAATATAAAGAAAAAAATGAAGATGGATCTTTAATAATATCAAATCTGGATGTTTATTATTCCAACATGCTTGCGGTTAATAAAGTGTCTTTGAGTATTCCAAAAAATAAAGTGACTGCTTTTATTGGGCCAAGTGGTTGTGGTAAAAGTACGTTGCTTAGGGCTCTAAATAGAATGAATGAGGAAATAGAAGGATGCAGAATGAATGGCAAGATTATTTGGAATGGCATAAACATACTTGATTCAAAAGTAGATCCTGTTGCATTAAGGAGTAAAATTGGAATGGTTTTCCAGAAACCAAACCCATTTCCCCGTTCAATCTATGATAATATTGCATATGGGCCTAGAATTCACGGAATAAAAAATAAAGGCGATCTTGACGCCATAGTTGAAAAAAGCTTGAAAGATGCAGCAATATGGGAGGAAGTATGTGAAAGATTAGATGAATCTGCAATGGGGCTATCTGGAGGTCAGCAGCAGAGACTTTGTATTGCAAGAGCATTAGCTATACAGCCAGACATAATTTTAATGGATGAGCCATGCTCCGCACTTGACCCAATTGCAACAACAAAAATAGAAGATTTAATTGATGAATTAAAGAAAAATTATACTGTTGTAATTGTTACGCACAATATGCAGCAAGCTGCAAGAATTAGCGATTTTACAGGTTTTATGTATTTAGGTGAACTTATAGAATTTGGGGAAACTCAACAAATATTTGAAAATCCAAAACATGAATTAACTGAAAAATATATTATGGGAAGATTCGGATAGGTTGAAAAAAATGAGAGAAAAATTTGTTGAAGAATTAAAGAAACTTAAATCTGATGTAGTAGAAATGGCGATGCTCTCCAAGGAGATGTTAAAAGAATCACTTGACGCCCTTAAAACTTCAGATATTACTATTGCAGAAAAAGTAATTAGTCAAAGAAGAGATATTAGAGAATATGATTATAAGATTGAAGATGATGCTCAAAGATTAATAGTTTTGTATCAACCAGTTGCAAGAGATTTAAGGGCCATAATATCCACCTTGAAAATGAACACTTATCTAACTAGGATTGGTATATACTCTAAGGACATATCAAAAGATATAAGAGAGATTTCTTTTAACAAAGAATTCCCTAGATTGAAAAGTGTAATTGTCATGGGAGATATTGTTTTGGGTATGCTAGACGATGTTATCAAGGCTTACGAAACCGAGGATTTAACTATCATCGATGATATGTGGAAAGTAGACGATACAGTAGACGATCTTTTTCATACAATATTGCGTGAATGCATATCTTATATGATTGAAAATCCAAGAAGCATAAGTTACTATACACATTACATGCTCATAGCAAGATATCTTGAAAGATGCGGAGACCATGTCTGTAAGATTTCAGAAAAAATACATTACATGGTAAACGGTGAAAGAATCATAATCAAATAATAAAACGAAAATCTTATAAGCGCCATACTTAAAAATGGACTTATTGGGGTCGTGGGGTAGCTTGGCCTATCCTTCGAGCTTTGGGAGCTTGGGACCTGAGTTCAAATCTCAGCGACCCCACCATTTATTCTTAAAATTTTATTTGGCCTAAGTTATAATCTTTTTCCAATAAAAGACAGTTACATATCTGATGTTCCACCGAAACTCTTAAATATAAAACATTAGAAAAAAAATTTAATTATTAATAAGACATATGTCAATATTTTTATTAAAAAGGTGTTTGAATGTTTGAAAAACTGGTAGAATATGCTAAAGTAAATAATCAAATTGATCCTGAGCTTTACCCAAAATATGATGTGAAACGAGGGCTTAGGAATGAAGATGGGAGCGGGGTATTGGTAGGTCTAACAAAGATATCTGATGTAACTGGATATGAAAAAAAAGATGGAGTTTTCACACCACTTGATGGTAGACTTGCATACAGGGGAATAAAAATTGAGGATATAGTTGAAGCAATATCCAAAGAGAACAGACATGGATTCGAAGAGATCATATTCTTACTTCTTTTTGGAAAATTACCCAACTGGGAAGAGCTAGAGTATTTTAATGAGTTAATGGTAAGCAACAGAGATTTAGCTGTTAATTTTACTAATGATGTAATTCTTCACTTCCCAAGTAATGATATAATGAACAAGCTTGCAAGAAGCGTTTTAGTTCTCTATGCATTAGACAAAAAAGCAGACGATATAAGTATAGAAAATGTTTTGAGGCAAAGCGTTGGGTTAATTGCTAAGTTCCCCTCAATCGTTGCATATGCATACCATGCAAGAAGACATTATTTCAAGGGTAAGGATCTTATTCTAAGAAATCAGAATCCAGACTATTCAGCCGCAGAAAATTTTCTTTATATGCTAAGAGAAGACGGTAACTTTACTAAACTTGAGGCGGATACACTTGATATACTTCTGATTCTTCATGCAGAGCACGGAGGAGGTAACAACTCGTCATTTACAGTCCATGTAGTTACATCTTCTGGAACTGATACATATTCTGCTATCTCTGCAGGAATCGGTTCCCTAAAGGGGCCACTACACGGTGGTGCGAATAAAAGTGTCATGGCAATGATGAAGGACATAAAGGACAATGTAAAAGATTGGGAAGACGAAGAAGAAGTAAAGGACTATCTAAAACTAATCCTTGAGCGAAAGGCTTTTGATGGAATGGGCGTTATTTATGGACTTGGTCATGCAATCTATACCAAGTCAGATCCTAGAACAGTGATACTCAAGAAAAAAGCAAGAGAACTTGCAAAGGACAAGAAAAGAATGGACGAGTTCAAGCTCTATGAGACAATAGAACAACTCGGTCCTGAAGTATTCTATGAAGTAAAAAAATCTAATAAAGTAATAACAGCAAATGTTGATTTCTATTCAGGGTTTGTATACCACTGTTTGGATATCCCTAAAGAACTCTATACTCCACTATTCGCAATGGGTAGGATTCCAGGATGGTGTGCGCACAGGATTGAAGAGCTTATTTCAGGAAAGAAGATAATTAGACCCGCATATGCTCATGTAGGAGACTTTATCCCTTACACCGAAATAGACAAGAGGATTTAATATCCTCATTTTTTTGTTTTTAGAGATCTTCTAAATGTGAAATCGTACACATTTTATTTCTGTCATCTCTTCAACTGCGTATTTCGGACCCTCTCTACCGTAACCTGAACTCTTTAATCCTCCGTAAGGCATCATGTCAATCCTAAATGTAGGAACATCATTTATCATAACACCACCTACGTCAAGATTATCTATAGCGTAGTATGCATTTCTAACATTTTCAGTGAACACTCCAGCTTGTAACCCATATATCGAATTATTTAATTTGCTTACAGCTTCTTTGAAATCCCTAAAGGGGATTAACGATAAAGTTGGACCAAAGGTTTCATCTTTTACTACCTTCATTTCCTCAGTCACATTTTCAATTACAGTTGGTTTAAATACAAAACCATCTCTTTCCCCACCACATAAGACCTTGGCTCCTTGAGATTTTGCTTCATCAATCCAAGATTTAACCCTCAATAGTTCTTTCTCATCAATCATTGGGCCAATATCGGTGGTCATTTCAGTTGGATCTCCAATAACAAGATTATTTGCAGCACTAACAATCTTTTTCTTAAATTCTTCATAGATACTTTCATGAATATATGCCCTTTGGCAATGAATACAAACTTGTCCAGAATAACCAAAAGCTCCTACTTTTACAGCAGATACCGCTTTATCAACATCTGTGTTTTCATCAATAATAACGCCAGAGTTTGAGCCTAGCTCCATTGAAAGCTTCTTTAAACCAGCGTTTGAAGCAATTCTTTCTCCTATGACTTTGCTACCTGTGAAAGAAATTTTTCTTATAAGTGGACTTTTAACAAGGTAGTTTTCTGCATCTTCAGCAGAGCAAATAACAATATTCAGAGCATCTTTTGGTAGTCCAGCTTCCAAAAGGATCTCCCCTAAAAGTAAGGAAGTCAAAGGAGTTTTTGATGCTGGTTTATGTATTACACTATTTCCTGCTGCTATTGCAGGCCCTATTTTGTGGCATACAAGATTTAATGGAAAGTTAAATGGGGTAATGGATAGAACTATGCCTACTGGAACTCTTATGTAAAAACAGTACTTGTCGGAACTTGTTGGCGCTGCATCAAAAGGTATTACTTCTCCTCCAAGCCTCTTTGCTTCTTCTGCAGAAAGAACAATAGTTTCGTGGGCCCTTGATACCTCACCTTTTGAATATGCAAGTGGCTTACCACTCTCCAATGCCATTGTCATTGCTATTTCGTCTTTTCTTTTCATCATCAATTCAGCAGTTTTTGAGAGTATTTCGTATCTTCTGTGGCGGCTTAAGCCTTTCATAATTTTACTACCTCTAACTGCAGATTCAATAGCCTCTTTTAGATGATCTGAAGAAGCCTTAGATACAGCATCTATGGCTTTGCCAGTATAGGGATTTATCACATCTATGTAATTATTTGTATCAATCCAGTTTCCACCAATTAGAATCTTTTTCATAAGAATCAATCTCTCTTTATTTTTCCAATTAAAAAGTTTATGGAGTTCCTATAATGATAATCGCTATTAATTTTCATTATCATTAGGCATTGTTAACCGATAACTTTATATATAACTTAATATTATTATTCACTAGTGATAGTTATTGCAGCAACTATCACGTATCATCAATGCAAAAATCTGTCTCTTGCCATGGAAATGCGCAATTCCTCTTGGCAGAGATAAAAGGAGCTCCAAAAGGATCCCCTCCATTAATCCTGAAAATGGTCCAACGGAGGGGGTCCCCAACATTTCTATAGAATTATTTTTTCATAATCCATTGTTCCTATCCCAATCTTTTCTCCTTCAATAGTTTGTATTTCAGGATCAGGCCTTCCATCTATCATGAAAGTATTTTTGTTAGCATCATCTAAGAAAGCTTTATCGATAGCAACTATATCCTTTGATAAATATATGCCGACATTATCTCTAAGGGTCTTCCCAGGGAAAGGCATACAGTCACAGTATTCAACAATATTTGCCCCCCAGTTAATTGAAGTAACATTCTCTTTACCTATAACTTTGAAAATGCCTTCAACCGCCCTAGGAAGAACTCTGCCAAGAGCTTCAAGTTCTTTTAACTTTATTGCCCCAGTTTTGCATTCTTCCATGCATGCTGGGCAGTGCATGCAATCCTCTCTTTTTTCAAGGGACATTACCCTCTTACCATTTTTGAGTATGGGAATCCCTCTGCCACAGGCATCTTTACAAGCGTCGCATCCATTGCAAAGGGACTCATCATAGCAAAAATTGACAAACTTATGCATTTGGAGTTTTGATTTCTTAGTGACACATCCCATAGCGACATTTTTTATTGAACCTCCAAAAGCTGTTAATCCATGGCCCTTGCAATGACTAAAAACTATCATCTTGTCAACTTCTTTGAAGAGGCTTGGTACATATATTTCGTTTAGAGGAGAACTAACTTTAACTGAAAATCCTTCATCACCACCTAAGCCGTCTGCAACTATGAAAGGGGACCCAATATTTGCAAGAGAAAAACCATGATAAAATGCATTTTTTATCATACCAACTGCAGTAAATCTATTCCCACAATAGTAAGTAGTAGTATCTGTAAGAAATGGTTCACACCCTATCTCTAAAAGGGCAGACACCAATTCCTTAAGATATAGGGGGTGCACATGGGCTGGATTTTTATATTCTCCTACATGAAGTTTGATTGCGACTCTATCTTCTTTGTTGATATTATCTAAGATATTGCTTTTTCTAATAATCTTTCTGAATTTACCAACCATATCAGAATCTTGTCTCCAAGGAACATAGTATACTTTTGACATATATCCAATTATCAGTACCTATTTTTATTATTTTCTCCGCTTTTCAACGAAAATTTTATATATTTCTATTCGTTATTTAACTATATGTTTGAAGATGCAAAAGAACAACTTGCTAAGATGATAGCGGGAGAAGTTGTATTATCGAATGACCCAGGCCAAACATTGAGGAAATGGCGTGAGATTTTTGGCATATCTCAAACTGATTTGGCACATCATCTATCTATTTCTCCTTCTGTTGTAAGTGACTATGAGGGGGGCAGGAGGAAATCACCTGGCTCTTCAACAATTAGAAAAGTCGTTGAAAGCCTGATAGATATTGACATTAGCAGAGGCGGAAAAATAATCCATTCATTCAGCCACAGGTTTGCTAAGGAGGTAATAAGTGACGTCGTTTTAGACCTTAAAGAGTTCCCAGTTCCAATACCTCCAAAAAAATTAATTGATGCCGTGCATGGTGAGATACTAGTAAATGAGGAATACTTGAGCAAAGAAATCCACGGCTATACAGTCATTGATAGCATTAAGGCGATTCTTAATCTCAATTCAGAAGAATTTCTTAAACTTTATGGGCTCTCTTCAGAAAGGGCGCTGATCTTTACAAAAGTATCGACTGGGAGATCACCCATGATTGCTATTAAAGTACAAGGGATAATACCCTCGATGGTCGTTTTACACGGAGCAAAAAAAATAGATGATATTGCTGTTCAATTAGCAGAGATACAGAAGATACCTCTTATTCTGACCCCTATAGAGACCCTTGATGAGCTACTAAACTGTCTAAAATTTCTATAATCTAAAGCCTGTATCTAACAATCGCAGCAATGCCACCAAATGCCCTTAACAGCTGACTGCCTTCTTCAGTTTCTGTAGAAATGACCTCTACTTTAGTGCTACCTTCTTGGGCCAGATCTGCTAGCTCTTCCAAGAGATCAACTTTTTCTTCAATATTTAAACTTAGATTTCCGCAATTCTCGCATTGTATACTAGAAATTTGTTGTTCCAACTTGAATAACTCTTCATCTGTTTCAGTCTTCTCAGTTTGATTGCCACAAGATCCACATTTTATTTTGATTCTGTTTTTATTTAACCCTTCAGAAAGAAGCAATGTATCCACAGCACCTGCTTCTAAGTATTTTCTAACTTCTTTTTCCCCATAGGCTGCAAGGCTATCGTCTTTTATCAATTCTTTAAGAAACTTCGTAACAATGTCCTTCTCTTTTGTTATGTCTAAATTCTCTAGAATCCCTGCGCTCTTATCCACAAGCTCGTTTAATCCAAAAAGCTCAGTATACGCAGTATCTGCAACGCCTAATATTTTCTTCCTAAGTTCATGATGTAGATACTCGCCTTCTTCAAATTCATATTTGGTGTAACCGCCACCACCGATTAGTATGCCTTCTAAATTTGGCTGGGCGAGAAAAATTTCATTTGCAGTCTCACCTACGGTATCTTTGAAATCATCTGCAGCAATTTCTCTTAATCTTGCAAACCTAACTGAAGATTGACCCCCAGCCCTGAACTTTCCAGGAACTCTTGAAGTTAAATGCTTAAGAAGTTCTACTTTTTTACCTCTCAGAAGTCCAATACTAGCTTCCCCTCTTTCAACGATGATTAGTCCAAAAACCCTCTTGTCCTCAATCATTTCAAGTAGAGGGTCAAGGACAAACTGTTGGTCACATCTATAAATTCTCACAGATATAGGCTCTGGAGGATTTAATGTATAGAGTTCTATCTTCGGATTACCTTCATCCTCTGAAATATTGCCTGAAAAGATAATAAGGCCATTTGGCGGAGTGTTTTTGTATAATCTTAAATGTTGCATAACCCTCTCTAGTGCAGAGAGGACATTCTTTCTAGTGCCCTTGGATTTAATGTTTGTAGCAGTGCCTTGCTCATCTTTAATCTGTGCAGCTACCTTAGATATTTCGTATCCTGCAGGGATATATACCGAAACAAGTTCAGTGTGGCGCCCTCTGATTTTTGAAAGGAACTTAAGCTGCTTCTTGAATTCATAGAACTCTTTATTATCCATAATCAAGATGTGATAGAAAATATTTAAAAGTGTTCCTACCTCTACCATTAAAGTGGTCTAATGAGAAAACAGGTCTTCATGGAAATTTACAAATCTATTAATACAAGGGATGATGTGCCCGGGCTTTCCCAAAAATATGGGGTCGAAGAAGACGTTTTACTTTCTATATTGTCTCAAAAAACTGTGAGAAATGTTAAGAAAGATTACTACCCCATCATGAATAGGATTAGGGAGCTTGTCAAGTTGTGGGACAAAGGCCTATCATTTTTTGATATAGCTGCCAAACTATCCTTTTCCCCAATACTCATTGCAACAATGATCTTAAAAGAAAAAGGCCACAATAAGAAAGATATCAAAACTATTCTTAACAACCCAGATTCAATAGAAGATGAAAGAATTAAAAACGAAATAAAAAAGGCAATTGAAGTTGATATTGCATATTCTCCAGAATCTTCAAAGATTCAAAGAGAAAACGGGAAGAATGGGGAAGAGATGTTAAAAGTATATCTCGATAAAAAAGAGATTCAGTTCCTAAGAGAAGATGACTTAAGAAAACTAGGTTCCGGAAAAACTCCAGATTTCCTTCTAAAAAAAGCCATTAAGATAAGGGGTAGAAAGGTATTTTGGTTTGAGAGTAAGGCTAGTTTTTGTGATTATATTGAGTTCAAACAGGATTATAACAAACAATTAAAGCACTATGTTTCCCTTTTTGGCCCTGGCATTGTCGTATACTGGAAAGGGTATATCGATGACATCATTACAGACAAAAGAGTATTAGTTGTAGATAAAAATTTCTTTGAGAAAACTTTTACTTCTTTTGAATACGTATAGATGGCGCGTACTGGTATCTCATATATTCGTAGCTCATATTTGAAACACTACCGTCATCTGCAATCTGGAAGAATGATACTTTGGGATTCTTTAATCCTGCACTAACTTTCAATTCTTCAATGGCTGTGTCAAGAGTCCCTACCCTGTCTGCAAGCTTATAAGAAACTGCTTGGGTACCACTCCAAACATTCCCGTCAGAATACTTTAGGATATCTTCTATTGGCAAATTTCTTCCTTTTGAAACTACATACACAAACCTATCAAAATCTTCATTGATCATATTTTTTATATTCTCTCGATCATCGTTTGACAGCGGTCTCCACGGAGCTCCAAGGTCTTTATCTTCCCCCGTTTTTATTACCTCTATTTTTATCCCAAACATTTTGAAGTATTCAGTCAAATCCTCGTGAACATAAATTACTCCGATGCTTCCTAAAATAGCATCAGGTTTTACAACTATCTTGTCGCTTGCAACTGCTAGGTAATATCCCCCAGACGCAGCTACCCCACCAACATAAGCAACAACAGGCTTTCTCAAACTCAATCTATTAACTTCATCATAGATCTCTGTTACAGCGGATACCCCCCCGCCAGGGCTATCGATCCACAAAACTACGCCGCCAACTTCCCTGTCTTCTGTAAGCCTTCTTAGCTGAGAAGCTATAGGCAAAACATCTTCTTGATCTAATATCCCAAATATCCTGATAACTGCTATATTTCCGTTAACAGGTATATTCTGATTTTTTATCCTTTCAATTTCTTCCCTTAGTTTTTGTAATTCCAGGTTCTCTAGAGATTCCTGCGATTCATAAGCAGAAAGCTTTGATCTAAGTATATCAACTTCCCCGCTAGTTGTAACTCCGCCTTTTTGACTGGATATGCCAATATCCTCTAGGTTAAAATTACAACCAATTGAAGCTGTAATAAGAACAAAAATGGCAAATATTAAAAAAATAAATTTTTTATTAAATTTCATTTTAGATTTTCACCTTAAAATGATCACTCTTTTTTCTTCTTTGAAGTCTTTTTCTTTGCTTTTGGTTTCGCTTTTGTTTCTTTTTTAGTATCAAGGTCTTTTTGAACTTGTTCAACATTAGATGCGAGTTCTTTTAGTTCACCATTCATTTCTTCTTTGACTGCTTTTCTTTTCTTTGTTTTTGCTTTTTCCTTCTTCTTCTCTTTATCTTCCTTTGAATAGAATTTTGTCATAAAGACATAGGCCGCTGCAAAAACTACTATGAGAAGGCTGCCAAATATGAATAGTCTGTATTTTTCAAAGAATCCAGATTCCTGCCCTTTCTGGATAATTACAGGTGTCACTGTAAAGTATAGAGTTTTTCCTGCTAGTGGGTGATTGAAATCAACGACGAAACTATCTGCTGTTACTTCAACTACCTTGCCCACTTGGTTTTGATATACTATCTCATCTCCAACTTTTGGATTCACTCTGATAATATATTTGTCTCCTGATTCAACGATATTTGCTACACCAAATAGAGTTTCTAGTTGTTTCTGTGGCATTGCCTGTACTTTCATTGTGGTATCAGTTACTTCAAGTACTACCAAATTTCCAATTTCAGTAGGTATAGAGTCTCCCACTTTAGGATCGTATCTTAATACGATAGTAGAAGCTTTAATTTCTGTAACAGTAATTGTAGTTACTTCATTAGTAATTGATTTTCCTACTTCAGGCTTGTGTTCAATAACAACATCGGTACTTGTAACCTGGACAACTTGACCTGGCCAGTCAGCTAAGTCAATAATCATACCCACAGTAGGCTGTTTGCCATATCTGTTAACAAAAGAACTTACTGTAGCCTGGAAAGTTCTTGGAATTTCCTCAAATCTTGTTATCTCTTGTATTTTTGGCACTTCTTCTAATATTTTGGGCTGCACGAATTTCAATGAAGGATCCTCTGGGCCATAGGCTTGCTCAGGAGGTATTGATATTGTCTTTGTTTCACCTTCCTTCATTCCCAAAAGTCCATTCTCAAAACCTGGAATAGTTGAACCATCTCCAATTTTTAGTGTCAAAGGTTCATAAATTCTGTTTTGATTGTAAATTCCAGCATTCCTTGCCTCTTCTAAAATTGAAGTATCAAAAACTGTTCCATCTTGAAGTTTTCCTATATAGTCAACTTTTACCGTATCTCCTTTCTCTACCTTTTTTTCGATAGCACAACCCGCAGAAAGGAGTAACAACGCCGTTAAAATAACTACATAAACGTACTTTCTCATTAACTCACGTATACCATTGCCAATACAATCATTTATAAGCCTTTCTTTGGATGATTTTTCAGGTGGATAGATGCTATACGACGTAAAAGACCTCTCTCTTTCAGAGAAAGGAAAGTTAAGAATTGAGTGGGCACAGAGAGAAATGCCCGTATTAGCATTGATTAAAGAAGAATTTAAAAAAAAAAATACTCTTAAAGGTTACAAAATTGGATGCTGTCTACATGTTACAACTGAAACTGCAAATCTCATGATTACTTTAAAGGAAGGGGGGGCTGAAGTTTTTCTATGCGCTTCAAATCCTTTAAGTACCCAAGACGACGTTGCCGCATCACTTGTAAAGGATTATGGCATTTCAGTCTTTGCTATTAGGGGAGAAGATAGAGACACGTATTACGATCACTTAAATAAGGTATTAGACGCCAAACCAAACATCACAATGGACGACGGTGGCGATTTAGTTTCAACAATAATGAAGAATAGAAGCGACGTGCTTCCGGGAATAATAGGTGGTACAGAAGAAACTACAACAGGCGTCATCAGGTTCAAGAGCATGGAAAAGGAAGGCGTTTTGAAATACCCCATAATTGCTGTAAATGACGCTATGACAAAACACTTTTTTGATAACAGATATGGTACAGGTCAGAGCACCCTTGACGGGATTATTAGAGCCACAAATATCTTATTATCTGGGAAAAACTTTGTTGTTTCCGGATACGGCTGGTGTGGCAAGGGAGTTGCAATGAGGGCAAGTGGCATGGGCGCAAAGGTCATTGTCACTGAAACTGATGCTATAAAAGCGATTGAAGCCACCAT
The DNA here is from genome assembly GCA_001587575.1 of Candidatus Methanofastidiosum methylothiophilum. Lineage (GTDB taxonomy): Archaea > Methanobacteriota_B > Thermococci > Methanofastidiosales > Methanofastidiosaceae > Methanofastidiosum. The sequence continues at coordinate 22,250 of LNJC01000026.1, forward strand.
GGATGGATTTCCAGTCATGAAGATGGAAGAGGCTTCTAAGATTGGAGATATATTTGTCACTGTTACCGGAAATATTCACGTCATAAGTGAAGAACATTTTAAGAATATGAAGGATGGGGCGATTGTTGCAAATTCGGGTCACTTCAACGTTGAGATTGACATTAATTCATTAGAAAAACTATCGTCTTCAAAGAGAGTTATCAGAGACTCTGTTGAAGAATACAAGTTAAGGGATGGCAAGAAAATATACCTTCTTGGGGAAGGAAGGCTCATAAATCTCGCTGCCGCAGAGGGGCATCCTGCATCTGTGATGGACATGAGTTTTGCAAACCAAGCCTTATCAGCAGAATATCTCACAAAAGAAGGAAAAAATCTTGAAAACAAGGTATACTCTGTACCTATGGATATAGATCGAAGAATAGCTACATTAAAGCTAAAATCGATGGGCATCTCAATTGATAGCTTAACAAAGGAGCAGGAAGAGTATTTATGTTCGTGGAAACTTGGAACTTAATTTTTTATTTTTTAATCAGTAGGGGTAATTATAAATACCCTTAATTATTCTTATTTTAAGGAGGTTTTCTCGTGTTATTTAAGATTAAAATCCTAGATATTGAAGCGACCGATTACCCGCTTGTTCTAATGCATAAAGACGATGCAAAGTTTCTAGGAGTTAGACGGCTTGGCAGGGTAAATGTAAAGATAGGAAATGATAATTTTGTCGCAGTTGTCGATTTAACAGAAAAAGTAGTCTCAAAGGGTGAGGTGGGGCTTTATGAGTATCTATGTAAGAAGATGGATCTATCATGCACCATTAATGCCGAGATAACAATTGCTCCTCCTCCAGATTCTGTTCATTTTATAAAAAAGAAGTTAGATGGGAACTCTTTAGCTAAAGAGGAGATTTATAGTATAATTCAAGATACAGTTGAAAACAGATTAAGCGATGTTGAGCTCTCTGCATTTGTATCTGCAGTATATACAAGAGGCCTTTCTAATGAAGAAGTCATTAATTTAATTAATAGCATGGTAAATACCGGCCAGACCCTAAATATTCAGAGAAAACCAATCTACGATAAACACTGTATAGGGGGAGTTCCAGGAAACAGGACCACCATGGTTATAGTGCCTATTCTAGGCGCTGCAGGTTTAACAATACCCAAAACATCATCAAGGGCTATTTCAAGCGCAGCAGGAACGACAGACACAATGGAACTGCTTTGTGACGTAAGTTTTCACAAAGATGAAATTGAGAGGATTGTGGATAAGATAGGATGCTGCATTGTTTGGGGCGGCGGAGTTGATCTAGCAATAGCTGATGACAAGCTGATTAGAATTAGAAATCCATTAGGGCTAGACCCACAATCACTTCTTCTTGCTAGCATACTTGCAAAGAAAAAAGCTTCCGGTTCAGAAAAAGTTGTCATAGATATACCTGTTGGCAAAAATGCAAAGATCAAAGATGCTACTGTGGCAAAAAAACTTGCAAGAGATTTTATTACGCTTGGCGAGAGGCTTGAAATGGAAATAAAGTGCATGATTACATATGGAGGAAAACCGGTAGGGAGAGGAATTGGGCCCGCACTTGAAGCAATTGATGTGCTTAACGTGCTGGATGGCAAAGGACCTCAAGACTTAAGGGACAAATCATGCGAGATTGCAGGTCTTCTTTTCGAGATGGGTGGCAAGGCACCTAGAGGAAGGGGAAGAGAGATAGCAGAGCAGATGATTGATAGCGGAAAAGCGCTTTCCAAATTTAGGGAAATTATAGCTGAGCAGGGAGGAAATCCCAAAATAAAACCTGAAGAGATACCAGTAGGTGCTTACAAACATACTGTGAAATCTGAAATAGAAGGAAGAATAGATTTCATGGACACAAGAATGATAAACATGATAGCGAGGGCATGCGGAGCACCAGACGACAAAGGTGCAGGAATCCTCTTCCATGTTGAAAAAGGTGAAAAAGTCTCAAAAGGACAGGATCTATTCACACTCTATTCAGACAAAGAAAAGAAGATTGACAATGCTCTAAAGGTGCTCGATGGAACCCCAATAGGCGTTGAAAAAGTGATATATGACATAATAGAAGGCGAACTATCCCTTTAACATCTAAATTTCTAATTTCTTATTTTTTACTTCTTTCTTCTCTTTAAGATAAGGGATTCTTTTTATATGGCCGCAATTTAGGCAGGTATATGTTATTTTCCCTTTACCAGTCCTAATCCGTACAGTTTTGTCAGGGATAAAAACAGTTGAGCATTTCTTACAGAATTTCCTTTTAGATTTAATAGGGATCCTGATTTTGTGTCGCCTTGATATTGCCACAGCTGTTTTAATAGAATTAGTTGATAGAAGTTCGTCATCTTTATGTAACTCTGAAAACTTTAGAAGTTCTTTTATCCTGTCAGACGCTACCTTTTTCCTTGTCGCCTTTCTTTCCTTCCATCCCATTAAATATTATTTTATTAGTTGCTTAATAAATTCTTAGGTAACTTAGGGTAGATACTATTAATTAAATTAGAGAAATCTGCCTTAAACGAACTATGTGTAATCTGCTAAAAATTTCGCTTGTTACCAAATGATGATTTTTCAACCTCCTTGTCCAATACTTCCATAAGATTGCCCAGTACTACGGGCTCGAGCT
>LNJC01000027.1 GCA_001587575.1 Candidatus Methanofastidiosum methylothiophilum
TATTGTTTATCATTATTAACCGAAAACTATATATAGTAGTTAACAAAATTAGTATTTACTGGATAACCCACATGAAAGACAATGATTATCCATAACGATAATTCGTGAGCGATATTACAATACCACTATTGAAGTATCCAGAAAATAAGCATGAAATGTCCAAATAATATCTATATAATATTATGGGGGTATCAGAATATTACAAGAAAAATATCAGAATAATATAAGAATAGGTTATAAAGATTATCTGGATAACCGAAACTCTTATATAGATATATCTCCTAAATATTATACAGATGCTAGAGGGACATTAATGAAACTCATATCAGTACAAATACCGGAAGCATATATGAACGGGTTAGACGAGTTGGTTAATTATGGGTACTTCCCTAATAAAAGCGAAGCCATAAGATCAGCTATCAGAGACATGCTAAAGAATGAACTTGGTGGGTTTAGGTCACTTAGAAATGAGGGCATATCTGAAAAAATAAGGTAAATAATAAAATAATTTATATAATTGGGGGTTTTATATGAAAGGCATCTTGGAAAATGCTTCAAGATATACTAAAACTAATAACTTTGAAGAAACCGCAGCGGAATTAGAAGGCATAGGACACGCTAGGATTATATGTGCAGGATGCGGAGGCGCAGGCAATAACACCATTAATAGGCTTTCAATGCTTGGGGGAGTTATGGGTGCCGAAACAATCGCCTTTAACACTGATAGGCAGCACTTAGAAAATATCCAAGCTGATAAAAAGTTTGTTATAGGAAAAGAACTTACAAAAGGTCTTGGAGCAGGAGGGGACCCTAGCATTGGCTGGGAAGCCGCTCAAGAAGATAGACATAAATTAAAAGATCTTTTTAAAGACGCAAATTTAGTTTTTGTTTCTGCAGGTATGGGAGGCGGAACAGGAACGGGAAGTGCTCCTGTTGTTGCCGAAGTTGCAAAAGAATGTGGAGCTTTAGTCGTAGGAGTAGTAACACTACCTTTTAGAATGGAAGGATCTCACAGATTTGAAAAAGCCATTCAGGGACTTGAAGCTTTTAGAAGATACGCAGATACAGTTATCACACTAGATAATAATAAACTACTTCAACTTGTCCCAAACATGCCAATTGACTATGCATTTAGTGTTTCTGATGAAGTACTTGCTGAAATGGTTAAAGGTATAACAGAAACTATTACACAACCAAGTCTTGTTAACCTAGATTATGCAGATGTAAGAACAATCATGCAAGATGGTGGAGTCGCGGTAATAGGAGTAGGGGAGTCAAATACCAAAAACAGAGTAGAAGAAGCAGTTCACGAAGCAATGACTTGTAAACTATTGGATGTTGACTATAAAAATGCAAAAGGAGCTCTTGTGCATGTTTCAGGCGGTAGCAACATGACTTTAAACGAAGCCAATAGAGTCGGTGAAATTGTCAACTCAATAATGGATCCTGAAGCAAAAATTATATGGGGAGCAAGAGTTGATGAAGGTCTAAAAGATTCCATGAGAGTAATGCTCATCATGACTGGGGTAAAATCACCATTCATATCTGGAAGAGCGGCCGATGGAGATATAGAGCTACAACCATTCGAAAGAGACGCAAGAAGAAAGAAAATGGGTGGTAGTGAAGGCTTCGGAAGAAGTATCGACTGGGCTAAATATGGAATAGACGATCTATTCAGCTAAAATAGTTATTATTTCATTTTATTAAATATATTCTAATTTTCTTAATTATAACTAAATTTATTTTAGTAGATTTAACGACCTCCAACTCCACCGCCGCCGAAGCCACCACCTCCACCAAATCCGCCGCCACCGCCGAATCCACCGCTACCCCCGCCACCGCTACTGGGAGGGGTATACGAAGATATAGGGATGAAAGATCTATTAATAGAGTGGTAAGGAACTATATTTGTTTCTTGAATATTTACATTAAGAGCTTTCATTGCAGCTTCAACTTTATCTCCTACTCCAAGTGCAGTACCGTAGACAAGCCATTCGCCCCACATTAGGATATCTCCTGGGGAGTATTTTCTCATCAAAGCAAGGTCAGATAAGAACTTTGTAAAAGCATCCCATTCAAGTTTTTCTTTGTAACTATCATTTTTCCATAGTCCAAATAATGTAGTTGGGAAAGCCATAGCTATTATCGACTGAATAATTATCACAATCGATGCAATAAGAGAACCCAAAGAATTAGTTGCATAAGGAATCAATACCAACATAAGAATGGAGATTGCGGCAAGAATTATCCCTAAAAACAATACTGGTAGAGGCCTAGTTCTTCCTTCAACTATATAGTTTTTAATAATAACCCGATCGCTTGATTTTACATTTGTCAAACTATTAAGAGATGATTGATAACTTAGCATAGTTTTTTGATTCATAACATTTTTTCTTGCACTCTTAGCTAAGGAGTCTATGGTTTCAGTATCCACTATTCCATCAGTCCCAACTCTCTCAATGAACTCCACTACCTTTGTTTCAAAATGGTCTAGCTCTGTTTTATCTTTCAGTTTTATTGTAATAAACTTTGGATTAGATTTTTCTTTAATCTCAATTTTATTTCTTCTATGAAGGTCTAAAAGAGTTGCGTAGAAAGCATTCATATCAAAGGTATTTGCCTCACCTTTAAACAAAAGGTTAACAACCCAAGGTTTTAATTTGTCATTTGGAACAAAGCTCAAAAATTCTGGAACTGTAAAACTCTTTTCTTTTCCATATCTGTAATATATATACAAAAATATGAATGGAACAATTAGTAATAACAAACTAGTAATGACATAAAGGGCCTTTGAAGCATAAAAAGGAACAGTATAGAGCAAACTGGCCATCTCTGTCCTCTGTCTTACTCCAGTTATTTTTTCTGGAAAACCATTAATTACATTAATAAATTCTGGCTTGAGTAGAAGTTCAAATTCTAAAAGCTCATTCTCAGGAGAAGACCCTGATATGATATAATTATTTTGATCCTCTGAAATATTTAGATTTGGTGGGCGTGGGTAAATCTTAACAATGTACTCTTTTGGTAAAGTAACCTTGAATTTTTTTATAGGAATATGCTCTCTTTGAAGTTTTAAATTCAAATGACTTACTTCATCGTCATATTGTATAGGAGGGTGTAAAATGTATTTGTATTCTATTGTGTACTTTCCTTTATTAAAGTATGAGGGATTATAGACACCTACTTCGTTTGTATATGCAAGAGAATCGATAACGTAGCTATAAGATTCGTTTCCGTATACTCTTACATCTCCTTTGTAATCCTTAGCATATCCAACAGTGCCAGGCGGATATTGAACGCTTACAAACTCAATATAGGGCCTTCCCAATTTTTCAAATGAGAGAATATCATCCCAGTATCTAAATAGCATTCTGTATTGTCCAGAATTTTTTACATCATAAGTATACCTTTCTATTAAGGTACCATCTGAAAGAAAATAGGCCTCGTAGTTATCTACTACAAGGTCCCCTTCAAAAACTATTGGACCTTTAGGCAGTAGCAATAGTGTCGTCGAACCTATTAGTAGTGTAACTAGCACTAGTATAGTTATTTGCTTTGTTTCTGCCATAGTCTCAACATCTAAAATTCAATTTTTGGTCTTGTTTCAATAGCCTCTTCAAATTTAAGATATTCTAACTTTATTAGCCCAATAATCCTCCCCACAATGTTAGAAGGTATTGTATCAAGCATTGTGTTGAATTGTTGAGCTATATTATTGTATGTATATCTTTGTCTTGCTATCTCATCTTCTACAGTTTTAACTGATTCCATCAAATTAGTAACTGTAGTTGAAGTTTTAAGGTCAGGATAATTCTCTGCAACTGCAATCAGCCTCCCAAGTATGCCCGCACTTTGCCGGTCAATTTCGCTTATAGCTTCGGGGGAAGCACTTCCAATACTCGCACGATATTTTGTTATATTTTCTAACGTCTCTTTCTCAAATTTTGCATAACTCTTTACAGCACCTAAGAGTTGATCTATCATGTCAAGACGTTTTTTTAGTGCAACTCTTATTTGTCCTAGAGTTGCTTCAGCCGAATTCTTTAATGCAAAAAATCTGTTGTAGATGCCAACAAATATTCCTATAAGAACAATTGCCAATACAACTACAACTCCAAGAATTAACAAGATTGATAAGTCCATAAAATCTCCAACTACTTTTATATTATGGTATTTAAGTAGTTTTCGGAAAATAATTTTTAATTTCTTAAAAAAATGATTTAGTTTATGGTATTATTTCAGGCCCAAAGTATTTCTCATATTCAAAATCTTTGTAACTAACTAAGTCTTCCGAAATTAGCTTTTTTATTTCTGGAATTCTATTTTTTAAGCTATTTACGAGATGTTCTATGGTATTGCATATTAGTTGATTTCCCTCTTCTGGCCACAATTTTAAGTAGTTCCAGTAGAGACATCTACCTCCGCATATGAACTTAATATTACAATTTCTACACCTATCTGCCATTGGAAATTCTTTAAGATTGTCAGGGTTTGAATCAAGATCTCCTGAAATAAAATCACCAATCCAAGTCATGATAGGACAAGCCATTAATTTCCCATCAGTACGTATAGCATACCCACTATGCCCCGCTCCACATCTAAGTTTAGTTTTTTCATTTTTTAAGAGGCTATCAACTATTCCAATGAACGGGTAAAATTTCAAAACTCTTTTATTTTTCATATTTTCTATCCAATAGTCTATAAGTTTCGTGATTGAATTATTATACTCATTGACGAATAAACTAAATTTTTGCTTATCGAAATCATGTGCGTAAAACCCTGCATCTATCTGCCAGTGAATAGAAGAGAAACCTATACCGATCAAATGTAAAACTTGTTCGTAAATATCTGGGGAATTTTCTCCTAGGGTCATTCTTGCGATAATCTCTCCTTTATACCCTTTTTGTTTTATCAGTGAAACGTTTTTCATTAATAGCTTGTATGTTCCTTTACCCCTATTCTCGTCGGTTTTCTCTTTGTTACCATCAATAGAAACTAAAATCTTATCAATTCTTTTTAGGTATTCAATTGGAAGTTTCCCTAGAAGCTTTCCATTTGTCTGCATTCTATAAGGTACCTCAATATTATCCATTATTTCTTTAATTTTATTTATCTGAAGAAGAGGCTCACCACCATAAAAAATAAGCACTGGATTTTTATCCCTACCAACGAATTTTTTTAGTTTATTAATATTCACTATACTTGTTTCAGGTGCCGACAAATCAAGACTCACTTTCTTTTCAATATCTACATCAAAATCATTCATTGATTTTTCATAACAGTATTTGCATTGTGAATTGCATTGGGTAGTCAGTATTATATGATAATGCATAGTTTAAATCTTAATTATCTTATTTAAATCACTAATCTACCTGATTAAACTAATTAATTGATTTTACGTTAGTTTTATATTAATTAGATTAATCAAAAATACATAAACAACATCAGGGTTACTATGAATTCAAAAAATTCTAAATCTATTATTAAAAGAATATTTCCTTTAGGGCTAATTGATAAAATCAATAGAACTCAATTTGGTTATAAAGGTCTTGGGATAACTTTCATAGTTAGTTTAATTACATTTATTATTTGGTTTTCACATAGGATTGGGGGATTCTTTCAAATTTATCTTTTCATCGCTAAGAGTACTGCTTTGATAGGAATATGTCTTCTTTCTCTAACTATTATTTTATCATTAAGATTAAGTTTACTAGAATCACTATTTGGTGGTCTTGACAAAGTATACAAAGCACACCATTTAGTTGGCCAGATATCATTTGTCGTTATATTATTACACCCTCTTTTCTTAATAATTAGGGTATTCCCAAACTTGAATTCTATTGCTTTCTACCTTGTTCCAGGATTAAGTATCCCAATTACTTATGGCATTGTTTCTTTCTATCTCTTGATTATTCTTTTGTTATTGACCCTTATAATAAAACTGCCTTACAAAGTTTGGCATCTTAGCCACAAGTTTATGGGAATAGTTCTTATATTAGCAATTTGGCATGCAATAGTTGCAGGAAGGGACCTAATCCAGTATCCTATACTTGGAGCATGGATCATTATCTTTTCTTTAATTGGTATTTTATCCTATTTTTATATGTTGTTTTTATATCAATTAATTGGGCCTAAATTTGATGCTGAAATCAAAGAAGTAAAAGATATGGGATATATTACTGAAATCAAATTTAAAATAATTAAGAAGAAAATGAATTTTCATCCCGGACAATTTGTCTTTGTCAAGTTCACAAGCCTTGGAAAATCGTTTGAGATTTTTCCATTTTCCATATCAAGTTCGACTAGTGAAAATATAATTCGTATTTCAGCAAAAAAATCAGGAGATTTCACCTCCTATCACTTACCCAAAGTCAACGTTGGAGACAAAGTCTTATTATATGGGCCTTATGGCAAATTCAGCGAGAAATTTCTTTTTGAAAATAAGGACATGATATGGATTGCTGGAGGGATAGGTGTAACCCCTTTCCTTAGCATGTTGAAACATAAAGATATATCTAATAAAAACAAAATTTATTTTTTATGGTCATGTAAAGACGAGAAAGATGTAATCTATGATGAAGAGATAAAAGAAATAGTAAATAATACAACTAATATTAATTATAGATTATGGCTTTCAAATGATCTTGGAAGAATTTCCACGAAGAATATTATTGAGTTATTTGAAATAAATGAAGGACTTTCTGATATGATTGTCTTTATATGTGGCCCTAATCAAATGATGATGGAGCTTGCGGACCAATTTATCAAAATCGGCGTTAAACCAAGGAATATTGTTTTTGAAGACTTTAATCTTATTTAGGGATTTCATGATTGGATTTAAAGAATTAAAAGAAAAGACAAAAAGTATTGAAAATGATATTTATGCCCTCTATAAGGCATACAGAGATCCAAGAGTTCCGTGGTATGTAAAAATAATTATCTTATTTTTATTGGGCTATTTCATAAGCCCGATTGATCTGATACCGGATTTCATCCCTGTAATTGGCTATATAGATGATATACTTATTATTTCAGTTACCCTATACATAATCATAAAATTGATTCCAGAAGAAGTTTTTCAAGACTGTAGAAATAAGGCTATATGCGAACCAATAAGTGTAAAATCAAAATGGATAGTTACCTTTTTAATTGCCATAATATGGTTTGTTGCAATCTATATCTTGCTAAGATTCTTATTTCCTTCCTTTTTAACTTAAATTAGTCTAATGCCAATTCACATTGTTTACAATATGTCACGCTACACGCATTGTTATTAAATTTCCACTTTAATCCCCATTCTTTTATTTCTTGGATTATATGTATAAAATCCTCTCCACTTTCGGTTAAAGAGTATTCACATTTGACAGGGACATTTGAGTTGTCTATTTTTTTATTTATCAGTCCTTGATTTTCCAGTTCAGAAAGACGAAGTGAAAGAATTTTTGGCGTGATTCCTCGCAATCCTCTTTTTAATTCGTTGAATCTTTTCTCTTTAGATTTTCCCCTATAAAGTTCTAATAATATTAGAAGAGACCATTTTTTCCCCACTATATCCAGTGTGTTGTAGATTGTACACTCAGTCATAGTATCAATTTAGAAACTTACTAGTTTATATAGGTATCTATTTTATACTAAGTATAGAAAAGATATTGGTGTTAAAATGGTCAAAAGAGAGATAATAAAAATTGATGAAGAGAAGTGTAATGGATGTGGTATTTGTGTACCTAATTGCCCCGAAGGAGCACTTCAAATAATAGATGGAAAAGCTAGATTAGTTAGTGATTTGTTTTGTGATGGGCTTGGAGCTTGTATCGGGAACTGTCCAGAAGGTGCAATATTTGTTGAAGAAAGAGAGGCCGAGGAATATGATGAAAGAAAAGTAATGGAGAATATTGTAAAACAAGGTACAAATACAATAAAAGCCCATCTTCAACATTTGAAAGATCACGGGGCTGACAAATATCTAAAACAGGCAAAAGATTTCCTTGAGGAGAGGGGGATAGAAAATCCAATAAAGGAAGAACGCCATGTTCACGGAGCATCCTGCCCGGGATCTAAGATTATGGAATTTTCAAAAGAAGAAAATGAAATAGTGGAAGAGGGCAAGAGGTCTTCCCAGCTTAAGCAATGGCCTATCCAGCTTCATTTGATATCGCCAAATGCACCGTATTTTATAGGTAAGGATTTGTTACTGGCTGCAGATTGCACAGCTTTTTCAATAGGGAACTTTCACAAAGATTTTCTTAAAGGAAAATCTTTAGTAATCGCATGCCCTAAACTTGATTCAAATAGAGAAATTTATGTTGAAAAAATAAAGAAGATGATTGATGAAGCAAAGATTAACACTTTAACAGTTTTAGTAATGGAAGTTCCATGTTGTTCAGGGCTTCTTCAGATAGCTAAGAAAGCACTGGAAAGTGCGACTAGGAAGATTCCGATAAAATTAATAGTAGTTGGGATTAAAGGAGAAATAATAAAGGAGGAGTGGATTTAATGGAAAAAGGATTTTGGAAAGATTTGAATAAAACAATGCAGTTTCCTACAGAAGGTATTTTTAGTACAGTATTAGCAATATCAAAAACTTACAACTATACTTTGATGTGTCTTACAGCAGGTACAAGTATAGATACACATACTTCAACTAAAGCAGGAGTAGTACAGGTTCTAAAAGGAACAGGGACTTTTATACTTGAAGATGAAGAAATTGAAATGGTGCCAGGCGTATTTATTTTCATGCCTAAAAATGCACCCCATTCATTAAAGGCTAAAGACAATCTAGCAATACTGCTTGGATTAACAGATTAATTTATTTTTTTTTAAAGAATAATTATATAAAATAATAAACAGAATATTTTGCGAGGAATAAACATGGAAGGAGATAGAATTTCTTATCATGAATCTGTAAAAAAAATGTATCAGAAAATTAAGAAGGATGGCATTACGAATATCTGGGACAGATATGAAGCACAGGGATTTGGAGGAGATCCCGATAAGAGGTGTCCTTTTTGCCAAGGTGGAGTTAGATGCGATCTTTGTTCTAACGGGCCTTGTCGTTCCGATTCATCAATTGATAAAAGGGGAGCTTGTGGCATAACGGCTGACGGAATGGCAATGAGAATGATGTTATTAAGAAACGTTTTGGGGACCTCAACTTATCAATATCACACTGAACAAACAATAAAAACTTTAAGAGCTACTGCAAAAGGGGAAACTCCTTTTCAGATAAAAGAGCCTTCTAAATTAAAGGCCTTTGCTGAAAGACTTGGTCTTGATACAAGTGGCAGCATTAATGAAATCGCTTTAAGATTTTGTGATTTTGTCGAAGTCGACTTTAATAGGAAATATTCTGAGCCAAGTAAAATAATCGAGTCACTCGCTCCAAAAGAAAGGCAAGAAACATGGAAAAAACTAGGCATCTTTCCTGGCGGAGTACATGGTGAAATTATGCTGTCTACAAGCTCCTGTTTAACAAATGTAGATGGATATTATGTAAGTTTAGCATTAAAAGCAATGAGAATTGGAATAGCAATGGCATATCAAAGCCAAATAATAAATGAATTCACACAGGATATTCTTTTTGGAATACCAAGACCTCATAAAATGAGGGTAGACCTTGGGGTATTAGATCCGGATTATGTAAATGTTTTACCAAATGGGCATGAGCCTTTCTTGGGATTTGCAATGATTCAACTTGCAAGAAAAGATGAATGGCAAAACAAGGCTAGAGAAGTTGGAGCTAAGGGTCTTAGAATAATAGCAAATATTGAAACAGGTCAAGAAATTATCCAGAGATGGGAGATGGACGATGTTTTCTATGGGTTTACAGGAAACTGGATTATGCAAGAAGCTATAATGGCAAGTGGGTGCATTGATATTTTTGTTGCAGATATGAACTGCTCTATGCCCATAGACCCCATATATGCAAAAAAATACAAATTCAAACTTGTTCCTGCGAGTGAAGTTGTAGCATTTGAAGGCATTACTGAACGAGTTGACTATTTGCCAAAAGACGCTGAGAAACAGGCTGCAATGCTTCTACAAATGGCAATTGATAATTTCAAAGAAAGAAGAAGCTCAGTGGAACCTGTATTCGGATTACCTATGAAAGAGGCTATAGTTGGATTCTCAACTGAGAGCATCGTTGAAGCTTTAGGGGGCACAATTGAACCACTTCTAAATGCAATAAAGGACGGAACAATAAGGGGAGTAGCAGGGATGGTTTCCTGTACCTCTTTGAGAGATTCAGGCCAAGACGTACATACAATAAAAATGGTGACAGAGTTAATAAAGAGGGACATATTAGTTCTTTCGCTTGGTTGTGGAAATGGAGCAGTACAAGTTGGCGGATTATGTAGTTTAGAGGCTAAAGACAAAGCTGGACCAGGATTAAAGAAATTATGTGAATTATTGAAAATACCTCCTGTACTAAGTTATGGAACATGCACTGACACAGGAAGGCTTGCAGATTTAATTGGCACCATTTCAAAAGCATTAGGGGATGTACCAGTAACTGATTTACCTGTAGCGGCAGTAGCACCTGAATATATGGAACAAAAGGCAACTATTGATGCCATATTTGCATTGGCATTTGGGCTATATACATATGTGAACCCTGTTCCACCAGTTACAGGTGGCCCAAATCTTGTAAAACTTTTGACCGTTGATTGCAAAGACATTACTGGCGGGATTATAAATGTTGAAAAAGATCCTATCAAAGCGTCAGATTTAATTCTCAATCATATAGAATCCAAAAGAAAGAAACTAGGAATTTAGTAACATAATACTAAATTTTTTATATTTAATTATCCTTTATTCTTTTGGATGCAAAAAAATAATTTATCTAAAGTTTCAAAGGATTCAAAAAAAATTACTAATTCTTCTGTTTCTAGAAATCGTAGTAGTAATGAAGGAAATAGGGACACACTATTAATAAAGCAACTTGATAACTACGAAGCAAATTACAATCAAAGTGATATAGAGGAGATAAAAAAAAGAGCCTATTTAGTTCAAGAAAATATAGTTCCGATACAGCGATTAATAATTAAATATCCCTCAAGATGGCCTAAAATTAACAGAAGTTTAGAACTTTTTAGAGAAAAAGGGAAAACAAACTGGGAAAAAAGAAATGATGAAATGAACTACCATAATGTCCCAGACAATGAAAGAGAATACTTGAAGAAATCTTTGATGCTGACAAATCTTAGATTATCAAAGCTTAAAGTACCCCTGCCTTCTCCAGTATTCAATGCAATTTATAGGTTTATAGAAAATAAAGAATTTGAGTACCTTTTAGATAAAAAATCCATATCTTATCTCTTAACGCTTACAGAAAGGGAAGATCCACCTTTAAACTGGGACAAGAAGCTATACGTTTTTATGAGAAAATACTTAAGAAAGGAACTTTTGAGGTAATCTATAGATCGAGATGATTCATTGAAAATTGATTTTGAGTATCTTGAGAAAAATATAAGCGCCCACATAGAAAAACAATTTTCTTCAAAGAAAAATTCAGTATACTTGCTTAATTATAATGGGGAAAAAACAGTAGCTAAAGTATTTAATAATTCAAGAAGTAAATTTGAATTTGATATTTTGAACTTTCTTTATTCTAATGGGATATATGTGCCTGAACCTTATGCCATAGTCAATCAAACAATATTCATGGAGTATCTTGAAGGCGATACATTAATGAATTTAATAAATTCTAATCTTACAAATAAGGAGAAATACATGGAAAGCCTTTCAGACTTTTTTTCTAGTATTCATCAAATACAAAAAAATAAAATGTCATTGTTAAAAGGTGACTCAAGTATAAAAAATTTTATCTATAATACCAAGATTTATGGAATAGATTTTGAAGAAAGTAATTATGGGAATTGCTTAAAAGATTTAGCTGGTGCAATAGCTCAAATATTGGATTCAAATCCATCGTTTAACGATGAGAAATTTTATCTTTCTAATTACCTTCTTCAAAAATATTCAGAAAAAAATAATATTGACTTTAATCAAATAAAGGTATACCTCAAAGACTTTCTTATCAAAAGTTTATTGTTTGACTCTTCTTTTAGACCGAATCAAAGGAAAGAAATAATAACCTGGGTAGTTAAAATTAGAAAAGATTTTGACCAAATCTTTGGTAAATAATTCCAATTAAAAAAATTACTGATAATATCAACAGTGCAACATCCTTCTTCCCATACCCGACCTCTTCAATATATGTTCTTGTATCATAAGCTCCAAAACATCGGCCTTCCATCGAAACTGTTAACGTATCAATGTATTGCATAGTTGATCTAATAAGAGGTATGAACGTGTATCTTGCCATCATGTATAAAGATTTAATAGAAATCTTATCTACCGATAAGCCTCTTGCAGCTTGAGCATTCCTTACATTTCCAGTTTCAAATTGAAATGTTGGCACAAATCTAAGGGCAACTACAAGAGTGAATCCATATCTGTAGGGGATGCCTGCTTGCATTAAGGAATATGCAAGTTTATTTGGCTCAGTTGTCATTACAAAAAGGAAACTAGAAAATACAATTGCAAGAAATCTTGCCACGGAGAATATTGCAAATTCTATACCATTTGTCGTGATTTTGATTATTCCCGAGTTAAGAATTGCATCACCTTCTCTTATGAAGAGGACATTAATAATAAATAGAGATAAGGAGAAAGTAATGAAAAATTTTTTTCCCTCGATCTTTGATAATCCTATACCACTTACCACATAGAGAAACAAAACCGATACAAGGGCCAAAACTTCAATCTCCCAGTAGTTAAAAAGAAATAGCGAATAAGCGAATATGAAAAGAATCACTATCTTTGAAATAGGATTTATTCTGTGGAGGAAAGATTCCTTTTCGATATACTTGATCATGGACTTATCCTAAAAAGAACTCTTCAAATGAGAGATCTCTTAAGATACTTATCACCTCTTTCTTTTTACCATCAACAACTATTTTCCCCTCTTCAAGAAATAGAATCCTGTCTTCTCGTGAACTTAAAATTCTTGGATCGTGGGAAACATATATGATAATTTTTCCCTTTTTTCTCTCGTTGTCAATCCATTTCAAAATTAGCTCAGTATTTTTGTCGTCTTGGCCGACAAAAGGTTCATCAAGAACAATTATTTTAGGATCACATGCTTTAATCGATGCAATATTAAGTCTTCTTTTTTCACCAAAGCTGAGCTCTTGAGGGCTTTTATTTTGATAATCATTCAACTGAAAATCATTTAATATTTCTTCACAGTTATGGAAGTTTATCCCAAAATTTTTAGGGCCAAAGTTTAATTCTTTCCAAACTGTCTCTTCAAATATCTGATGATTTGGATTTTGAAAAACATAACCCACGTTTCTTGACAATTTTGAAACATTTACATTTCTAGTATCTTCTCCCATTATCCTTACTTCTCCTACAGTGGGTCTGTAAATTCCAAGGAGGTGGAGAAGCAGGGTCGTTTTACCAGAACCATTTTTACCAATAATTGAAAGCACTTCTCCTTCCTTCAAAGAGAGACTTATATTGGATAGAATCGTTTTCCCGTTTTTTTCAAAAGTGAGCCCATTAATATCAATTAAAGATTTTCCAAGATAGCCATTTTCATTGTTATTCCAAGAAAAATAATTTTTTTTAGAAGATTTCTTACATATATTCCTAATCTTACCCTTTTCCATATATACAATTCTGTCCCAAAGATCTTCAAGATAACCTAGTTTATGTTCAATTACAATAATCGTAATATTTGTTTTTTTCTTGATTTCAGATATTGTTCTAAATATTTCTTTTGTGGCGACGGGATCTAGATTTGAAGTCGGTTCATCAAAGATTAAAATCTCTGGTTCCATAGCCATTACTGAAGCTATAGCAACTTTTTGTTTTTCTCCACCAGAGAGTGAGAAGATATCCCTATTTTCAAAGTCCTGTATTCCGACCATTTTCATATAATGTCCTAACTTTTTTTTGATTTCTTTTGGCGGGATCCTGAGATTTTCCAATCCAAAAGCAACTTCGTTCTTAACACGCAAGGTACATATTTGACCTTCAGGGTCTTGTTGTATTATTCCAACTTTTTTTGATATTTCAAATATTTCTTGAGAAAAGACATCCAGCCCATCGATTTCTAGAGATCCACTTTTTTCCCCCTTACCTCTAAGAAATCCACCTATACATAGAGCAAGAGTGGATTTACCACACCCAGAATCTCCATTTATTACAATAAATTCTCCCTTATTTACCGAAAGATTAATTTTTTCGAGAGACTTTTTGTTTTCTCCAAAATATGAAAAAGAGAAATCCTTGATATTAATCATTACTCTATCACAATCCTATTGATATCTCTAATCCAATATCCTCCTGCATATCCTTTAGCAACTAGAGTAAAAGATCCGTTGTTTTCTGTAATTATGACTTCATTGTTGCCATATATTTCCTCAAGTGAAAAACTTACTTCGTATAAATCTTTAGCGATAATCCTTATTTTATTTCCTTGGGGATTTGATTTTTTTATAATTGAATTTAAAGGTATACCATTGTAATCTTTGTGTCCAACGTAGGTGTAATCTCCTTTTAATTCAGCATTTATGGTAACTTCTTCATTCCTAAAATTCTGTGGATAAAATGTATAAGGTATATCTACATTTCCGCTAATATCAATTCCGTCTTTTCCTAATGGTTGCGTTAGATAATATGAGGCAGCTCCAAGGGCTAAAATCCCTATAATTCCTAAAGTAATACTCCTTTTTAAGGAAACTTTTTTTCCTTCATCATTAGATTTTACTTTAAACAATTCAACTACATTCTTAGGGAATACTCCTGCAAAAACAAAACCTGAGATAAGGGCAACAACAGAAATGGCTAAAAATAAAGGCAATGCTTCATATGGAGCAAAAAATATCTGAAAAATAAAGACATTTGCAGCTGTTGAGAGTCCACCTGCAACAATGTATCCAGCGGTAGAATCTTTTTTAAATGGTAAAAACGATAGATCTGCAATCAATCCTTGAATACCAGATAAAATAATCACAAATAGGCCTAGTTTACCCCCGGATAGAAACTCCACAAATCCTTTTAATATACCGACAAAAGTACCGGTTCCTTTCTTGTTTAGCATACCAATAGCAAAAATAACCCAAAACATATGAAGCCCAGCCATGAATTGTCCCGCTCCAAAAGGTACACCAAAAAATCTATTAATTAGATTTCCAAGATAGCCCACATAGGTAGATAATACACCACCAAGAGAGGATATAATTGCTATAGTTACAAGGTCTTTTGTAGTAAAGTAGTATTTGTTTTTTTGATTAATCTTTAATCTCTTTTTCATATTAATTCTCCATTTTAATCAACTGTATATTTCCTTGGTCATAAATCAAATAGTGATAAAATCCGCCAATTCTTTCACTGGCATATATGGGAGAGCCACCCCCTCCAGTAATTATATATTTTGTACTTTTCTGCGTAACTTGATGATATATATGAACGTGACCAGAAAAAACAATATCGACATTATTATCCTCTGCAATTTGCATGAATTCCTTCCCACCTAGCATACTATGTATTCCCGAAGGCCTTGGATCAAAAGCAGGCATATGTAGAAAAACTAATTTTTTCCCATCAAATTTTAGTTCATTTTCTAGAAATGAAAGATTTTCTTGATTTAAGAGACCAATAGAATTATCTAAAATAATAAATTTAGTTCCCATATATGCAAAGCTGTAAAATCTATCTCCATAATATCTTTCATATAAAGATCCTCCCATAACATCGCCATCATGATTTCCAATAACTGTGTAAACAGGAGTATCATATTTTCTTATAATTTCTTCAAATTCATCAAAATATTTATTTTCTTCATGAATTACAAAATCACCTAGATGAATAACAAAACTTAAATCTTTTGAATCTATATTCTCCATTATATTTCTAAAGACTTTAGGATAATCATCTTCAAAACTATCTTGTCTTGAGTCTCCAACTATTGCAAATCTTAAATTGTCTGTTTTTGAAGATTTAATAAAATATATGTTTTGAGATAGGGGTGGTAAATCTAGTATTATTTTCTCTTCTGGATTAATAAGTCTTGAATGATCTTTAAATTTGATCGTACTTCCTTTGTGTATATTCAATATTGCAATCTCCATTTTCTTAGGAACAATCGAGTAATTATTTACTTTGAGAACCATATAAGGGGCTTTTGACCATATTACATTATCTTCTCTAATTGCCCCTCCTTCTAAATCTATGGTTTTATGCCCTATTGATAGCGAAATGATACTAATCGCAAGAATTAGAGTTAGTAATATTTTCTTCACGATATAACTAACTTAATATATCGCTTAAAAGATTTCCCATGGTTATGTTTAAATAAGCATAACGTTTAAATACTCAAACTAATACATGAAAAATGGTGGTATATTGAATAGAAAATATATTCCTGTATTAGCGATACTTGTCTTAGTTTTAAGTTTAGGCTGTACAACTGAAAAAGCACCAGCAGTACCAGATTATACAATTAGCGTAACAGGACTTCATAATGGATCTATATCCTTAAGCCAACTTAAAGCCATGAAAGCCGAAACATTTGATGCCACTCTAGTAAAATCAACTGGAACAGAGATCCCAAGTAATTATACTGGAGTTAAATTAATGGACATATTAAACTCTTATGGAGTTCAACCTGAGTATATTTCTTTTGTATCCGAAGACGGGTATATGATTACCTTAGTTAAAGATGAATACGATGCAGGTTATTTATGCTATGCCGAAAAAGGAGTCCAGTTAAATCAAGAAACTGGGGGGCCAATTAAGCTAGTTATACCTGACCAGCCAGGAAAACTTTGGATAACATGGCTAAAAGAAATAAAATTATTGGATTCCTCAAACGCATTAGTTGTAACTGGAAATACAAAAGTTACAATAGTATTAACACCAGAGGATCTAACTAGGTTTGAAAAGAAAACTATTCAGGCAGAATTTAAGGGAGAAATGGGAAGCTACACTGGCGTGCCCTTAGTTGCCATACTGGATAGAGCTAGATACGCAGATAACGCTGCATCCATTAAGTTCATCGCCTCAGATGGGTATTCAAAAGAAGTTTCCTTCAAGGAAGCATATTCTAATGAGAATATACTCATAACTGAAGATTTTAGACTGATTATGCCAGGATATTCAACAGGCTTCTGGGTAAATAACTTAAGACGAGTGGAAGTAATATGAAATCTTCTAAATTTTATTTTCTTCTAATTTTTTTTATTTTAGTTTTAGGAGCAATTGGATGTACCCAGAAAATTGAATGGCCATTTTACGTAATCCAAGGAGAAAATGTCAAAACTTATCAATTTGAAGATCTTTATTCTATGCAAAGTACAACTATAACGGAAATAGTAATTGATAAAGAAAAAAGAGAAGTCATATGGGAAGGTCCAAGAATCTCTAATTTTGGGGATAGTGGTATAGTTAATTATATTTCTGAGGACTTTTATCTTGTTAGCATACCATACAGAGAAAAAGTAATAGCAAGCTATAAGAAACAAGGAAAATTATTATCTGAAGAGGATGGAGCCCCATTAAAGGTAATATCTGACCCACTATATGGTTGTAAATGTAATTGGCTAAAGAAACTCAAAATAATTGAATTCATAGACGTTTCAAAATCACTTTCAATCTATGGAAACGTTACTAATGTGGTTTACTTTAGTGGTAGAGACTTAAACATATTTTATTCAATTCAGGATATATTAGATAATAAATACAATTCTGCTACGTTATCTCAAGTATTAAGTAAAGCATTGCCAAAGGAAGGTGCAACTAAGATTATCATTATTTCAGAAAACAATCTTGAAAAAACATATGCAATAACTGAAGTTTTGAATGAAGTAATATTCTATGAAAACGAAAATTTCAATATTCCCTCGCTTGGCATAAATGGAGTACGGTCAATTAAAGTTGAATAATTATTTAATCATACTTTGAGAGTCTTCTCCTCTTAGCTTCATAGCTCTCATTGCAGGATGCCATAACATTGTCCTTATAATAGGCCCTCAATCTTTCAATTTCTTTCTTTTTTTCTTCCACCTTCTCTTTAAGCGAGGGTTCTTGTTTCGAAAGATATTCATTTCTTAGTTTAATAAGTTCTTTTTCTGCATCCTTTATCTTTTGAAGTGTATCGGATACAAGTTGGTCTGATTTCATTATATCCCTTACTATTTATTATACTCCATCCAAGCATTGGCTAGTTTCATTCCTGTCTTCAATAACTCCTCTAGGTCATTATTTGATGCGCTAGGCTTTGAATTTGCCTGTACGCCTAGTAATTGACTTAAAAGATCATTTGATTGACTAGACTTAGTGCTTCTAGTTGATGTTTGCATCCCTGCACCTAGTAGTAAACTTAAAAGATCATTTGATTGGCTAGACTTAGCGCTTGTACCTGTTGTTGCACCTAGTAATTGACTTAAAAGATCATTTGATTGTGAAGCCTTTGAACTCTTAGTAGACATCTGTAACCCGGCATTTATTAACTCACTTATAACGTCTTCTTTAGTTACATTTGAAGCTCCAAACTTTTGAATAGCCATTTGGACCCCTATCCTCAATAACTGGGCCAATATTACCTCTTTCAAAGTTTTAGATTTCACTACTTCTTGAGTTTTAGCAGAAGAAACAGTATTAGACATCACATTTTTTATTATAGCTTCAATCCCAGTTTCGTTCATTATACCTGCATCACTTGCGGCGGCCATAATCGAAGACAGTAATTTTTCCCCATCAAATTCCTCTTTTTTTCCATTGCTTCTAATAACGTATGTCATACGCATATAGATGTTAATATAAACATATAAAAGTAACTGATAGGACTAAATTATCTCATATTTTTTAGCATTCTTTTTTATCTAATTAATCTCAAACTTTAGAAACTCATTAACTTGAAAATTGTAACTATAGAAACAAAAATATGAATCAGAAAATTTAAATAGATTCTTATATAAATTCGTCTACAAAAGTGATTTAATGGAAAGAGAAGTATGGAATAGCAAGATTGGTTTTTGGCTTGCCGCTACAGGCTCTGCGATGGGATTGGGCAACATCTGGAGATTTCCGTATATAACAGGAGTAAACGGAGGAGCTGCTTTTTTGTTGGTATACTTTGTTATAGTATTCACTATAGGAGTTTCTGTAATGTTAGCCGAATTTGCAATTGGTAGATCTTCTAAACTTAATCCAGTAGGGGCATTTACAAAACTTAAAGGAGTGCTTGGCCTATAGTAGGTTGGATGGGCGTAGCTGCAGGATTCATTATCCTTTCCTATTATTCTGTAATTGCGGGATGGACAATAAAATATTTTATCAGTTCCTTCACAGGTCTGATATCTAATAATCTTGATGCCACAAACTACTTCAATGAATTTGTTGCAAATGGCCCACAAGTTGTCTTGTTTCAAGCAATTTTCATGGCCATTACAATATATGTTGTTTACCTAGGAGTTGAAAAAGGTATTGAAACATGGTCTAAATTATTAATGCCCACACTTGTTATAATAATACTCTTGTTAATTATTCGAGCTATTTCCTTGCCTGGAGCTTCTGCAGGCATTAACTTCTACTTAAATCCTGATTTCTCAGAAATATCTGGAAAAACAGTATTGGCAGCTCTCGGTCAAGCGTTCTTTTCCCTTTCTCTAGGCATGGGGGCAATGATAACATATGGAAGTTACATTCCAAAAAACATATCTTTACCCAAGTCTGCTTTCACTGTCACACTTCTTGACATGTTAATTGCATTTTTAGCAGGATTTGTAATATTCCCAATAGTTTTCACTTTTGGAATTGAACCCAGTGCTGGGCCTGGACTCATTTTCGTATCCTTGCCTTCAGTATTTGGATTGATGCCTATAGGTCAAATTTGGTCAGCTTTGTTTTTCTTATTATTATTTATTGCTGCCTTAACTTCCGCAATAGGATTACTTGAAGTAGTCGTGGCATATCTAATAGATGAAAAAAAGTGGTCAAGAAAAAAGGCATCTTCCGTATTTGGACTTGCAATATTCGTTTTAGGCATTCCTTCAGCTTTATCTAATGGCGCATTTAATCTTAATTTATTTGGAATGAACTTCTTGGATGCAATGGACTTTTTAGCGTCTAATATTCTCCTCCCCATTGGGGGAATATTTATTACTTTATTTGTAGGTTGGACAATCAAAAAAGTTGCATTAAGAGAAATAAATCTTGAAGGACAATTCCGATTGGAAAAAATCTGGATAGGGATATGTAGGATTATTGCACCAATCTTTATTTTATTAATATTCTTAGCAGGGATAGGTTTATTCTAAAAATATTTTTTTATATTCTTAATATATTTATTTTCAAAGAAAAGAATGTCCCTCAAATCTTTTTGATTCTCATCGGGACTATGGGGAGGCATAGATGGCTAGTCCTTTAGCCGTATTATCTTAAATATTCTTTAGAGATCTCTCCACCATGCTTTGGATATACACTTATCGCATGTTGATGTTCTTCCATTCCAACAATCATCGCAACATATATCTCCGCAAACTAAACACGTGTGTGTGTGCGTAGTATGTCCACATATTCCACATTCCTTTTCTTCAGAAACATAAACCCATTTGCCAACAGAACTCATTTTTATCACTCCTAAATGTCCAACTGTTAATTAACTATGGGCTTTACATAACTATAAGTATTTGTAAAAAAATATGTAAAACATGTAAAATCTATGCTGAAAATAACTCTCTTCCTCTATTAGTCAGTTCAACGACCTTGTTTCTACCTTTAATTGAAACAATAATGTAGTTTGACATAGTAAGAAAACTCATTCTTTTACCAATTGTAGGCCTAGTTATGTTTATCTCTCTTCCTATGTCAGAAAAAGTAGGTTTTACTCCAATTGAATTCTTAGAATAAACAAATCTAAGAATCTCTAGCATATTATCTGGAAGCTTTTCTTTTTCGATTGGTAAGATATCAGCTGTTTCTTTTTCTATAAGTTTCATCTCAACAGCACTGAATATTTCTGGATCTGCCGAGATAATCACCGTAATTCCACGCAGGTATGATATCTCCCTCAAATGGTGCACAAAAGATAAAAATTTATTAAATCCATTCTTAGACAAAAGATAATCTACTCTGTCGATTAGAACAAAACTTTTTCTTGGTATATCCTCCAAGAACTTCTCAATTTCAGTGAAGTCAGGAGAAAGAGAACTTTTATCTTTTTCGGAGATCCATAAATAGTTGTATTTTCCTTCAATCTGCCCAGCATATTCTGATTCTAAAGACCTAGTTAAAATATATCCCGAGTACCCTACCTTCACCAGATCATTAAAAGCTTCAATTGAGAATAGACTTTTTGCTTCCTTTACAAGATAAATTTTTCCAGCCTCAAGATCGAATTTCATTAGTTGGCGTTTCATCTTTTCTTCTGTAAGTTTCCTTTCGGTGATGTCCCTTACAATACTTATGACTACTGTTTTTTTCTTGAGTTTGATAATCTTACTACAGATTTCAACTGAAATTAATCTATAATCTTTTGTCACAACCTCTGTCTCAAAACAATAATAGCTTCTTTTCTTAAGTTCTTCAAACATCTCATTTAGCATCTCAAGGTATTCTGGGGGGTGGATGTCACTAGGCGCCATATTTAGGAGTTCTGATTTTTCATATCCAAGTAGGTCAGATGCAATCTGGTTTGTTTCAATAAAATTTCCATCAAGTTCATGGATAAATATTGCATCACTTGCATTGTTAAAAAGTGTTCTAAATTTTTCCTCGTTCTCCTTTAACGCTTGTTCTGAATACTTTCTTTCTATTATATGCCCTAGTTTTTCTACTATTGCTAAAATTAACTTCCTTTCGGCATTAAGAAATGGACCTTCTTCAAGTTCTGGTTTTTCTTCAAGGTAGTATACTTCGAGTTTTCCTATATTTTTGTTATAGTAATTTATTGGTGCATCAAGCTTCCACTTAGTTTCTTTAAAATTAATTGTTCTAAATTCTTGACCGTCAAGTTTGATTCTCGCACAGGCTATTTCTGGATACTTCCATCCGAGAGGAATTTTTTCTACAATTTTTTGGAATAATTCTTCAAGAGGTATATCTGGAAGTTCGTTTGCTTTAGAGATATCATATAAGCAGTTAAGTTCTTTTACACGTTCTTTTAAATTGTCGAGTAAGACGTCTTTTTCACCTTCAAGTTCTTCTAGTCTCTCTTTCATTTTTTGGAGATCAGTAATCCTAGAACGTTGCACAATAAGCTCTTGAATAAGCTCTTCCTTTGACATTTCTTCATAACTTTTCAACAGATCACTTCGTTACTAATGGCCGAAATTAAGTAGTAATATTCTAGTTTTGTATTAGATATGCCATGGACTTTAAAAGGATTTATATTAAAAAATATAAAACAAAATACAAATACATTATGATTAATTAAAAAAATCATATTATTGTTAACTTTTTATACTATATTAAAAATCTTACCTAAAGTGATAATAATGGAAAATCATTACTACTTTGATAAGAACGATCCCAAAGATATGGAAGAAGTAGTTGATACTGCAATTAGGCTCATTAAAGAAGGAACAGAATTTCAATTCTTAGAATTTGAATTGATTGGTAAAAATAAAGTTATTAAATATTGTGAAATCACAGCTATTGAAGAATGATGCTATTCAAGGAGTAATAAGCAAAAACTCGTGAAGCACATATTCTCTTTCGGGACTACTTTTAGGTCATACCCAGCATTCTTTGCAGTCTGGTACACATCTATACCTGCACTTTCCATTGAGGGCCTAGCTATTCTGATATTAACACATTTTTTCCTCTCAAACATTGAACCTTTTTCAAGCTCTTCTGCAGGACAAACATCACAGAGTTTGCAAGAGCCAGCTGTATATGCAAATGCCTTGTAAAGCCCATTCAAAAAAGCTTCCCTCTCAAGTCCAGACATTAAATTCTGTATTTCTTTCCACTGCATTCGATCTGTTAAATCTTTGAACTGGATGAGCATGGCAGTATTGTATTCCTTTAATCTTTTCTTTGTGTCTTTGACAGGTTGAACATAAGGCGGGCATGTGAAACGCTTTGCATAAAGCCTACATCCAAATTCACATTTTTGCCTTACCCATTCGTTAACAGATATATTCTCTACCGGTATAAATTTGACTGAATTTGCGCCACCCTCAACTGCCATTTCTTCTAACTTTCTATAGCTTTCATTCATAATCTCACTTTTCATGATAAGTAGTCTAAATTTATATAATTTTTTGTTCTTCTAGGAAATAATATAAAGATGAAATCAATACTACATTTGGTGAGAATATGGAAATGCCAGAAAATGTTATAGACTTAATTCAAAAACAACATCTAGCCTTTGTTTCGACATCAACTTCAAATGGAATTCCAAACGTATCTCCCAAAGGGAGTATATCTGTCATAGATAAAAACAGATTAGTTTTTGCAGAAATTGCTTCACCTCATACAATATCAAATTTAAAGAGCAATCCAAATGTTTCATTGTATGTTCTTGATCGGGAAAACAATAAAGGAGTTCAAATTAAAGGGAAAGCAACTTTGATGAATAGCGGACCTATATTTGAAAATATGTCTAAAGTATTGAAGGAGAAAATGCCCCATCTTCCACCAGCAAATTATGCAGTACTGATAGATGTTGCTGAAATATTTCCTTATAGATTATAAATTTATTTTTTATTTTAATTAAATGTGTTATCTGGTAATTATTTCGCTTCATAGTTTTCTACCTCCTTTTCTAAAAGTTCTATGAAGTTTCCAAGTAA
>LNJC01000028.1:2500-23702 GCA_001587575.1 Candidatus Methanofastidiosum methylothiophilum
GTGAAAGTGCCCGGAATCACTACCAAAAGACCCGAAACCAGTCGATCTATTCCAGGGCAGGGTGAAGCCGATCAATTGATTGGTGGAGGCCCGAAGAGGTTCTGACGTACAACTCGTTCTTCTGATCTTGGAATAGGAGTGAAAGGCTAATCAAGGCTGGAGACAGCTGGTTCCTCCCTAAATAGGCCGCAGTCTAGCCTGAAGGGAGATAGCAGACAAGGTAGAGCACTGATTGAATGTTTAGGGGGAGAAATCTCTCGGCATACTGTCAAACTCCGAACTTGTTTGCGTCGTAGATCTTCGGAGTCGGGGGCGTTGGGGTAAGCTCATGTCCCCTTAGGGAAAAAACCCAGACTAGAGTTAAAGTCCACAAATTCTGGATAAGTTAAAGGACGTCATCAGTCTAAAACAGCGGGAAGGTAGGCTTAGAAGCAGCCACCCTTTAAAGATAGCGTAACAGCTCACCCGTCTAGATTGATGGCTCCGATAATGGAATGGACTAAGCCAGATACTGATACTCTAGGACTCGAAAGAGATTCGCTAGGGAGGCGTTGTGATAGGGCAGAAGCTGGGGCGTGAGTTCCAGTGGACCTGTCAGAATTGTAGATCCTGCCGGGAGTAACAGCAAAGTGGGGTTAGAATCCCCATCGCCGAAAGGGCCAGGATTCCTCAGCAATGTTCGTCAACTGAGGGTTAGTCGATCCTAAGACTCTTCGTAACTCGTTAGAGTCGAAAGGGAAACCCGTTAATATTCGGGTACCGTAAAGATACACGCGGCAACGCAAGTTCTTTCCTTGACACTTCGGAGTACGCTGAATGGAACCATCGTTCCATCTAACTATATAATTCCATGGAGATGCTTAATGCAGAGAAGTGGAAGAAATTAGGAATGGCCTGACGTTTTAGTCGGGTTCGGCCGATCTCTGGAGTCCGTGAAAAGAGGATAGAAATGAATTCTTTATGTTCGTACTGAGATCCGACACAGGTGCCCCTTGGTGAGAAGCCTAAGGCGTGTTGGGATACTCCAGTTAAGGGAATTCGGCAAAATAGCTCCGTAACTTTGGGATAAGGAGTGCGTACTGTCTTTAATCGGACGGTACGTCTCAGTAACTTGAGGGCTTCGACTGTTTAATAAAAACACAGCTAGCTGCTATCCTGTAAAGGTTTGTACAGCTGGTGACATCTGCCCAGTGCCGGCACGTTAACCCCGGTTCCAACCGGGCGAAGCGCCGGTAAACGGCGGGAGTAACTATAACTCTCTTAAGGTAGCGTAATACCTTGCCGCTTAATTGGCGGCTTGCATGAATGGTGTAACGAGAGCCCTACTGTCCCTAACTGGAACCTAGTGAAACCACTTCCTGGTGAATATGCCAGGGTCCCCCGATGGGAAGCGAAGACCCCATGGAGTTTTACTGCAGCCTGTCGTTGTTACTTGGACTTTGACGTAGAGCGTAGTTGGTAGCCATCGAAGCAATCTCGCCAGGGATTGTGGAGGCACTAATGGAACACCAACCTTCAAAGTCTAAGCAACTAACCAACACCGTTATTGTTGGGACACCGGTAGGTGGGCAGTTTGGCTGGGGCGGTACGCCCTCGAGAAGGTATCGAGGGCGCCCTAAGGTTGACTCAGGTGGGTCAGGAATCCACCGTAGAGGGCAAGGCCAAAAGTCAGCCTGACTGGATATTACACCACAAGATATCCAGAGGCGAAAGCCGGGCCTAGCGAACTCCAATGCCTCCTTGATGGGGGCTTGGACTAACAGAAAAACTACCCTGGGGATAACTGAGTCGTCCGGGGCAAGAGCCCACATCGACCCCCGGGCTTGCTACCTCGCTGTCGGTTCTTTCCATCCTGGGTCTGCAGCAGGACCCAAGGGTGGGGTTGTTCGCCCATTAAAGGAGAACGTGAGCTGGGTTTAGACCGTCGTGAGACAGGTTAGTTGCTATCTATCGGGGGTGTTGGTCGTCTGAAGGGAAGGTAGTCCCAGTACGAGAGGAACAGACTGCCGTGGCCTCTGGTGTACCAGTTGTCTGATAAGGCATCGCTGGGTAGCTACGCCATAGTTAATAAGGGCTGAAAGCATCTAAGCCCGAAATAATCCCTGAAAATAGACAACCACTCTCTAATAGAATAAGGGGATAGGTGACTATAACTTTAGTTAGAGACGAAGACACGGATAGAAGATCCGGTTGATAGGTCGGTAGTGTAAGTACCAAGCCTTCGGGCGAGGTATTCAGCTTACCGATACTAATAGTCTAAGGTTCATAATTCCGAAATAGTTCGAGGTCAAACGATAGGATTGATCGAAGATTACCATGCACTCTCTTTTTATTTAAAATTTAATTATATCTTTACTTGAATAGTGGGATCTACACATTTATTGATTAACTTTATATATCTTATCTTTTCATTAATAAAGTGGGGATAATATGGCTCAAAAGTCAAGAACTCAAATTTTAACTGAATTATTAAAAGAACTTGAAGCGACAACTCCTGATGTTGAGGCATCTGCTGTTGTATCTACCGACGGGCTTATTATTGCAAGTGCATTGCCACAGGATGTTGAAGAAGATAGAGTTGCCGCAATGTCTGCCGCAATGTTATCTCTTGGAGAAAGAACTTCTCAAGAGCTAAAAAAAGGATCCTTAGAACAGGTATTTGTTAAAGGTGTAAGTGGATATATTTTAATGATGGGTGCAGGTCAAGAAGCTGTATTAACAGCCCTTGCTAGAAAAGACGCTAAATTAGGTCTTGTATTTTTAGACATGAAAAGGACTGCCGAGGAAATATCTAAAATTATCTAATGATAAATATTTTCTTTATTTAGCAAAAATCTGACACAGATAGCTGTCTATGCTTTTCTCTAAAATTCATTTTTACTTCTGAATCAGCTAAAATAATTTCTTGGGAGGTATATTCTTTTATTTTATATTTCTCAGATATATCAATACTTAATTTCATGTATTTTAATATTGCACCTTTAGTAACTGTCAATACAAGCTTGTTACTACATTTTGCACATTTGCCAGATAGGGGGACCCTTCTGTATGTAGTGTTGCATTTAGTGCATCTTACCTTCTGTTTCGCGTATGATCTTATATTTCCTTTAATATCAGGTATAAAGTGAGTCTTAAGTACTCTCTCAGCAACATCATTTTCATCCACTGCTCTAATCTTTTTAGCAACTTCAAATTGAGACATTAATTTATCTTCCATTGAATTTAATGTTGTATAACTACTTGCCTTTGGGCCTTTAGATATGTCTGAAGTGTGATGTGTAAATTTAAGTCCAGAATAAACACCGCTAGTTCCTAGTCTGTTCTCAACTCTTTCAATCTTTATTTCTTTGGGATGCAGATACTTCAATGTAGCTTCATAAAATTCTAAAGAGTATTTTTCAGATATATCCATATTATGAACTTCTTTATCGACCTCCCTAGGATCAATTCTTGTAGTCAATACTAGAGGTGCATCCATTTGGCCCCCTCTTTTTTGGGGAAGATAATATTTAGAGAAATTAAGCAAAGCATCCATAAGGAGCATTATTGAATCCTCGTCTCCATCACAGTTTCTTCTCTTTGCAGCATGGAAGTATGGATGAGCATAGACAACTTTTGTGTTTGTAAAACCAACTATCCTCCCAATAGTGCCTGCGGAGGTATGAGGTGCCAATCCTACTACTAATTGCCCTATCAAGTCTTCTTCTTTTTCTAGTTTATAGTATGGTTGCATGCCATATATTTTTTCTAATTCATCATCTAAGAATTTTGATACTCTAAATAAATATGAAATTGAATCCTTTGGCACAATAATATCCTGAACGTTTAATTCAATTATTTGAGTTTCATCGGTAAGTTCATTACCCAGATAATCTTTTACATAGCCTAATTGTTTTAGTTTTTCGATACTTACATTAGCTTCTTTAGGTATAAAATGAGTCAAAGGAGCATCAGTTGCGTCATACCTACACGTTCCATCTTTGAATACATAGATCTCATTTGAAGCCCGCAATATCCCTTTCTCGATAGGTTCTGGGATTTTATACTCAGAACTCATACCTTGTACCCCTTTAACTTCTTTTGGAAGATCGCATCCTAGATTTAAAAGAGCTAGACTTAGGTCATCTTTTAAATTAACTTTTTTCTTCGAGTATACTCTAAGCGGTGACCCACATTCTGGACACTTTTCGCTTACTATATTTGATCCTTCATAAGAACATGTTTGATGAGAACAAGACATATAGAGTTTTGTCATACTCTCACAATCTGGGCATTTTGTAAGATGGGTCTTTGCATTACATTTGGGGCATCTTTTATTCACAGATTCAACTTCTACGAAATTTTTTTGAGATGCTTTTATGACACTCCTAGTTGAGCCGCCTGACATACCAATTGGGAATAAAACATGAACGGGGGGACTCATTTTTCTTTCTTTCGCTTTTTCGGGCCTACCCATTCTGCAACCTACCGTAGTCGGTATAGCATCTCTAATTTTGACACCAAGTAAATTTGATACTCTATCTAGAACAGTATCCCCATATGTTTGTTTCCCAGAAAGAATAAGTTTCATTATATATGAATCAATTTTTACCTTACCCTCTGATACTTGGTGCGGCAGACATAAGTTTTCAATTATTTTTTTTATTCTTGTTCCTTCATCCAAATTAAAAATGATAGTCGTATCATTAATATCAAATCCTTGATACGTAACTAGATAATCTAAATCTTCTATTGTAATATAATTCCAAAATAGATTATATTTTGGGTGGAGAGGTATTTCATATTTTTTCGATAGCTCTATAGCTTCTTTTACTTCGGGGATTCTTTTATTTTCCAAAAAATCTTTATACTCGTCAAGTTCCTCTTTTTCTTTCAACGCCTTTTCTAGCTCTAAAGTCCACCACTCTTCTACATATCCTGATGGTAAAAGCAGATGATTATTCTCTACAAAATCCCCATAAGCTATTAATACATCTCCCAAGAAAATTACTTCTTCAACATCTTCATTTTTAATATTTTCATAAGAATAAAGCCAATCACAACTCTGATCTTTAAACTTTACAAAAGGAGGGAGTATTGAATCAACAGGCATTGAAACAGTTGCTTTACCAGGTCTTTCTGTTTTTAATTGAGTTCCTACGGCGATAAATTCATTAACTACCTTCATTGCACCTGGATGGTATCCCCATGCAGCAAATCCAGTATTTCTACTACGCCCATATCTTAGCCTGAAACCTCCTTTAGTACTAGGGTGCGCAATAACAGGCCTACCAGCGAGTAAATCTGAGAGATATTTCCAGTTTGCTTTTACTTTTTCTGTACTATCCTCGCTATCCTTTTTTTCTTCTTTTTTCATATCTTTTAGGAATTCCCATCCTTCAAGTTCAAAGACCTTTAAGACTTTTTCAATTTTCTTTGATTTTTGGATAACTCCTTCAGCCAAAGCTAGTAAAGCTCCCCCTCTAACTTTATTTGTTTCGATTCTCTCAAGATTTCTGTATCCGGAAACTTCTATTTCTTCTGTACTTTCGCCAGTAATTTCAATAGGTATATTTGTTAGCGCAACAATAACCTCCTTGTTGGAGGGTTTATATTGTAAATTAGTCTTACCTCGTTCATAGAGTTCAATTTCTTCAATAAATCTCTGTATTTCTTCTTCAGTTGCTTTGTATTTAGAAAGACCAAGTCTTTTTCTAACATAATCCCCTAATAGTACAGAAAGCGCAGCTGCAGTTCCTCCTGCAGACCTTATTGGCCCTGCAAAATATAATGCTAAATAATCAGTTCCATCAAAATTGGTTTTAATCTTAACGTCGGAAATACCTTCCAAAGGCGCAGAAACTATACCTTCGGTCAATATAGCAAGACCTGTTCTCACTGCCTGTTCAGCCAATTTTTCCTTTGAATTTTTCTTTGAATATTTTTCTGCGATAATTTCGTCCGCAATAGTAATGGCAATTTTTTCTCTTGAGTATCCTTGCATATCAAGTTCTTTTATTTTCTTAGCCACTCCTTTTGGGCCAACTATTCCTTCTATCCTCCCGGCCATGTCTGCTGCCAAAGGGATCTCAACTGAAGGTGAAGGATCTAATCCTTTTTTTCTTGCCTCTTGGGCGATTTCATAAACTCTTTTTCCTTCAGTTTCTAAGGAATTAAAATAAGCATCAATCAATCAATACCCTCCGCCATCATTACAAAATCCCATAATTGAGAGTTTGTGAGTTTTTAAATCAAATATCGGAACCCTGCCTGGCGTGGGCATAATATTTCTCATCTTCTGGTAGTCGGTCTGTGCTTGCCAACCACCAGAATTAATCATTGAGGTCCCCCTATAATTTCCATAACCATTAACATGTATATGTCCTGTATGAAAAATATCTGGGTGAGTATCAATCAATAGATAATCCTTTTCTTCAGGAGATATAGGAGTTTTACCGCCGTATACTGGAGCAAGATGTCTCTTACGTAACATTTCTTTCATTGCAGGTACTGGTTTGTCGTGCCCAACTCCAGCTATACCTTCTACAAAGTCATAGATGCTTGTCCCATGATAGACAACAGTTCTTACTCCATGCATTTCAAAAAAGCACGGATTTGGAACCATATCTATATTTGGCAACTCATAAAGTTTTTCAGCATACTGCTTTTCTACCGGTAATTGAGGCTCACCACTTCTAGTTGCATCGTGATTTCCTGGGGAGATAATTATTCTTATCCAGTCTGGGACCATAGAGAGTAATTCATACAATCTCTGGTATTGGTCGTAAATATCAAGTATTTCCAAATCTTTATCCTGATTAGGGTATGTTCCTACTCCGTCAACTAGGTCACCTGCTATAACTAAGTATTTTACTCTAGAGGCTAACTCTCTTTGAGCGGGGGAACCCATTCTAATATTTAACCACTTTATAAACTTTAAAAAAGATTTTTCTAAAAATGCATTTGAACCAACATGGATATCCGAAATGTGAACTGAGCATAGATCGACTTCACTTCTTGAAACTTCTCTTGAAACAGGCAAGTCAGGAAATTCAAACTCTTTTCCAAATATTATTCCGTCCCCAAGAGAACCCTTAATCCATATGATTTCATCAAGCATAATAAATCTGACTTTTTCATCAAGTTCTTTTGAGCCAGAGAAAAATACCTTTATTCTTCCAGTATCATCTTCAACAGTTAAAATAAGATTTCCTTTCTTTGACTCATTTTTTTCTGTCACCATGCCAACTACGCTTGTTTCTTCGCCTTTTTTCCCCCTTAATGCTTCTCCAATGGGCATGAAATCTCTTGTAGAAGGCCTCTCTCTAAACATTTTTTTCATTTTCACGTATCTATCATTGAAAAGTTTTACAAAATCTTCAATCGAACCCTCTGAAACATTTTCTAATTTAATGTTTTTAGTAAATTTGATCTGAGCCTCATTTTCTTTGGCAGGTATTCTTCTAGCATTAATTGATTTTTTAATTTCTGGTTGAACATCTTCTTCAAGTTTGGCTTCTATTTTTTCACTATCTATCGAAAAAGTAATTTCAGTATCTCCATTACCATTTATAAAATCCTTGATATCATTGCACTCAACAAAGACTTTACACCTTTCTTTTAAGAAATCAATTAACTCTGTGTATCTGTTTTTTTCAATTAGGGATAAACTTTCAACGGAGTTAAAAGTAAGTATAAGATTATTTTCTAAAAATAAATTATTTATATCTTCATTAAATGATGCTGAATCTCCCACCAAATCACCACAGGATTAATGGGATTAATTGTCGTAAATTAGATCTTCTTCAAGGCTTTCCTCAAAGGTTTCTTCTTCTTCGTACCATCCCAATATCTCTTCTTTTTCTATTAGCTCCCACTCTTCTTCAAAATTGATGAGTATTAGCTCTTCTCCACAAAATGGACATTCTATGTTTAAGCCATCTTTCAATTCTTTAAATTCGATAACTTCCAGACATACAGGACAATCAATTTCCTTCATTCTATCCCTACCTATACCCATTGGCCTAATTTTTAAATCTATCTATGTGATTTTCAAAGAACACTTTTACTTTCTGTTTCAATATTTCTTCTGAGTCTGGGATATATTCCAAGCTATCCCTTATCCACTTTGGTATATCTTTTGAAACAAATTTATTTGCTACTCTTTCATCAAGAAAGACGATCAAGGCTTTATCCGATAATAATCTGTGGGCTCTACCTGCTGCCTGACTCAATTTTCTATGGGCAGGTAGATAGTAACCATAATATTTACCCTTTCCAAAAAATACTTTTTGGTAATATTCTATCTGAGCCTCTATTCGTGGGGTTGGTCTTGCGTATGGTACTCCCACAATGATTACTGTATTCATTTCATTTCCCGGATAGTCTCCTCCCTCAGCATTTCTACCTCCTATGACACCCAATAGGACTGCACCTTTCTCCCCAGAGTGGCGCTTGAAATCATAAACTAGTATATCATTTTCTCTTGAGTCCATATTTCGCCTTTCTAAAAAA
The DNA here is from genome assembly GCA_001587575.1 of Candidatus Methanofastidiosum methylothiophilum. Taxonomy (GTDB): domain Archaea; phylum Methanobacteriota_B; class Thermococci; order Methanofastidiosales; family Methanofastidiosaceae; genus Methanofastidiosum. Next base: position 10,994 of record LNJC01000028.1, read on the forward strand.
ACTGGCTTATCAGATAGTACTACAATACCTGAGTTAAGGAGTCCATCAACAACTTCATATGAAGAACAGAATATACCAACATTTGCAGGCGCAGAATGAATAATATCTAAGGCTTTAGACGTTATTTTTTTATACATCTCCTCGTTTCTATGGGCGCCTTTTGTTGTAACTCCTTTTGTCACAATTCCTTTTATGTTGGAAGATGAAAATGGGGAGGGAAATACTTTGAAGGCAGGATTCTTTATTCCAATAATATCTGAATAAGCTTCTAGAGGCTCTAGAGTCCCTGACATATGAACGGCTCCAAAAACAAAATCTAACACTTGTGTAGTAATTGGCCTCGGATCTAGAGACAATATTCCAAGCTTTAAGGTATCTTCATCTTTTCTTGTTTTATTTTTTTCAATGATGTAACAGTAACTATCATTTCCCCTAGCATTAAACCAATTTTCAAGAAATGCCGCTATCTTAAAAATGTGAGATCTTGGCATCTTATTCTTCTTTAGCCTAGTCTTCTGAACCTTTTCGCCAACTGCCTTCATATAGACTATCAAATCAAATAAGGTTTTTTCAAAGCTTTTTGAGACAAAAGGTCCTTTTATTCCTTCTAATCTTGTAAATAGATCTTGATAAGATATTATTGCCTCATCATCTGATTCTAGCTTAAACTCTTTTTCCAATTCTATGAATACCTCGTACAACCTATCCAAAAATTCATTCACAACAGGCTCTTCAAATTCTATTGATTCATTTATTGCAGTTGTGATTGAGTAAATCGAAAGTTGATCCGAGCCAAGATTAATTGCAAGATCAGAAAGATTATGTGCTTCGTCTAGAATTAATATAATGTCTTCTAGTGTAGCTCCAATACCTTCTAAGAAATTGTCCCTTATCTCAGGATGAAAAATATACATATAACTACAGGAAATTACTTCAACATTTTGTAGTATGCCTTTAACTACTTCATAAGGACACATATTTTCTTCAATACAAAGATTAACTACATCTTGCGATAAAGAGGGTTTTTGCGAAAGGCTTACTTCAATCTCATAAGCCCTTTCTTCTTTTTCCTTCATATTTTCATAAAATTCACATTTATTTTCTTTTCTTAATAGTCTACAAATGTGAAGTGCCATTGCGGTATCCATTTCATTGTTAACTATAGTCGGATGAAGGCACATAGAATTTCTGCCCTTTATTGAGATCCCCGATACTTCTACCTTCTTTCCTATTTCCATTAGTTCTTCCATAACTCTGTCCATCTGTTTATGAGTTCTGCAGCAATAGACAATTTTCTTACCAAATTTTTCTGCTATAGGTAATGTAGCCGATAAAACAGAGATAGTCTTACCAAAACCTGTTGCAGCTTCTACTATAGGATTTTTTTTCTGGATGAAACTAGTTTGAATAAATTGGATAAACTCTTCTTGGTTTTGTCTATATTTGTCATAGGGGAAAAAAGAGTTTTCCATACAAAAAAATATTATATATTCTTAAAAAATGTTTGGATAGATATTTATATCATATTTACCAATATTTAACATGTTAATTCTTTCTGAAAACGATTTAAGATCAGTTCTTAATTATAAAAATGTCCTTAAAGCACTTGAATCAGGTTTCGTTGCATATAAAAGAAAAGGCGAATTTCCTCTAAGAACTTCAATAGAATCTCGTGAGAATAAAACAACAGTATTGTTTATGCCCTCCTCTTTTTTAGATAAGTCTGGTGTAAAAATAGTTTCATTATGCGATAATAATCCTTCAAATAAATTACCTTATACAAGGGGCATATACATTTTAGCTTCTCTTAAAGATGGAGCCCCTCTCTGTGTCATGAATGGAACATATCTAACATATATTAGAACAGCAGCCACTTCTTTACTGGCATCAAAATATTTAGCAAAAAGGGATCCGACAGCAATTGGGATAATCGGAACTGGAAAGATAGGAACCATGGCATGCGAAGCACACATCTCTCATTTTTCCATTGAAAGAATATATGCTTTTGATAAACTTGAATATTCCATTAATTCATTTCCAGAAAGGTTATCCTTAGATAATTGTAACAGAGTAATTTCTTGTAAAGATGGAAACGAAGTAGTATCAAAATCAGATATAATAATTACTGCGACAACATCCACCACTCCAGTTTTTAGCTCTCGCTCTGTAAATGAAGGAACTCATATTAATGCCATTGGCGCTTATAAAAAAACAATGCAAGAGATACCAGAAAGTCTTGTACTTAGATCAAAAATATTTGTAGATACCATTGATGGCGCAACTTCCGAGCCAGGGGACATTGTAATTCCTCTCCAAAACGGATTACTAAATAAAGATGATATTTTAGAGATATCAGAAGTTATTTTAAAACGAATTTCAAGAAACGACTCCGATATCACTCTTTTCAAATCTGTTGGATTCTCTTTAGAAGACATAATAACTGCAGAACTTGCGTACAATGAATCCAAAAAGAATGGCATTGGAATAGAAGTAGATATATGATTAATAAAGCTTCGGCTCCGCAGGCCAATATTTTATCCAGCTAAACTACGAGGGCAGCACAAAGGTCAAAATAGAAAGATTAATAAACTTTTTGGTAATAGGCTTCATTGGTGAGGCAATGGAAGATGAAGACATCGATAATGTAGTTATTCAGGGAGAGCCATCACCTGAAGAGATTGCAGAGAGTGATAGAGAAGGCATCAGAATTGCAGCAAAAGAAGTAAACTATGATCTTACGTCTGCAGAGATAGAAGAAATCAGAAAGGCTATGCTAAAGTCATTGATACTTAAAATAGTTGCAGCCAACTCACTAGTCCCTGAAAATGTAAAAGAAGAGGACTTTGAAACTATCTTGGCACTATACACAAACGTACTCTCTAACATGGTCAAAAAATAATATTATATTTATTTAATTTCTAGAACTCTTTAGTTAAACTATTTCTTAAACATTTTTTACTTATCTTTAATCAAATTTTGGAAAATTAAGTGACATAACAAACTCGCCATTAAAGTTTTTTTCAGCTGCAAGTTCTATGTAACCTATTTTTTTATTAATAAGATCTTCTTCCATTCTTCTTTCTCTTGATAATAGGGATATTTTTGCACCTTCTCCGGCTGCATTACCTACAGATATAATTTTGTCTAATGGAATATTTGGCAACAATCCAATCCTAATTGCATTTTTAATATCAATAAAATTTCCAAAAGCACCGGCGAGATAAAGATTTTCTATTTGAGCAATAGTGATATTTGACTTCTCTAAAAGAATGTTTATGCCAGTCATAATTGCACCTTTAGCAAGTTGGATTTCCCTTATATCTGATGCCGTTATTACTATGTCTTTCTTTATTTCAGTATTATCCCCCCATTCAATAACAAATTCTTTCTGCCCATTCAAAGGATCTTTTCTTATTCTTTCATTATGGTGCGCTCTTATCTTGCCACTTGGATCCAATAAGCCAACTCTTAACATTTCAGATACTATATCTATTATGCCTGAACCACATATCCCTTTTGGCTTTCCATTATTTATTGTTTTATAAAAAGTATTGAAAGTATCCTCTTCTATGTATAGAGATTCAATCGCTCCTGTAGAAGCCCTCATCCCAAACTTAAGATGGCCACCTTCAAGAGCAGGGCCTGCAGCACAAGAGCAGCTTACCATCTTATCTTTATTTCCTAAAACAAGCTCGCCATTAGTTCCTATATCAACTGCAAGTGAAATCTCAGGATTTTTATACATCTCTGTTGCAATAAGCACACCAATTGTGTCTGCCCCTACAAATCCTGATACAATCGGAAGAACATGTATGTTCCCAGAAGGATTAATATTAATTCCCAACTCTCTTGATTTTAAGTTTATAGATTTAGATAAAATAGGCGTGAAAGGTGAAAAAGAAAGAGTCTTTGGGTTAATATTTAGAAAAATATGGTGCATTGCTGTATTTCCAACTACGGTGATTTCGTAAATTGATTTATTAGAAATATTATTTCTATTACATAATCGATTAATCATTAGATTTATTTCATCTACTATCACTTTATTTGTTACTTCTACTCCATTTTTCATCGAAAAAGTTATTCTTGATACCACATCTTCTCCATACCTTACTTGTGGATTTAGAACAGATTCAATATCAACAAGTTTTCCTTTTTCTAGATCAAAAAGATAAATAACAACAGTCGTTGTACCTATATCAATAGCCGCCCCATAAATATTTTTTTCTATTTCACTTATACCAATGATTTCATTACCATATCTAACTACTTTAATATCCAATCCATATTCTATTTTGTTTGATAATTCTTTAAGAGTAGGATAATCAACTGAAATAATTTCCTTGTTAATCTCATTTATTAGATCAACTATACTTTTTTCATTTCCCAACAAAGGTTTTTTAACCTTTATTAATTCAGATTTTATAATTGGATCAATTAATATCTTATTAGACCTACCTTCGCATAGTATTCTAAGTTGTTTTTGCAGAGATGAATCTGGGATTTCTATTATTGTATTGTTATTCAAATTTACAAGACAACTTAATCTAAATCCCTTTTTTATTTCCTCTTCTGAAAGACTCTTCTTTTCTTCTAAAGTAATTTCATTTACAGATTCAGGATTCTTAACGATTACTTTACATTTGCCACATTTACCCTTACTACCACATATTGATTCTATTTCAATTCCACCTTCATTTAAGATATCTAGAAGAGAATAATTTATTTTATCTATTTCTAGTTCTTTGTTCATGTTCGAAATAGTAACTTTGATCAATAATTCCTCCTTAAAGGGATATTATCTAAAATAATTATTTCTTGCGTCAATCATAGCTATACAATTTTTAATTGGAGTCATTGGAGCCAATCCGCAGCCCGGGGCCAAAATATCTGTTCCTTTTTCTAAGGCCGTAATACACTCTTGATAAACTTCATTATAAGTTCCATACAATAGAGTATTTGCCGATGAAACATTACCAATCAGTTTTAACTTATCTCCTAAAATGTCCTTGGCTTCTTTCATATCTGTCTTTTCTTCAATACTTAATCCTCTAAAACCACTTTCTCTGAGAGAGGGAAGGATAGCACTAATGTCACCGCATATATGCAAGATCGGATCTCCTTTTATTTTTCTTGAAATTTCTTTGTATATCGGCAGTATCATCTCGTTAAAGTCTCTCGGATTAATTAACTCTGGAGACGCCACAGGATCTAAAACTGCGAAAATATCTGCACCTGCATCAATCAATGCGTTTGCATAAGATATCATAGCATCAGTACCATATCTTAGGTAATTAGCTAATCCCTCTTTTTCTCTAATAAACCACCTCATTAAGGTAGTAACTTCTACAAGACCGCTTGCTATTGTAACTGGGCCCTCTGCACCAGCTATAATAGGTACATTCTCTCCCACTGTGCTCCTGATTATTTTAATAGCTTCAATCATAATTGGTATTCTTCCTTTTGATAAGATATCCCCAGAGACATCTCCTATGGGCATGGGTTTTCTTGAATTATAAGGGTGGCCCTTTATCGCTGCTTGTCGTGTGGCATCTCCTTTTTCAATTTCACATCCCAAAGCTTCTAATAAAACTGTAAGACAATAAGGTATCCTTACTGCTTCAAATCCTATTTCTTTATGGGCACTTATTGCAAGCTGTGCCAATGCATATGGGTTCCAATTAGCATCTGGCCAGTAGTATTTTGTCAAATTCATCAGATCCTTAGTTCCTGTTTGAGTGACTGCCAATACAGGAGCTTTGTCAACTTTTTCCCCATTCAAAGTTCTTTTCAATCTCTCTTTTAGGGTCAAACCTACCATAGAATCACCAATCTTTTGAAATTAGAAATAAAAAATTAATTATTTGTAAATTCCAAATTGTCTAGCAGCATCTAAAAACGCCATAGGCTTAATTGGTTCGGCCAGAGGTGGAAACTCACATCCCGGGCACAATATGAATCCCCTTGGATTATTCATTCCCTGCTCAATGTTTTCTTTACATAATCGGACGACTTCTTCATAGGATTTTGTTTGTATTGAAGGTGGATCTACATTTCCTCCAATTATATCATGGCTACCGAATTTTTCAATTTGGATTTTTAGTGGAGTTTCTGGGCCAAAAATCCATGCATAGATTCCTTTCCAATTAAAGGATTCTCTCAATTTAATATAGTATGGAATGTTTAAATTCTGATCAGCACATGGATGCATTAAAGTCACTGGAATATCTAACTCTCGTATCTTCTTATGAACTTTCATCATATAAGGAAATGCAAATTCTTCAAATTTTTGTGGTGAAATTACTGTATTTGCTTCTACAGGACCTCCATCAAAAACAACGCATTTCTCTGGTCCATACCTATTCGCAAAGTATTCTATTTGATTCATATACATTTGACTAACTTTGTCAAGTAAAGCATGTGCGGACTTAGGTTCAGTTTTTATCCATTTCAAAAACTTTGTAGTGTCTGCTACAACAGCAGCGGCAGTAAAAACGCTCCCGCCTTGAAATATTGCTGGCATACCCATCTGGACACATCGATCACAGACTTTTTGTGCTTCAACATATCCTCCAACGGGCTTGTCTGAGTCAGGAACTTCTAGCTTATCTATATCCCCTATCTCCATTACGGGATGTTCTATAACGTAAGGTGCACTATGGCCCTCACCATATGGGAATCCAACTTTCCCACCAAATTCCCATGGGCCACATGAAGCATATCCATACATTGGAGTTGATTCATACCCATATAGTCGCATGCACATAAATTGGGCTTCAAAAGATTTATTTCCATCTGCATAGAAATCACCTAAAGGCATACCTACTATTTTAGCAGCAAATCCCAAAATAAAAGGATTAACTGGTACTCTATCAGGTTTTTCACCCATTAATACTGCATGAAATCTTTCTGGGGGAGACATTTTATCCATTTTATCACGCTCCGGTTAAACTTTTTGCCACTTTAACAGCCTCAACAGCATCTTTTCCATATCCAGCAGCACCTATCTTTTTAGCAAAATCAGAATTTATAGGCGCCCCACCAACAACTACTTTCGCTTTGTGATTTTTTTCTTTGAGTTTTTTGATTACAGGCTCCATATACATCATACTTGTTGTCATCAATGCAGATATTGTAACAAGATCTGCATCTTCTTCCTCTGCCTTCTTAACGAACGTATCTACAGGAACGTCTTTTCCAACATCAATCAAAATAAAACCTGCTACCTCTAACATCATCTTTACTAAATTTTTCCCTATATCGTGTATGTCACCCTGTGCTACACCTATAACTATTTTAGCAGGTTTTTTTGCAGAAGCATCAATTTTTAGATGGGGTTTTAAAATGTCAATTGCAGCATACATTGCATCTGCGGACAACAATATTTCTGGAACAAACATTTCTTTGCACTCATAAAGATCGCTTACTTTTGCCATTCCTTTGTTACATCCCTGCATCAATGCTTCGTAGGGGTCTATGCCCATCTCCAACGATTTTTTAGCTAACTCTTCACTTTTTACTTCATCACCCTCTACCACAGCTTTTGCTAAACCTTCAAGAATTTCCTCTTTTGATACCATAAAATCACCAGATATTTTTAGAATATTTATTCGGTTAAATTAGAATTCCCTAACTTATAAAACTTATTAATGGATGGGGCCCCCATCCAACTAGTAATTAGATCGAATAATATCCAAAAACTATTATAAACAAATAATTGACTATAGCTTTGATGTCCATTAAAGAAGATCTTGAGAATGCCCTTGATATTTTAAATAATTTAAAAGAAGAGGAGGGAATAATAATAGTAGAAGGTCAAAAAGACATCGAATCACTTGTAAAAATTGGAATTAAAAATAAGATAATAGCTGTTTCAAAAAGAAATATTTTCGAAGTCATTGATAGCATTTCAGAAAAAGAGGTCATCGTATTAACAGATTTTGATAAAAAAGGAACTCAACTATTCAGAAGGTATGTCACAGAACTACAATCTTCAGGTAAGAAAGCTATTACAATATATTATCGTGATCTTAAAAAATATCTAAAAAGATATATCACTCAAATTGAACAGATTTATCCTTTTTTAAAAAGAAGAGACTTGATAGAAGATAAAAGTGATATAATTTGGTAATAAAAAGAAGTGCGGTCGCCGGGATTCGAACCCGAGTTGCGAGCTTGGCAAGCTCGCGTGCTAACCACTACACTACAACCGCATTACTAAGAGTATTTTTCTACTCCTAAAAAATATATATAAAGGTTTTGGTTATTTTTGTTTTGATTTAGGCAAAAACTTTTATTACATTATTCAATAACTAATTCGTGGAAATTACTTTTGTACTTTTGAGAGCCGAGTCTTTTGATAAAATATTGACATCTCTTTCAGATATGAAGAGGTATGGAGATTTAAAAGTACTTGGAACGCCAAAAGTAATTTCGGAAGAGTTTTCTGAAACAATTTTAAAAAAAACTTTAAAACAAGAAGTTAAACTAAAATTCAAAGCTAATGTTATAGCATCCGTTGAAGGCGAGGGAGGTCTAATAATAGATAGACTTAGGAAGATTCACCCTCCGGCCCATATGATTGCTATAACAAATAAAAATGAGCTATATTATCTTGTTCAAAGATCAATGAAAGATTTTAACAATCTTAAAGGATATACAAAACCAAAGGTGAAGGAATGAAGGCTATAGCAGCAGGAACATTTGATAGATTACATGAAGGCCACAGACATTTTTTGTTATCAGCTTTTTCAATTGGTTATGTGTATATAGGATTAACATCCGACGAAATGGTTAAAAATAAACCATATGCAGAAAGTATTCAAAATTATGAGAATCGACGAGAGAATCTAATAAAGTTCTTGTTAAAAGAAGGAAAAGTTATTGATCAAGATTTTCAAATAATTGAAATAAAAGACAGATATGGATTTGCAATTGAATCAATGGAAGCAGATGTAATTGTTGTAACATCAGATACTATAGAAGCCGCTAAAGAAATAAATGAAATTAGGGCAGAATTAGGAATTTATCCTCTCGATATAGTGGAGGTAGATCTAATTATTAAAGATAATAAAAAAATTTCTTCCAGTGATTTTAGAAAAGAAGAAAAGGATTAATCTTTTCTCCAGAAGTCCCCTTTGTAAGCATTAGTTGCAGGACATCCAAGACATCTTCCTGATTTGTAGTAGGGGCATCCCTCACAATCCAACTCGCATCCCCTCTCTCCTTCTAGAGTAATTCTGACAGGCATTACAAGATCTTTTACAGGACTTATAATTATATTAAAATCAACTTCCTTAACGTCAGGATTCAATCTTAGGTGGTAATCAACAATAGATTCAAGCGTTGCAATATTTTCTCCCATAAAAAGAAGAGTCATATTGTATTTGCCCGATACCATCAAAGCGTTAATGAAAAACGGACATTTGGAAAAAGTATCAATAATATTCTGTGAATTTTTGGCAGCTATTTCAACTTTTGCTAGGAAAAGATTAACCTTCTTGAAATTCATACCTACAATATGTGAAAGTATCCCCCTATCCTTTAATTTTTTTATTCTCATCCCAACAGAAGGTTGCGAAAGGCCAATTATTTCAGCAATCTCACTTTGTGATATTTCAGGATTTTTCTGGAAAAGAGTTATTATTTGTCTATCCTTTTCATCTAATCGGACATTACTATTCATTTTATCACCTTATACTATAAGATATGCTTTTATACTAATAAATCTTTCTATACAATATATTAATAATTATATTGGCTTATATCTTATTTGAGCATAAATATATAAAATTATGGCCTTATTGTAATAGAGGCGTTTTCCATGGAAGGTGTTTTAAGATTTGGTGTTTCGATACCTCCAGAACTTTTGGAGAAATTTGATAAAATAATTGGGGCGGAAGGCTATGACAGCCGTTCTGAGGCAATTAGAGACATGATAAGGGGCTACATAGTTAAACGTCAGTGGATTTCAGGAGAAGAAGACGCCGTTTGTACAATCTCTTTAGTTTATGATCATACAAAAAGAGGCATAGCTGAAAAGATTACTGATGTTGAGCATCATCATATAAAGGAAATTGTTACAACTTCTCACGTCCATCTAGATGAAGAAAACTGCCTTGAAGTTATCATAATCAAAGGTAACAGTGAAAAGATAAGAGACTTTGCAAGATATCTTCTTTCAATAAAAGGCATTAAACATGGAGACTTTATCATAGTTTCCACAGGTAAAGGCATTGAGTAGACTATTTATGAAAAAGATTATCTTTTTTTGTATTTTGATTTCATTATTGTTATTAATAACTAGTTCTGGACTATTCAATAAATATGAGATTGAAGGGACCTATGTTTTATTCACTGTGGATACAGAATATGATTTTCCTCCAGTTCTTAATACTGAGAAAGGTCTGGATGAGGGTATTCCTATTTTACTTTCAATCTTTGAAGAATATAATGTAAAAGCTACTTTTCTTGTTACTGGAGAGGTGGCGGATAATAGGCCAGATATACTAAACAAGATTTATCAAAAAGGACATGAGATAGGATCACATAGCTACCATCATAAATCGATTAAAGCACAGACAAAGTCTGAGATAGAAAATCAGATTCTTCTTTCAACAACTGCAATTGAAAATGCAGTTGGGGTACGTCCAGTTTCTTTTAGAGCCCCTGGGCACAGTGCATGTAACGATTTAATTATATTACTTCAAAATAACGGATATCTTGTTGAAGCATCTGCGGAAAAAATTAATTCTTATCCATACCATCCAGACGAAAACGACTGGTTAAAAGAAGGAAATATGAGTATTATGAGAGTTCCCGTTTCTCATACCCCTGCATATTTCTACCCTCCAACAACTTACAATAGGTCTTGGATTGAGTGCTTCAATAAAGCGGTCAGCTCTCAATTGGAAAAAAATCCAAAAATTGTTGTAATAGGGCTTCATCCTTGGGAACTAGTTGAGATTGAAGCGCCAGAGAAATACCAAAGCTATACTCGTGCATGTGGCAATTATACAGTTCAAAATCTTACTTCACTTTTAGAATATCTCGATAAACAAAATGTAACTTATGTAACTCTAGAAGAACTATATCATATATTAAATGACTAGACTAAAATGCACCATCTCTTAATTTTTCTTCAATTTCTAATATGTCCTTTATTCTTTTTTCTCCTTCGATTTCTTTGATATATTTCATTGTTTCTGGCGGCACTAGTGAATCCCATTTTTGATCGAGTGAAATAAATTTTCTAATTGAAGTTCCATTGAATTCATTTTTTTGGTAGAAATTGACTTTAGACACATTATATCCACGTTTTTCCCAAAGTAATCTAACAAGATTATTATTTGTATAGACTGTTTCAAATTTAGGGAATGTATCCACAATATTATCTACCCATAAAGAGTTGCTTTCTGTATTGGGGGAAGATAAAATTATTATTTTGTCCCTAATATCTTTTAGTGAACGTAAAATCATCTCAATTCTTTCTCCACAAGAAAAAGGATTTGAAATTGTAAAAGAAATCTGTGAAGCTGCAACGCATATTATGACCTCATCTTCATCTTTCAAAATATCTTTAATCGCCTTATAATGGCCATTATGAAATGGCTGAAATCTCCCTATAAATAGACCTCTACTCATTAAATCACTTCATATCTTCAAATAGAGAACCTACCATTAAAGGCAATATAACTGTTGCATCTCCTTCTATTGTAATAAACTCTGCGTCTTCTCTTACCTTTCCCCAAGATATGGCCTCTCTTATTCTTGCGCCTGATAAAGATCCATCCCACTCAGGTGCAGTCGTGATATATACCGCATAATCAAGACCGCCTCTGAATTGATTCCACCAGATAGTATGATGTTTTGATATGCCCCCTCCAATCATCAACGCACCAGTTTTATCAGAAGAATAGATAAAGTCACTTAGCATATCTTCATCTTTCATAATATTTACATTGAAGTCTTTGTGACCATCCTGCCAAAAATAATAAAGCTGCCATCCCCAAGAACCATCAAGAGGACCTGGAAGAACCATAGGTATCTTATTTTTATAACACCAATATACAATAGAATCTTCTTTATTTTTTTCTTTTTCTAGAGCTTTCCCAAATTCCCATATAAGTTCATGAGTCGAAATATCTCTAATTCCTTTTACGTAAAGATCTTCTATGATAGATCTGACTTTTTCTTCAAGAATCTCTGAATAAGATTCATTTGGGATTAATACATTGCCTTCCCTATTTATCCCTTCTTTATGTAGTTCTCTATCATCCATTTCAAAAGATCCGTGATAATAGTTTCTATACACTCTTGCAATGTCATGGTCTAAAGTCCCTGTTGTAGTTATTACCATATCAAAAATTTTTCTTTTTACAAGTTCCTTAAGTATTCCTCTTGTACCCGTTGCAACTAGAGAAGCTGGAAAGGAAAGAATTCTTTTACAATCTTTGTCGTTTACCATATTTTCTAAAATCTTAGAACCATCTCCAACTTTTTTTGCAACATATCCTCCTGAAAGAGTCATCTGATGAGTAAGATCTTTCATTGTCCTTATTGTACTAAAGTCAATATCCTTTACAATTTCTCTTTTCATGAATGTATAATACCTAATTTATCTTAAATAACTTTTTGTGTAATCTGCTAAAAATTTCGCCTAGCTTTAAATCTTGATTTTTCTAATATTGACATGAAGCTAGACAATGAA
>LNJC01000029.1 GCA_001587575.1 Candidatus Methanofastidiosum methylothiophilum
TGTAAAAGACTAGTGTTTAAAATAAATATGTCCCACAGCCCTAAAATATTATATATTTTTTATATAATATTTTAGTATTCAATTTTTCTTTTAATTTCTTCACCTAAATATTCTTCCATCGCATTTTTAAGTTTCAAGAAATCTTCTTTAATAGTTAAATTATCCTTAAAGAAGTGAGATTTGATTCTATCTCCAGAAATGTCGTCTCCTTCTACTTCAAAAAGAACAGATCCTTTATAGAAACTTTCTCCTTTTAAGACTCCGTCTTTATCTCCATCAATAATCCCAATCAAAGGTACTCCAAATCTATATAGAATATAACCAGAAATTCTTGTCGTGTCATCTCCGACTGTAACAGCACCAGAAATGTTTGATAAGTTTTCATAAATTGAGTATGCATTGTGATTAATAAAAAGAATATTCTCTCCATCAAGTTTTTTTATTTTGCCTGGCTCCCTTATTTCAAAGCCATTTGTGCTATCTACCTTTAAAGAAAAAATATCGACTTCCTTTATTTTTTCTAATCCATGGTTTTTTATTTCTACGCCTTGAATTCTTTCTATATTTTTATCCTTTACAAATATTTTAACATCTTTGTCAAAAATCTTGCCCACAACAAGGCCATTAAACAATAGAAATTCTCCAGGATTGCAGCCTCTTATTGTTCTTATAAGAAAATTACCTTCTACTGTAACATCAATCCCTTTCCCGATAGTCTCTTCACTGAATCCAAGAGAGAACAAATAATTCTTTATATCAGAGATGCCACTCTTTAATTCAAATAGTGTTTTTGTATTTATGTCGATACCTAATATACCGCCCTTAAAATCTGCCCTATCTCCAATTGCACCAAGAAATGTTCTAGCCGTTTCAATGGATCTTGCTTTCAATACAATTAAAACTGAATCAAATCCTCTAAGTTCTGAGATTGCAACAGAAGGTCTTTTAAAAATAAGATCAATGCCTTCTATTTCACTATCAAAAAGGGAAGTAATTCCCATAGTTCCAACGATATAGGGCTTTATAGAATACCTATTATTTAATTTTTCTAAGATATGTTTACTTCTCTCATCATAGAAGATATCGACTCCATGAAATAAAAGTGCTAACATGGTGATTTCATCAAATTCTTTATTTCTTCTACAAGATTATTTGCTTTTTCAATGCTCTTTGATTCCGCTATAATTCTAACTATTGGCTCTGTATTTGATGGTCTTATGTGAATCCATGAATCATCAATATCGAATTTCAAGCCATCGATGTCACTATATTGGTGGCCTTTAAAGAATTCTTTTATATAATACAGATTTTTTTCGAATGAAGATCTAGAGATTGAAATTTTATCTTTTATCATGTAATATTTTGGTAACTCAGAAACTATTGCAGAAAGGGGTAGCTTACTTTTTGATAGTCCCAATAAAATTAGTGAGATTGCACAAAGGGAATCTCTTGCATATTGCACCATTGGTAGTATCACCCCACCATTTCCTTCTCCCCCTATTGAAGCGTTGACTCTAATCATTTCCTCCACGACATTTATTTCTCCAACTTTTGCCCTTTGAACTCTTCCACCAAGAGATGCAACTACATCATCAAGTGCTCTTGTTGTAGAAAGATTTGTCACAACAGTTTTGTTTGGGGGATTTAAATATTCTATGAAAAATTTTGATGCTAGTACAAGGGTATTCTCTTCTCCAATATAGTTACCTTTTTCGTCTAATATGGCGACTCTATCTGCATCCCCATCAAGTGCAAATCCTACATCTATGTTTCCTTTTTGTTTTATGAAATCTGAGAAATACAAAAGATTCTCTTTCAGTGGTTCTGGGTTTCTTGGGAAAGAAGCATTTGAATCGCAGTTCAATTTCACAATATTAGATCCAAGTTTTTCTATAAAATCGGGGATAAATTCAGAGCCTGCAGCGTTACAAGCATCGATAGCTACTGTCAATTTACTATTGTTGAAGCAGTCAAAATTAATTTTTTGAAGAACAGAATTAATATGAATTTCTTTTGCCTTTGGATCCTCTACGATTATCCCAAGTTTGTCATAAGTTTGAAATTTAAAATTTTTTTCTTCAAGATTTTTTTTAATTGAATTAATTTTTTTTTCATTAAAAAAGATTCCATTGGAATCTATGAATTTTAATCCGTTCCATTTTTCTGGATTGTGACTAGCAGTTATAGATATGCCGCCGGACGCATTATTAATTTTAGTGACAAATTGTATAGTTGGAGTTGGAGCTATCCCAATATCCAATATCTTGAATCCTAAAGCTAAAAGTGAAGATACTACAGCATTTCTAACCATGTTTCCAGAGAATCTTGAATCGTTACCGATCACGACTGTGCCCATAGGTATCTCCTTTGCAAATGAAGAAACGTAGTTAAATATTAGATCCGGTGATAAACCATCTCCAATTACCCCTCTAAGCCCAGAAACGCCAAATATCGTATCCATTAATTCACCCAATAGAAAATTTGTTTGAATATACATCGCAAGTCTTTCTTTCGTCTTTTGTGAAATCAAATATTTTTTTCATTAACTCCTCATACTCTTTAGTTAAAATTACTCCGCGCCTCTCTGCAGCCCTAGAATAAGTTGTTATAGCTGAATCAAAAAAGAGCTCTGAAGTTTTTGATCCAAGTGACTTTGCCCACATGCAGAAACTTGGGACGTCTTCAGAAATTATACCGTGTATATGGGCTGCAAATCCAATCTTTTTTCCTGTGTAGATAAGTGTTCCAATCGAAGATTTCGCGTTGTCACCTATTACACATCCGAAGAATTGTTGTCCAGAATCAATTGACTTACCTGCAATTTTATATTTTATATTTCCGTATGTATCTTTCAAATCACTGTTTGATGTACCTGCGCCTAGATTCACCCATTCTCCAATGTAAGAGTGACCAATGAAACCATAGTGCTGTTTGTTTGAATAGCCATGGAAAATTGATTCTTCTATTTCTCCGCCAACCTTACATGTGTTTCCAATTGAGCATTCCTGTATCCTGCCGCTCTTAATCAGACATTTTTTTCCAATATAAGTCGGGCCAGCAATTCTAGAAAAGGCCCTGATATCAGTATTGTCTCCTACATATACGGGGCCTTTTCTGACGTCAAAAACAATATGCTTCTCAGCTTCAACGTCTTTACCAATATAAACTAGTTTTTTGTCCCCTATAATATCTACATCGATAGAAGAATTTTGCTCATCTAGGCAGTTAATAGAAAATTCTCTTTTGATTTCATTGCCATTTTCTTTTATTATATCCCAAGGATATTTAATAATTGTAATATTAGAAATATTGAATTCTTTTAATCCAATTTCTTTAAATTTTTCAATTTCTTTGAATTCCAAAATGTTTATGGAATTAAATGTTCTTTCTTTTAAATAGATAAATACTATTTCATTATTAAAATAATAAATCCCTTCCTCTCTTAAATTTGGCTTTTCCTTCATTATAATTCTGCCGTTAATATAGAGTACGCTACCCTTGATATTCTTATCAAAACTAGATTTTTTCAAGAATAAAGGTTTGAGGTAATCCCTCATCAATAAGTAAAGTGGTACCTCAGGAAAAAAAAATTCAATTTTTTCTCTTAAAGTATTAAAACCACATCTTAACTCGAAAACTGGCCTAGAGTAAGTTAGGGGTAAAAAGTTCTCGTAATAATAATCTTCAAATATACAAATGTTATCCAAATAATCCCCTAATATTTTTTAACGGATATACATTTAAAAGTTGTGATGAAAATTGAATAAATGCAGAAGATAGAAATATTTCTCAAAGAAATTCTTGGAAAAAAACTTGTTATTTTGGGTGTGGGAAGTATTATTAGAGGAGACGACGGTGTAGGCCCATACCTTTGCGAAAAACTTTCAGAATTAAATAATGAGTCATTTCTCAGCATAAATGGAGATTTAGTTCCAGAAAATTTTACTCAAGATATAAGGAAATTTAAACCAGAAAATGTAATAATTGTAGATGCGGCTTTTATGGGAAAATCAATTGGCGAAGTAGAAATTATTAGGGTAAATGAGATTAAAGGAATTTCTTTTTCTTCTCATTCCATGCCACTATCCGTTCTAGGTAAATATCTTGCTCAAGAGATAGGGGCTATGGTTTACATCCTTGGGATACAGGCGGGGAGGATTGACTTTGGTAGTGAAATTTCTCAAACTGTCAAAGAGTCTGCAGATGAAATATTTGAAATTATAAAAAAAGAGATTAATTAGTCGCCGTTTAATTTCTCCAAAAGGTCTGTAATTTCAGAATCACTAAGTTCTTTAATCCTATATTTTTTTAGTATATCTTCCCTATTGTTTGTTTCTTGTTGCTCTTCCATTTGAAGATCTCTATTAATAATGCATTCTGGATAAGAAATCTTTACCATACTGATGTCATTTGAAGTTAACCTAACAACAGAAAGCCCACATCGAATAAATTCAAAACAAGAGTCAAATCCACATTCGTTTCCATAAAACACTGTTCCAGAACTAATTAATTTTCGTTCCCCGCCAATTATTTCTCCTTCAAAAAGAAAAGCCTTTATTTCTTCTTCATACTCTCCATTATCAGCTAGGATTCTAATGTATCCTGTGAAATTATCAATTTCAATTAGTGACTGTTTTATGAAATCTTCTAATGAATCCATCTTCATTTCATATTTAACAGAAGTCTTTACAATGTGCCCTTTAGGGAGCTTCATATCAATAACCTATATTTTCAATCTTTAAATCTTTCGAAAGACACGTTGCAGGGAGCGTCTTCATTGAATTCAAAATTATATTGATATTTTAAAGATTCGCCTTCAATGTTATATTCCAGCGCCCCGAGCAAAGTTATTGCCCTAAGACACGCTATCTCCTTTTTTTCAGTAATTAATTTTTTGCAGTGAGTTTTGTATGGGCACTGAATAGCTTTGAATGCAAATTTCTTGTCATCTCCGCCAAATTCAAAATCATCTCGATTGAAAAACTGGGCAGTGACGAGAGCATCAATAAACATCTTTACTGTATTATAAGGGCTTAATCCTTTTTGAAACTCCATTCCTAGATCTCCCCAAGATTCAATAAAAGGACGAATAGCTATAGTCCCCCATTTTCTGTAGAATAGCTTAGGTCTATCAAAGAATACGTTGGCTGTTGATTCAACTCCATAAAGCCAGGAGTTCATTATAACTTGTGTAAACTTTAATTTTCTATCTAATGTCATTCGTTTATACCTCTATTAATTTTTGATTAGTTAATCTATTTCTATGCTTTTGTTTATTTAAATTTAACTAAAAATAATTAATTTTAAATCTGAGTATCTTATCCTAAATTTCTGGTGAGTGAAATAATGAATATCTCAAGAAATGATGACATGAAGATGCTTTCATCACTTGACGAATGGGAGCTTATTGATCTTTTACTGTTTAATATCAAAAATCTATGGAGAGTCGATGGGCTCTATTTCTTAGGAATAGAAGAAAAATTTGGGATGGATGCGGCAACTGATATAGATGCCAGATGTTGGGAATATTTGGCAAATGTGGAAGCTAAATACCTAAAGGAGATGTTTTCTCTTGAATCTAATCTAGAGGGGCTTTCAAAAGCTTTGAGATTTACTAGTTGGGCACTAGATCATCCGTCCAAGGAAATAGAACTAAAGGACAATTTACTTATCTTCCGTATAACTGATTGTCATACGCAAAAAACTAGAAAAGAAAAAGGATTGCCCCAGTTCTCGTGCAAGAATGTAAGATTCAACTATCTAAAGATTTTTGCAAATACTTTCTCTCCAGATATTGATGTATGTTGCAATATGTGCCCTCCTGATGAACATCCGGGAAATATTTGGTGTGAATGGCATTTTATAATGAAATAACGATAGAAAAGGTTAAAAATAAGGTTAACCTAAAATTTAAAAGTGAGTTTATGGCTACATGGAGAAACACATCAAATGACATAGTAAAATGCCCGAAGTGTGGCTTTGTCTTTTCAAAGCAATACTCAAGAGTGGTATCATGTAAAACATGCGCAATGGCAACTTCAGGGTGCGTATTAATAAAGTGCCCAAGATGCCAGGAAGAGTTTTAATGCGCTTATGAAATATATTCCCTGTAGTTATAATATTACCGAAAAATATATAAAGAAGTGTATAAAAAAGATTTATGGAGGAGAGATGTTATTCCGATTATGATTACCCTCCTTTATGTCCAAAAGATTCATCAGGATTTGCCCTTTGGGCCCTCTCCTCCAAAATAAGGGGTAGATACATTGCAGTATTGGGATGAAAAGATAGAAACAATGAAGAGGGATGAACTGGAAAAATTCCAGTTAAAACATCTTAAACAGATGTTAAATCACGCTTATAAAAATAGTGAATACTATAGAAATAGTTTTAGAGAAGCTGGAGTCGCTCCAGACGATATTAATAATCTTTCTGATTTGAGTTTACTTCCAACTATTCAAAAGGACAATATTAGAAAGGACCAAGAAATGAAACCACCATTGGGCAAAATGACTGCCGTCCCAGAAGATGAGGTAGTTTACATATCAGTTTCAAGTGGGTCTACAGGGATGCCAACTGCTTCCCCTTTTACTTCCCAAGATTTTGAAGATTTTATGGATTTTGAGGCAAGATTATTTTATTCTTCAGGTATGAGAAAAAATGATAGGTACTGTCATGCCTTAAATATGTCCCTTTTTGTTGGAGGGCCTTGTGTATTAGGGGCTCAGAAGATTGGAGCCTTATGTATTCATGCAGGTACGATACCTTCAGAAAGATTACTTAGGATAATGATGCAATTCCAGCCAACAATTACTTGGACAACCCCATCGTACGCATGGTATCTAGGTGAAACTGCTGAAAAGCAAGGAATTGATGTAGCTCATGATACTGCAATAAATAAGATATTTGTTGCTGGAGAACCTGGCGGTTCAATTGATGCAACTAAAAGAAGAATTGAACAACTCTGGGATGCTGACGTATATGACTATTATGGACTTTCTGACATATTTGGAGCTTGTGCTGGAGAGTGTGAAGAAAAATCAGGGCTGCACTTCGCTGAAGATCACATGATAGTTGAAGTGCTTGATTTAAAGACCGGCGAACCAGTGGGAGAAAACGAAGAAGGAGAAATGGTACTTACTACAATCAAAAAGATGGCAAGACCAATGATTAGATTTAGAACGGGCGACATAGTTTCATATGAAAATGAAAAATGCGCTTGTGGAAGAACTCACAAGAGATTAATGGGAATATGTGGAAGAACAGATGACATGCTTATAATAAAGGGAGTAAATGTACTACCTTCAAGTGTTGAACCTGTTGTTAGAAATAATAAGAAACTATCTGGCGAATATAGGCTTGTTGTAGATAGGGTAAATCACCTAGACGTCTTGACCATTGAAATTGAAAGTACATCCGATTACAAAGGAGATCTAAAACTTTTACAAAGTGAAGTGCAACGTGATCTTAGGGCAGTTTTAGGAATAACTCCAAAGGTTATCGTATATGAAGACGGCACGCTGCCAAGAGAAACTCATAAAGCTAAAAGGATTAAAGATAATAGAAAGAATGTCTGGAAATAATATTTATTATTTTTAAAATATATCTATAGCTCTTGATAAGACATTTTTTCCTCTATATTCTGGTAGTATCATCGGCGATTTTCTACTCTCAGGCACTCCTGCTTTTTTCAATTGCTCAGAGTATTTTGTAACGTGAGCTAGTGTCAACTTTCCAACAGAAGCTTTCTTAGCATGCCTTGCTGCTGAAATTCCTGCTCTTCGCCCAAATACGGAGTAGTCAAGTAAAGAGTTGCCCATAAGCCTATTCTTTCCATGAACGCCGCCTGTAACTTCTCCTCCTGCAAATAGTCCTTTAACCTCAGTAGCTCCATTTGCATCGATAACTATGCCTCCGTTTTGATAGTGTAAAGTCGGAAATACGAGTATTGGATCCTCTACCATGTTTATATCAAACCTCTTAAACATTCTATACATGGCAGATAATTCTCTTTCGGTAACACCTTCTCCTTTTATCATGTTAATCATTGGGGAATCAAGCCATATGCCTTGCATACCAGTAGGAGTTTCTACTCCTCCTCCTGCTCCATAGCATTCTTTTATGAAGGCTGCACTTTCAACGTCCCTTGGTTCCAATGGATGGACAAACATTTCTCCTTCTTTATTCAATGGTTGTGCTCCAAGCCCTCTAACTTTCTCAGTAATTAGAAGTCCAACTATTTGCTCGGGGAATGCGGCTCCTGTGGGGTGATACTGAACTGAATCCATGTCTCTTAGTCTTGCTCCACACCTATATGCCATAGCAAGACCATCAGCAGTTGCGCCATAGTGATTTGTTGTGGGGAATCCTTGTATATGTAGTCTGCCAAATCCACCAGTTGCCATAACTGTAGATTTTGCTCTTACAACGTAGTACTGGTGAGTTTCAATGTTAAAAAGAACAGCACCTGCAACCTGTCCTTTGTCATCCATCAAAAGCTCTATTGCGGGCGAGAATTCTACAGCAGGAATTGAAAGATTAATGAATTCATCTCTAATTACCCTAAGTAGCTCCATCCCTGTGTAATCTTTAGCAGAGTGCATCCTTTTACGTGAGGTTCCTCCTCCATGCATAGTTATCATTGTTCCATCTTTCTGCTTGTCAAACATTACTCCCTTTTCTTCAAACCATTTTATTACTCCGGGACCATCAGATACCAAAGCCTCTACAAGATCAGGCTCATTTGCGAAGTGGCCCCCTCCGATCACGTCAAGATAGTGAATTTCAGGTGAGTCATTAGGTTTGTCTGCCGCCTGTATACCTCCTTGAGCCATAATTGAATTTGAGTCACCGTGTCTTAGCTTTGTTGTCATAAGGATATCCTCAGGATCTATACCTTCATATGTGGCCCAGATACCTGCCATCGTTCCTGCTCCTCCACCACCTATAATAAGGAGGTCAACATCATAGTCAATGTTAGAAAGATCAATATCTTTTTCAGAAATACGGGGGTAGGACTCAATTAAATCGGCAACTTCAAATGGAACGATTTCTCCCTTAGAAGGTCCAACTGAAAGAGTTCTCTTTACTTCAGGTTTATAGTCGGGGTGATATTTATTAAGTACGTCATCCCTCTCTTCAAGAGACATCTGCTTGTACTGTGCTTTTAGTCTTTTTTCTCTTGTTTTTTCAACTTTTTCAATTGATTCTCTCATTGATTCCGGATAACCTTTGATAAGTTTCATAATGACACCTACTCAATCGACCTCTTCTTGTAAATTTCTTTTATTTCGGCAAGGTTCATAGCTTTTAACTTTGAAATTTCTTCCTTTATTACTCCACTTAATACTTTAGCAACGGCTTCTTCAGTATGAGCTGCCTTCGGAGCTACAAATTTCCCATTTAGTCTTCTTGCAAGTTGTCCAACGTGATATTGAGTAATCTCAGCTGGGCATCTAAATGCGCAAAGTCCACATTGGACACAATCAAATGAAAGAGTAGCTGCTTTCTCTATATCGCCTCTTAAGGAAGCTTGTACGTAGTCCATGACTTTTAATTCTTGAGGGCATACTTTAGTACAGCTATTGCAACTTATACATCTTGCAATTTCGGGATATTCCTTTAGAAGTGCATTGTGTGCAATATTAAGTTTTTCCATATCGTATTTTTTCTTATTAGCAGGTGTAAATGGCAGTTGGACTAGATACATACCTTCATCAACTGTGGTCTGGCACGCGAGGGCAGATTTTAACTTGTAATCATTCTTCAATCTGTAAATAGTTGCGCACGCTCCACAAAACCCAGCCCTGCAACCTGCGCCTCTTGTATACCTATAGCCTGCGTATTCCATGGCTTTCATCAGTGTAAGACCTGATGGAACTTTATACTCCTTGCCCATGATAAAAACACTTACCAATGGGATCTTATTACTTTCAGCCAACTATAAACCCCCTCTATCTTCTAATTTATCTTTAATGAACATATAATCCTTCAAGTAATTCTCATTGTTTTCTGTAAGAGAAATTCTCAATAATTCTGATAAATAAATCACAGGAATCTTTTGATTAATTTTTCCTTTCTCAAACAAACTCTTCTGTGCTGTTGTTAGATTGTATTGGCAAAGTGGGCATGGTGTTACAATAACGTCTGCCCCCTTACTTTGAGAGATAGTCACTATCCTTTGAACACAGTCTAGAACAGCTTCCTTGTTTGTTATAATTTGGTGCGCTCCACAACATTCGACTGTCATTGGATTTTCAATTACTTTTGCACCTAGTGCAGAAAGTATATCGCCCATAACGTGAGGAGAATCTTGGCTATCAAACGCTATTGATTTTGGTCTTAATAGCATACAGCCATAGTATGGGTCAACTTTTAGATTTTTTAAAGGAGTTTTCACCTTTTCTTTAATTTTTTCTGGGCCAATATCCCTATACAGGACTTCTAAGAAGTGAATAATTTCAATGTTGCCAAGGTAGTCCTCTTCAGTGTCCATGAAAAGGTTGACATTATAGAGCTTGTCAGGATTATTCTTATACATCAGATTAACCTGTTTCAAAACATTGTAGCACATTGAGCAGAGCGTCACAAGCTTATTTGTGTTTAATTCTCTCCCCATCTCTTGGGCCCTTATTAAGGTCCGTGTAGCGGAAAGATGATCTGCCATGACGTCTGAAGTAAGATTATAGACAACACCACAACATGTCCATGTTGGTAGCTCCTTTAATTCAAATCCCAAAAGTTTTGCAACTTCTAATGCCGCTTCTTCATCTTTTTTACCTGTGGTCTTTAATGTGCAGCCTGGGTAGTAAGGATATTCCACTACCACACCCCCTTCTTTATCGCTGCAACTATTGCCATCTGGGGAATCTCTTCAATCATCTTCTCTATAAACTCTTTTGAATAGATATTGATGAAGTCCTGTTTGTTTCTAAGCATGACGTTTCTCAGAGCTTCCATTATCTTGGCTATGTCCACGCTTCTAGGGCATCTTGCTGAGCAAGTAAAGCATGCCGCACATACCCAAAAGGTATTTTGTTCAAGGACTTCAAGGTCCCCCATCTGTACATATCTTATTACCTTATTAGGCGCCACGTCCATACTGTCAACGACGGGACATGTGGCCGAGCATTTACCGCACTGATAGCACTGGAATATATTCTGACCAGATATCTCTTCAACAGTCTTTCTTAGTTCCAATCCCTTCTCAGAAACGGTAAAGACCACTATATACCCCTCCCAAGCCTCTTAACAAGATTTCTTTCTTTATCATATACAGAGATTTCAATAGGTGAAGTTCCAGGAAGGCAATGTGTGGCGCAAGCAAAGCAGGGGTCGTAAGCCCTAAACGCCATCTCCACTTTGTTTAGCACTCCATCGTTAACTTTCCCATTTTTAATCAAGCCTTTTGCTGCATCCCTTACAGACATACATATAGCACCTGCATTATTTGTAGTGGCTACTATCATGTTCGCTTTTTCAATTCTTGCATCTTCTGTTAACTTGTAATGGTGAAACAGCGTTCCCCTTGCAGCCTCGACTACCCCAACTCCTTCAGTGGGAAGGCCTACCTTATTTCTAAGGTCTTGTTTTAGGATATTTTTATCCCTGCTAAGTTCCAATGCTTTTTCAGAAGCATAAAGTAATTCTACTAGTCTTGCCCAGTGGAAAGCAAGAGTTGAGTTTACAGGTTTTCCTAGGGTTTCAATGAGTTCCTTGTATGCTTCATTTGCAAGAGGTGTTGTAAATCCATCGATAACATTTATTCTCCCTAATGGCCCAACACGGTATACTCCGCTATCAACGCCACCGGTAAGTCCCTTCCATCCAATCTCCTTGAGATATGGATATTTCATATATGTCCATGGCTCAACATGCTCTGCTATATAGTCTGAATATTTGTTTGCTTCAAAACATGCGAATTCCTTGTCAAGGGGGCTTTTCACTCTAACCATACCGTCATAGAAGTTTAGGTTGTTGTTTTTATCAACTAGCCCCATATTGTAAGTTTCAAGTGTGTACGAATCGCTCTTAATTAAATCAAGATAAGCCTTATTTTTCAAAACAGTATCTTTGAAAAAGTTTAGTGTGAACTCAGAGAACTTAACACATGACTCGGCCATCTGTTCAATCTCGGCTCTTTCTTCTTCGCTTAATCCTTTGGAAACGCCGCCAGGAAGTCCACAAACAGGATGGGTTGGCTTGCCACCAAGAATTCTAGTTATCTTCTGCCCAAAGGCCCTATGTTTAATAACTTCTTTTCCTATTTCAACTCCAACTTTTCCAATGACTCCGATAATATTCCTGTCCCCTTTTGGTGCATCAGGCCCGACAACAAAATCAGGCCCGCCAAGAAAATAAAAGTGCAGTATGTGATCATAAATTACATAACCACTGTACATTAGCTCTCTTAGTTTTTTTGCAGTTTCTGTTGGTTCTGTATTAAAGGCTGCATCAATTGCTTTAGTTGAGGCAAAATGGTGTGCTACTGGGCATACTCCGCAGATTCTTGAAGTTATCTGGGGCATATCCTCAGCAAGCCGCCCCTCGCTAAACTTCTCAAATCCCCTAAGCTCTGGAATCTGAAGGTAAGCATTTTCAACGTTTCCGCTATCATTTAGAAAGATCTCTATCTTACCGTGACCTTCAAGTCTTGTAATAGGATCTATTGTAATTCTTTTCATTTAATCACCTTTCTCTTAATAAAGGATGAAGCAAGTGAATATCTATAAAAAGTTCCAACTGGATCTTTTATTTTGGATATTAGTTCCTCTACCTTTTTCTCATCGAGCGACAATTCGTTTTCAACTGCCAACACTGATGCAAGTGCAGATATCATCTTTGCGCCCTGATCTGTTACCTCAGGAGTTTTACCGAAACATCCTGTGCATGGCATGTTACCTTTTATGCATTGATGGCCGCAGCCTGACCTAGTCGCAGGACCCATACATATTATGCCTTGATCAAGGAAACACTTCTCTGGATCGGCTTCCTTTTCATAAACACGATAGACAGTTTCAATCATCTTGTCTTTCTTTTTTCTCGGGCATTCATCACACAATGCCTTAACAGGTGCTAAAACTGCACCTTTTGGAGGTAGGTCCCCAGTTAAGAATTTATTAAAAGCATCCTCCACAATGTTTGGAGTAGGAGGGCATCCAGGAATATAGTAATCAACTTCAACAACTTGATCAAGAGTTTTAACAGTATCATAGAACTCAGGTATACGGAGTTTCCCTTCCTTGACTTCATAAGATGACATTGGTAAAATACTGTCATTATTTACAGTTGTTTCAGTTTCTTGATAAGCCCTGTCAAAGATTAATTTTTTGTTGAATAGATTTGCCAATGCAGGAATACACCCCTCATGGGCGCATGACCCAAATGCAACGAGGATCTTAGATTTCTTTCTAAGTAATTTTGCAAGCTCTTCATTTTCGCTAGTTCTTATAGCTCCGTTAAAAAAACAGACATCTATAGATCTGTCCTTCATCTTTTTGACGTCTTCATATTTTGTGTCCATTGCAACAGGCCACATCAAGATGTTTGCTTTTTCTATAACATCCAATATTTTTTCATTGATATCCAGAACAGCAATTTCGCAGCCACCGCAGGAAGCAGCCCAGTAAAATGCTATGTTTGCTTTACTCATTTTAATTCCTCCGTTTTAAGTGGAGATGGCCCTATTTCTTTAAGTTTAAGGGTCATGTCATTTACGACTTCTCTGAATTTGTTTCCTTCGCTAGCAGATATCCATTCTAGCCGTAATCTCTCCTCTTCTAATCCCATATCTTTCAAGAGCATTTTAAGTAGTTTTACTCTTCTGAGTGTTTTATAATTACCCTGAGCGTAATGGCAATCACCAGGATGACATCCCCCAACTAAAACGCCATCTGCACCTTTGGCAAAAGCATCAAGAACAAATGAGGGATCAACTCTTCCAGAGCACATTACCTTTATAGGGACTGCATTTGGGGAAAATTTTAATCTTGAAACACCGGCAAGGTCTGCACCTGCATAGGTACACCACTTGCACAGGAAAGCGATAATTTTAGGTTCGAACTCTTCCATAAAATCTACTCCAGTATAACTTCAATCATCTTAAACATATTTTTCGATTCATCGTTTCTCATTGTAGCTGCTCCACTGGGACAAGCGGATGCACATGTTCCACATCCCTGACATAATGCCTCATTTAGTTTAGATCTCTTTATTTCCTTCCCATCTTTATCTGTAATTTCGGCCTCAAGGGCCCCATATGGGCATAATGTAATACACACGCCACAGCCACTGCAAATGTCCTCATTAATTTCACAAATCAATGGTTCTTTTTGAAGGAAGTCTGATGAAAACATTGATAGAACTTTGGATGCTGCTGCTCCAGCTTGAGAAACTGATTCGGGAATATCCTTTGGACCCTGTGCAGCTCCGGCAAAGAAAATACCAGAAGTCATGCTTTCAACTGGCCTTAATTTTGGATGGGCCTCTTTTAAAAATCCATTTTCATCTAAAGAAATCTTTAGTTTTTGTTTAATCGCCTTTATGTCTGACGATGGCTCAATTGCCATTGCTAAAACAGCAAGATCTGCTTTAACTTCGACTTTTTTACCTGTAAGGGTATCAACTCCCCAGACAACTACTTTATTGCCATCCTCAAAAATCTTTGAAACTTTGCCCCTTATGTATAGGGCATGGTCTTCTTCTGTTGTCCTGTAATAGAACTCCTCATAATCCTTTCCGGCAGTTCTAACATCAATATAAAATACATAAGCATTGCCTTCAGGAACTTTGTGCTTGAAGAGCATCGCATGCTTTGCAGTGTACATGCAACATATCTTTGAGCAGTATGGCTTGTGTTCTTCTATGTCCCTTGATCCAGCACACTGTACAAACACAACATCCTTTACAGGCTTACCATCAGAAGGCCTTACAACTTTGCCCTCTGTAGGTCCTGAAGCAGAAAGAAGCCGTTCAAACTTGAGCCCACTTATCACATTTGGATATTTTCCTCCACCATAATCTGAAAGATTTTGCAGCGGATACTCTTGGTATCCTGTGGCAACGACAACTGCACCGGCATCAACTTC
This sequence comes from Candidatus Methanofastidiosum methylothiophilum, assembly GCA_001587575.1. GTDB lineage: Archaea > Methanobacteriota_B > Thermococci > Methanofastidiosales > Methanofastidiosaceae > Methanofastidiosum. The sequence goes on from LNJC01000029.1 coordinate 15,087, forward strand.
TATAATTTCCTCCTGCATTTCAAAATCAATTGCTCCAAGCTTACAAAACTTCTCACAAATCTTACATATCCCTTTGGCATAATAAAGACAGTTTTCTCTGTCAATCACAGGTTTGTTTGGGACAGCTTGGGGAAAAGGAGTGTAAATAGCAGTTCTCTTGGAAAGCCCTTCCTGGAACTCTGAAGGTACCTTCACAGGGCATTTGATGTAGCAATCTCCACATCCGGTACAAAGGTTCCAGTTGACAGAGGTAGGCTTTTTCTTTATCTTTACCTTAAAATTTCCAACATAACCACTTACATCTTCTAATTCAGAATATGTCAGAAGCTCAATATTTGGATGATTTGCGGCCTCAACCATTTTTGGCGTTAATATGCACTGAGAGCAGTCAAGTGTTGGAAAAGTCTCAGATAGCTTCGCCATCTTTCCTCCAATAGATGACTCTCTTTCAACAAGATATGTTTTGTATCCGCCATTTGCTATGTCAAGTGCAGCTTGGATTCCAGAAACGCCTCCGCCTATCACAACTGCTTTCTTTGTAATTGGAACTTCAATATCTTTAAGAGATGTATCATTTTTGACCTTCTCAACAATGCTTTTGGTGATTTTAATTGCTTTTTCTGTTGCTTTGGACTTATCTTCATGCACCCAGCTACAGTGCTCTCTAATGTTTGATATCTCACATTGATAAGGATTTAATCCAGCATTCTTTGAGTTTACACGAAAAGTTTTTTCATGAAGTGTTGGAGAGCATGCAGCAACTACAACACGATCAAGTTTTTCCTTTTCAATAGTTTCCCTCATAAGTTTCTGGCCTGGATCTGAGCACATGTAAATGTAGGTCCCTGCATATGCAACACCTTCCATTTTGGATATCTCTTGTGCAACCTTTTCAACATCAACTGTTCCTGCAATGTTGGACCCACAGTGACAAACAAAAACACCTACCCTGGGAGAAGAAGAGTTACTATCCATTAAAAGTCATCTCTCTAATTTTGTACTACTAATATATTTTTTTATGTTTTAAATGTTTTGGTTATGAAATACAGATTATGCCAAATATTATTTATTAATTAAAATTTTTTTCGGTTAAAATTGACAATAATTTTAATTTTACCGGGTAAAACGTTCATTGTATTTTACTTAAAATAGAAATTTGTATAATCTTACCATATTTTTTGATTATTTATATTAAAATATTAATATTTTTTATACAAATGGTCAAAATATTATCGATATTTGCCTAAACAATAATCTTTTTAAAGCTAAAAAACAATCTGTATACGGAACTCTATTTTTCGGGGGATTAAATGATAGATGAAACCCTAATAAGAAACACCATAATTGAACTTCTAAAGGACTCTTCAACAAAACTTCCTTTAGACGTCAAAAATGCCTTGCAAAAGGCTTATGAAGTTGAGGAAGGGCCTGCAAAGGCCCAGTTAGAGGCTATAATGAAAAATATTAAGATGGCCGAGGAGTCTTCTACTCCACTTTGCCAGGATACGGGGGTCCATATATTTTTTGTTAAGATGGGAGATATCGGAAATCCTAAACTTGAGAAAAAACTGCCTAACATAATTATTGATGGAGTAAGGGAAGCTACAAAATCTGTTCCCTTAAGGCCTAATGCTGTTCATCCTCTCACAAGAAAAAATCCAGGAGACAATGTCGGAAGTTACATGCCTTATGTGAATTATGTCCCAATTGATTCTGATTACATAGAGATAACTGCAATGCCAAAGGGTGCTGGGAGTGAGAACATGTCAAAGGTTGCAATGCTAAATCCCTCTGACGGGCTTAAAGGGATAAAGAAATTTGCCCTTGATACTGTTGTTGGTGCTGGCTCAAAACCATGCCCCCCTACAATTATTGGCCTTGGTATTGGAGGCAGCGCTGACATATCAATTAAGCTAGCAAAGATGGCATTGCTCCGCCCAATTGACCAGCGGCATCCTGATCCAGCCGTTGCCGAGTTAGAGAAAGAGCTTTTTGAAGCTTTTAATGCACTTGGAATTGGTGTCATGGGGCTTGGTGGCAAAACAACTGTTCTTGGAGTTAATGCAGAGCTTGGATACTGCCATACAGCTTCACTCCCTGTTGCAATCAATGTCCAGTGCTGGGCTGGAAGAAGGGCGACTGCCAGAATTTACAAAGATGGGAGGGTAGAGCATCTGACCTACAAGAGGTGATTATATGGACAAGATATTAAATTTACCACTTGATGAGAAAACTGTTAGAGATTTAAAAATCGGAGAAACAGTATATCTTAACGGGATTTTTTTTACAGCTAGAGATGAGGCGCATATGCATGCTTTGGAATACGCAAAAGAAGGAAAGAGTATTCCCTATGAGTTTAAAGGCGCGGCCATCTACCACTGCGGCCCTATAATGGCAAAGGAAGGAGAAAAATGGAGGGCGGTTGCTGCAGGCCCAACTACTTCAACTAGAATGAATTCCTTGGAGCCAGAGTTTATTGAAAAGTTTAGAGTTTCGGCAATAATTGGAAAAGGTGGAATGTCTAAACCGACAGTTGATACAATGCAGAAGTTTGGGTGCGTCTATCTTGCAATCACAGGTGGAGCTGCTGTTCTAGCCGCTAAAGGAATAAAGGAGGTCCTTGGTGTAGAGTGGTACGAGCTCGGAATGCCAGAAGCTTTATGGGTTTTAGTTGGAGAGAAGTTTGGACCACTTACAGTTGCAATTGATGCACACGGCAATAGTCTTTATGCAGATGTGGAAAAGGAAGTTGAAAAAAATATACCCAAGGCAAAGGGAATATTAAAGATTTGAGGCGATATTATGGAAAAATTTTCAAAAGAGGATTTAATTAAAAAGGCATCAAAACCTGCAGAAGATGCTATGAAACTCCATCCATTTTACAAAGGAAAAATTGAGGTTGTATCAAAAGTATGCATCCGAGATTTCACAGATTTTGCTATATGGTACACCCCTGGAGTTGCAGAGCCCTGCAAGGCCATACACAAAAATAAAGAGGCGGTCTTTGAGCATACAAACAAGGGAAATGCAGTTGCAGTAGTTTCTGATGGAACAAGAGTTCTTGGACTTGGGAACATTGGCCCAGAGGCTGCGATGCCAGTAATGGAAGGAAAGGCCCTTCTTTTCAAATACCTTGGTGGGGTGGATGCATACCCAATATGTCTTGATACAAGGGATCCAGACAAACTTATTGAAACTTGCAAACTTATTAAGCCAACATTTGGCGGAATTAATCTAGAGGACATTGAAAAACCAAAGTGCTTCTTCATCTTAGATAAACTAAGAGCGGACAAAGAAATGGATATACCCGTATGGCATGATGACCAACAGGGAACTGCTACAGTTGAAGTTGCAGGCGCAATCAATGCACTAAAAGTAGTTGGAAAGAAACTAAACGAAGCAAACATTGTTTTAGTAGGAACTGGAGCTGCAAACATTGCTACTTCAAGAGTCCTAATTGCAGCTGGGGCAAACAAGAAAAATATAGTTGCTGTTGACTCAAAGGGAATACTAAATGCAAATAGAAAAGACCTTGAAGAGGATAAGAACAATAATCCTTTCAAATGGGATCTATGTGTCAATGCAAACAAGGAGCAGAGAACTGGTGGGATAAAAGAGGCTCTTAAAGGGGCTGATATCTGCATAGCCGCATCTAAACCGGGGCCAGATACTATAAAGAAAGAGGAAGTTTCTGGTATGGCAAGTGATGCAATTCTATTCGCATCTGCAAATCCAATGCCGGAGATATGGCCGTGGGAGGCAAAAGAGGCCGGAGTTAGAATTGTAGGTACAGGAAGGAGTGACTTCCCAAATCAGATAAATAATTCAATTGTGTTCCCCGGAATCTTTAGAGGCGCCCTAGATGTCAGGGCAAAAACTATAACAGATGAGATGTGTGTTGCTGCAGCCTTTGAGATTGCTAAGACTGCCGAAGACAAAGGACTTTCTGAAGAATACATAGTCCCAAAGATGAGCGAGTGGGAGGTATTCCCAAGGGAAGCTGTTGCAGTAGGCATGAAGGCAATTGAACAGGGTATTGCAAGAGTAAAGTACAACAAAAACGAACTCTATGAAATTGCTGAAAATATCATCAAAAAAGCAAGAGACGAAACTCACATGCTTATGAAACAAGGCATAATTGAGATGCCCCCTAAATAAAATTTTATTTTTTATTTAATTTAACTTTCTAAAGTTCTTTTTACTATATCTAAAACAAATTTTACATCGTCAATGGCATTTTTTGCATCAATCTCATCAAGTTCTTCCTTTATCAAAAAAATTTCATTATATATTTTCTCAAGTAATTCAGACTCTTCAATGATTTTCATGCGAAATAGGTTTATCCATGGATATTATGATATAGGCCTTGATGTTATATGGTCTACAGTAACTGAAGATATATCTCCAATTGAAAATTAACTTAAAAACATGATAGAAAATCAGTGATTAAAAGTCATAAAAAATTACTTATGCACTAAATAAAAGGGATGAATTCTATAAATTATGAATATTGCTACAAAAGACATAGACTTTAGAAGGATCAATTTTATGAAAGTAGAGGGTAAGCATTTATTTCATATCGTACACTTTTTTTCTTAATCTAAAAGATCTAAGACGGATTATGTTATCGATTATCTCATAAGTAAGCCTATATTTGCCAACTCTAATACTCCATATCCCTTTAAGCTCATATCTAAGTGGTTTTCCATTATACGGATCGTCCATAAGAAAAGTAATTACTTTCTTAAGCCTCTTTTTAGATTCACTATCGGCATTTTTAATGTCTTTTTTACAAGAGGAAGGTATATCTATCTGGTACATCTAATCCTTCAAAGGCTATCTATAAAATCTTCTATCTCTTTTTTGGCACTAAATGATTCGAACTTACCTTTTTCAAAATCAGTTGCACTCTGTTTTATGGCTTCAAGTGTATCATCATCAGCTAAAACTTCAAGGGTGTCAAGTAGCTCTTCTATTAGCTCTTTTGTTTTAGACAAAAGCTCAATCTCTTCCTTTGATATTAAATGTTCCATTGATGAAGTTCCAGTCATTCTTTCACCATTAGTACTTATATTTTTCATCTATTAAAAGATTATTGTTACTTCTAAATACAATTGGAAAAATTAGAAATAAATGGCCCATATTTCTAGTAAGCCTTTTTTATTTCGGCCCAATTTTTAGGAGACAAAACATAGTCATAATAGAATGGGCATATGCCCTAAATATTTATTTATTTCTTAAACATTAAGATTAAATTATTCCTATAATCTGTTATATCTTTTTCTTTAAGAGAATCAATGAATCCAATAATCTCTGAATTAAAAGATTCAGCAACTTTAATCATTTTCTCTAACTCTAATTTAGTAATGTGAAAATCTATGTAATACTGATTGTCTATCCTTTCTCTTTTTGCTTTTTCCAGTTCTCTAGTGTCTATATCATAATATACCTTTTAGAAGGAGTATACTTGCTGTATGATTCTCGCATTTTAAGCCAATTCTGTAAAACAAAGCCAATACAGAATAGTACATTGAGTAGTATGTTAAGGCAATTGAATCGTTTAAGTTCCCAGCGTCAGCTAAAAGTTTTGAGGACATCAAAGACTCTTCAGACCTTTTAAGATAAGCGTTTTTAATGTTCTCACTTGGCTCTATTACCTGAATTTTTTTCTCATCAATTAACTTAGCTAAAAAATCTGTTTTTTTCATAAAACTTTTCAATCCCTTTTATAATGATATGGTTTGATTCAATTTCCTTTATTAATAAGTTTTCTCTGTCATATCGGCCTATTTTTACACTGAATCTTGAATCTATTAATTCGATTTCTTTTTTTAAATCGAGGTTTTCTGATTCAATATAAAGATCTATATCGCTTGATTCATTAGCAATGCCTTTTGCGTATGATCCAAATATTATTGCCATGTCAATATTTTCTTTTTCTGTTATCTTTTTAATTATTCCTTTTATTTTGGGGTATTTTTTCAAAAACAAGATAAGGCTATAGCTTTCAGACATTATGGCAAAACTTCTTGCTTCAAGGCTTTTCTTAATGAAATAGACGTAGTTCTTTCCTTCTATTTTGTAGTCAACTATGTTTTGTTTGTATAGCTCATCTAGCCTTCTTTTAACGGTAGTCTGATTTGTTTTTAGTTTTCTTGCTATTTCCCGGATATGATTCCCTCCGTTCAGAAGGGTGAGAATTATTTCATAATCGTTACAATTTTGTAACATATGTAATGAAATTGTTACAATAATATTTAAATCTATTTGTTCGACAATGTCGTAATTATGAATAAATTTAAAAAAAATTATTTTTTAGTGAAGAACTCAATAGCCTCTTCTAGTTCCTTGTGAGTTTTTGCGTATTCTTTGATATCAATTCCTTTTTGGTAAGCTTC
>LNJC01000030.1 GCA_001587575.1 Candidatus Methanofastidiosum methylothiophilum
ATAAATGCCGAAACAAAGATGAAGGAAAAGGCTAATGCATAGAGGACATACCTATCATTCACTTATCTCAAACCCGTCTTCCTTTGATTTAATACGGCCTTCATCTATGAGGTCTTTTATGGCAAGCTCGACATCAAGCTCATCGATACTCAAAACATTCGATACCTCTGACTTTGAAATCTTTGGATCAGTTTTTACTAGTTCATAGACGCTTTCCTTTATCTCTTCTTCATCAACGTCATCGTAAAAGGACATGTCACCTTTTTCTTCTTTGACTTCCCCCGTTAGAGCTTCTTCAGAGACTTCTTCCATAAGCTCTTCTATCTCTGTTTCCTGCAAGGCTTCTTCAACTTCAGAGATGTTTACTTCTTCCGTCACTGCTTCGTATGTTTCTTCTGCTTGATGGGCTATAGGCGCTTCTTGTGGGATGTAAGATTCTATTTTGTCTTTATATTCAAAGGACAATCCCCTTTCCATAAGCTCTTTTATCCTTTTAGAAAGTTCTAGTTCCCTGTACAGCCAGTAGTTTGGAGTGACAGGTATTATATTGTCAGGCGTAATATATATTTCATTCTGAAATTCTCCTACTCTTCCGATTATATCTACAATCTCTCCAACCTTAAACTTATCAAGAAGCTCAATTTTTTCTGACCATGCTTTAATCCGAGTTGTGGCAGTACCATCATCTATAGTGAAAGAGCCATACGTATTTTCATTGTTCCTATAGGAGTCTATTATGGTGCCAAGGATCCTTGCTTCCTTTGACTCACCAAAGGGTGTAGAAAGGATAACTCCTCCCATCTCGTCATTTTTTAACTTACCATTGACAAGGTCAATAATCCTCATCTTGTAGGCTATCATTCAATGCTTTTTAATTATCGAGATATATAAGAGTTTCTTTAAGTTTGAATTGAAAAAGAAGAAAAGAAAAAATACTCAAAAAATTAAATTATTTTTGTTTTATGAGTCTGTGTATGTGTGTATTAATATAACTTCGGCAGGTGGCGTAGCGGCATCTGTGGCTTTAAATGTAAATGTTCTTGTTGTACCTCTAATTATGCCTCCTGATGCCCAATTATAGGGTGTTAGAGTAAATGTCTGAGTTGCTTGAGCTGCAATAGATCCATTTGCAATTGTTGCTGTTCCTGCAGTATTGTTCAAATCACTGCCAGGATTAGCAACAACTGCATTTAGAGTAATAGTGGAACCAGATGTGTTTTTAATAACAACATAGTATGCTCTTCCATCGTCAGTCATTGATACCATTTGTAAACTTCCACCGAGCGCACCAGAACTGGATTCCTGGACTGACTTTTGTGTCTGCGTCTGGAAAGATCTAAACCATATGAAGTATGCTCCAACGGCTGCAACGGCTACTGCGACCAATAACATGACTGCAATAACTGGTGAAACAGCCTTTCTGTGTTTTCTAAAAAATTTCATCATTTTGTCATCCTCCATTTTTACATGGACAATAACTAGTATTGCTAAGCATATTTAAATGTTTCGGTTGAACTGCTATACTCAAATATATAGAAAGATTGTTGAGATATTCTGATTATATTTAATTTAATTATCTCAAAAAAAATTGCGAAAACTTTAAATGTATAAACTGAAAATAGTTTTTATGAAAGAGATAGACCAAAAAATTATCGATGTTATGAGAGATAATGCGAGAATCTCAATAACTGATATTTCTAAAATTACCGATATCCCAGATACCACCATCCATTTTAGACTAAAAAAACTAAAAAACATCCTAAATTACAGACTAACACTAAATCACAAAAAACTCGGTGAAAATTACTATATCTTGGAAATAATTCCAGAAACATATGCAATAGATTCAATCACTATAAAAAAAGCAGAAGATCTTTTTGAGCGGCTAAGGAAAATGGAGGGCATATTGTTTTTAGTTAAGGCCAGAGATTCCTTTATGCAGATAGGAAAGTTTTTCGCGATATATGTAGGAAAAGAAAAACCCAATTTAGATATCCCTGGTATAAAAGTAGCAACTATAAGTGAAACAGATAAGCTCTGGGGTGAACTGGCCCTATGCTCAAAGAACTAGACAAGAACAGCATACTCCTTTTGGGGGAGCCAGAAACAGGGAAGGAATACTTAGCTAAGGAATTGACCAAAGGTGACTTGATCTACGTTGGCATCGATAAAAGCCCAAAGGAAGTAAGGGATATCTTTAAACCAAAATTCATCGTTGACTGCTATACAGAAAGGCTAGGTGTCAAAAGCTCTGAGAAGTACCATATTTCATATGCTTACGACCTTGATGAAATAATAAGGAACATCTTTATGGCAAGGGAAGAAACTGGAAAAGATACAACAGTCATTATTGACTCTCTTTCCCCCTTGATAGTTACTCTTGGTCTAGTGCCTGTATACAGGTTTCTCCAGAGGCTATTTGCAATAGGCAGGGAAAAAAACACTAGAATTATACTACTATTGCACAAGGGCATGCACAAAGACGAGGCTGAAGTATCGATTAGACATTTGGTCGATGCCAGCCTGTTTTTGGAGAGAGGAATTGAGATGGGTGAAGAAACATTCTACGTCGATTTTGGCAAGCTTTATAGTGGCAAGCACAAGAGAATAAAGTACCATATAGATAAAGATAAGATAATATTTGACAGATTTACAATATAAAATAAAAAGGGAGAATTTATTAATACATATAACGTATCTGAACATGTAACAATTTGCTTAATTTTTCATAATTATATTATGATTTGGGTGAGAATAGATGGATGATAGAGTTAAGACAGGAATAAAAGGGCTTGATGAACTTATAGGTGGGGGTCTACCAAGGAGTTCATCAATACTGCTATCAGGAGAGGCTGGAACAGGAAAGACTATATTTTCTTTACAGTATATATACACAGGTGCCAAGGATTATGGCGAATCTGGAATTTATCTAACATTTGAAGAAAAACCAGAAGAGCTTAGAAAAGAAGCCCTCCAGTTCGGCTGGGACCTAAAAAAATATGAGAAGGAAAAAAAGATTGTAATACTCGATGCAGCATCTCTTAGGGTCGGCGTTCCAACAGAAGAGAGCTTCTACGTTAAAAGCGATGCCGATATAAGGGCTCTACTTTCAAAGTTATACGAAATTGCAGCAGATATAGATGCAAAGAGGATCGTAATAGACTCTATTCCCGCATTTTTCTTTTCTGAAGAGCCAGATAAAATGCGTGATGATATCTATATGCTCGGCAGAGTCCTTGCAGAAACAAAGGCAACTTCGCTCCTTATAACAGAGATAGTAAACAGCAAGGGATACTCTAGATTCGGTTTTGAAGAGTTCATAGCCAGAGGAGTCATTACAATGCACCTAGTCGAAGGGGAAAAGACAATGCCGAGGATGGCGGAGTATAAGAGGAGCATATTTGTCAGGAAGATGAGGGAGACAAATCACAAGATAAAACAGTATCCGTTCTCTATAACTAAAGAAGGTATAGTCGTATACCCACAGGGAGAAATATACTAGCCAAAGTGATATTCATGATAGCAGTACCAGATACCTCAGTTGTAGTTGATGGTAGATTTAAGGCCCTTTTACGCGACCCTGATTTTGTCAAGGATTTAGAAAAGATTGTCATAGCCGAGGCTACAGTTGCAGAGATTGAGCATCTAGCAAATGAGGGCAAATCTTCTGGTATCTCAGGCATAGCGGAGTTAAAGGCCATATTTAACATTTCCAAAGAATTATTTATCCCGTTGGAATACTATGGGAAGAGGCCAACAAAGTATGAAATTGCGGGAGCTAAAAAGGGAGATATAGATGCAATTATCAGGGAAGCTGCATTGGATGCAGGCGCTACCCTTGTCACAGGTGACTTAATCCAGAAAGACATTGCCGAAGCAAAAGGCATTCAATCTATTTACCTAGCCCCCTACAAAAAGGTCAAACTTAAGATAGAAGATTTCTTTGATTTAGAAACTCTTTCTGTTCATCTAAAAGATGGAATAATGCCGGCAAGAAAAAAAGGTAAGCCTGGCTCGATAATCCTTGATAAGTTTGATAGAGTTTACAGCGAGGAGGAGCTAAAGGAAATCTCTCTTGACATACTAGAGAGGGCAAGGACTACAAGGGACAGTTTTATTGAACTTGATGAAAAAGGGGCAAGTGTTGTCCAGCTTCAGGAATACAGGATAGTCATTACTTCACCTCCATTCTCCGATAGGTTTGAGATAACTGCAGTTAGACCTGTAAGGAAATTAACATTAGAAGATTATAATTTGCCTGAACAGCTTATGAAGAGGCTTGAGACTGCAGAGGGGATTCTTATTGCAGGGGCCCCTGGTATGGGTAAGTCTACATTTGCCCAGGCCTTGGCAGAGTATTACGCATCTTTAGAGAAGATAGTAAAGACCATGGAAAAGCCAAGGGACCTAAATGTCCAGCCCGAGATAACTCAGTACACTGCACTAGAGGGCGATATGGCAAAGACAGGAGATATCCTACTTTTAGTAAGGCCTGACTTTACAGTCTTTGATGAGATGAGGGTTACTAATGATTTTAAAATCTATGCCGACATGAGGCTTGCAGGCGTTGGGATGGTTGGCGTTGTCCACGCGACAAAGCCTGTCGATGCTATACAGCGTTTCATAGGAAGAATTGAGCTCGGTATCATACCGCAGCTCATTGACACTATTATCTTCATAAAAAACGGAGAGGTAAATCAGGTCTTGGATTTAGAGTTCCTTGTTAAGGTGCCACACGGCATGAACGAAGCTGATCTTGCAAGGCCGATAGTTGAGGTAAAGGACTTTTACTCTAAAACTCCCCTTTACGAGATTTATACATATGGGGAACAGGTTGTCGTGATGCCTCTTAAGGCAAAGAGAAAGGAAACATCTCCCATGAAAAGGCTTGCACTGTCTAAGCTTAAAGAGAGATTAAACTCTGAGCTTGGAATGCCTTTTGAGCTAGAGGCCGTATCAGATTCTAGAATTGCGCTATATCTAAGAAATGACGATATCCCCTCAATTATTGGCAAAGAAGGTAAAAACATAAGGGCGCTAGAAAATGCAATAGGATTTTCAATAGATGTAAGGCCAATGGAAAAGCCACAACAGGAAAAGAAAGGCAGAATTCCGGTAGATGTTGACTTCAGGGAGAAGTATATCTTGATCAATTTAGAAAAAAGATTTGCGAGAAAAAATGTCAAGATATTCTTAGAGGATAGCTACCTTGATGAAATAAATGTTCCAAAGTCAGGAAAAATCAAAATTTCTAACAAAAATCCAATATCTGAGCTAATCGAAGAAGGCATCATGAATGGTAAAAACTTATATATAATGCTATAAAATCCGATTTGGGACCAGTGGCCTAGTGGATATGGCGATAGCCTCCTAAGCTATAGGTCGGGGGTTCGAATCCCCCCTGGTCCGTTGTTTTCTATCAGATATTTTTGTAAATATTTTTTCTATGGCCTATATGGGTAATATTAATCAATTTAGCTTGATCATCTATATCTGCTATTACTCTTTAATTCCCAACTCGAAGTTTGTAATCTTCTCTTCCCGTCAATTTTTCAAAATAATGATGTGGATTATCTTTCGTAGAAATAATTTTATAATAAATTCTTCTTTTAATGTTATTTGACAGACTATTTAAAAAATCAATAGCTTCGTAGTCAAACTTTACTTGATACATTTAATTTTAATAGACTTCGAAAGTTAAAAAAGTTATCTAAATCCTCAAAATCACAATCCGAGTCTTAATTTTGCTTCTTCTTCAGTTAAGAATTCGCCTTTTTTTATCCTCTCTCTAGCCTTTTCAATTGCTTCAATAGTTTCTAAGCTTAATTCTTTATTATCTTTGCAGTTCTTTGCAATATATAGAATTTTTTTTATAACCTCATCATAACTTTCGTTTTTATACTCTCTGAATAAATCTATTGCCTGTTTTGTATCTTCATGGATTTTGATAGTAGTTACCATAATCTCACAAGTATACTTAGGTATACTTAGGTATATAAGATTATTGGAAAGTATGTCTTTGATTTTCTTTAATTTCATTGAGGGCAAATCAATTAGGCAAGCTAATACTAATCTTCCTTTTTGTCAATGAAAACATAAAATCTTTAATTAGAATTAGTATTCAATTCGAATCAACCAAAATTATATAAATGTACCCAATTTCTTTAGTCTGGGAGCCAATGCAATATAATTTCTCAGAGGGTACAAAATTTTTTGGCTCCCCCAATAACTAAAACTTATAAATTACAACTTCTAAAGAGAATTTATGCCTTGGAGTCTAAAGTTTGGAAGTATATTCGGTATTCCGATTGAGCTTCATATAACATTTTTACTGCTTCTCTTGATATTTTCCATATTTGGACTAATCCCTTTGATAGTAGTTGTGCTGTTATTTACTTCAGTTTTAGTGCATGAACTGGCACACTCTCTTGTTGGAAGGCATTACGGCGCTAAGATTAAAAAGATTACCCTTCTGCCAATAGGCGGCGTGTCCCAGATGGAGGCCATACCAAAGGGGCACGAGTTTGCAATCGCTGTCGTAGGCCCACTAACTAGTATAGCATTGGGGATAATCTTATTCATAATCGGATCACTTTTTGGCCTCAATATGTATTTTGATCTTAACTGGATTCAGCTAGATTCTTTGAAAGACATAGTTAGGATTGTCATGTCATTGAACTTCTTATTGGGGCTATTCAATATTGTTCCAGCTTTCCCTATGGATGGTGGCAGGGTACTAAGGGCATTTTTATCTACTAAGATGGACTATCTAAAGGCTACAGAGATCTCTGTTAGGATAGGCCAGGGGCTTGCAATAGTCTTTGCATTTGTAGGTGTTTTTTACAATCCATGGCTCATAATAATCGCATTTTTCATATATATGGGCGGGATGGGAGAATACCAGTCAACCCAGATGTCTTCAGCACTTAAGGGCATAAAGGTAAAGGATCTAATGGTAAAAAATGTAGTCACAGTTTCACCATACGACACTTTAGAAGACTTTGAAAAGTTGTTGATTGAAAAAAGGCACAAAGGCTACCCTGTTGTTTTCGATGACAAAGTTCTTGGTATAATCACTACAAACGATCTTCTCTCCGTTCCAAGAATAAAATGGATTGATACTAAGATTGAAGACGTCATGACAAAGGACATTATCCTAGCCTCCCCTGAAATGGAAGTTTTTGAGCTCCATACAAAGCTTACTGAGAAAAATCTTGGAAGAGCACCAGTTCTAGAAAATGGGAAATTAATAGGTTTCATATCAAAAACAGATATACTCAGATTTTCTGAAATACTGATGCTAAAGAGGATGTAAATGAAGGAACTATTGAAAGTAGGGGACACTACCTACATTATCGTTGGAACTGCCCATGTCTATGAGAAGAGCGTCATTGAGGTTAGAGAAGCTATTAGGGAAGAAAAACCAGACATCGTTGCCCTTGAGCTTGACCCGGCAAGGCTCGATGCGCTTTTGCATAATGACGATAGAAAGCCGACATTAGGTGAGATGAAGGATTTTGGCTTTAGAAATGCACTTTTGCTTTTGTTCATGTCTTACCTCCAAAAGAAGATATCAAGTGATACAGGCATTATGGCGGGCAGGGAAATGATTGAAGCTGCAATGGAGGCAAGATCACTAGACATACCTGTTGCACTTATTGATAGGGATCTCAGAATAACAATTCAGAGGCTAATGGAAAAAGTTGGGTTCAAAGAGAAGGTGATGATTTTCAAAGATGCAGTTTTACCTGATAAAGAATACACTATTGATTATGTCTATGAAAATCCTATGGAATTAGTTAGTGAAATAAAAGAGAGGTATCCTTTCATATATGAAGTCCTTGTAGACGAGCGAGACAGATTCATGGCAGAAAACTTAAAAAGAATACAGAAGGAGAAGGTCTTAGTGATCGTTGGAGCAGGGCATGTTTCTGGAATAAAACGATACCTTGGTGAATCACATGAGTAATTTTACTAGAAGAGAAGTTACCGAGCTTTTAGTTGCATGGGCAGCATTGTCTATTGCATTTGGATTTGCATTTAGCGGTGGAGTTTTAGCATTGGGCAACATAAACAGGATGATTCTTTTCATATCATCTCTTCCCAGATATTTTATAATAGTTGGGGCGGCATTTCTGCTTCACGAGCTTTCTCATAAATATACAGCTATTAAATACGGATACCCAGCACAGTTCCACCTATGGCAGATGGGTCTTTTACTTGCACTGGGGATGTCATTTGCTCTTGGAATAGTTTTCGCTGCCCCCGGTGCAGTCTACATATATGGACTCACAGATGAGAAAAAAGATGCAAAAATATCCTTATCAGGACCTCTAGCAAATATGATCGTTGCGGTAACAACTCTGGCTCTTTTTAGATTTACATTTATACCTTTACTAGCACAAGTTGCTTATGTCAGCGCTTTCATTGGGGTATTCAATCTATTACCATTTGGTCCACTTGACGGGGCTAAGATATTCCGCCATGAGAAGATGTGGTGGATCGGGCTCATGGCAATTGGCGTTTTAATTATCCTTACATTATAGGAAGCTCTGAGGGAAACTTCCCTCCCCAAACAACATCAAGGTAACCTTTTGGATCGGTATCGCCTTCGGTGCTTATCAAAAGAACTTCTGAATCTTTTCCTATTTCTAGTTCATTTTTGATATGCATTAGCACTCCAAGACCAATAGCGCCACTTTCGCCGGATATTACTTTTTTATCTCCCTTCAAAGGATTACCCAAAACTCTCATTGATAGGGCTGATAATTCATCCCTGCATGAAACAAATACATCAGAGTAGTCAAAATGAATGTCCCAAGCTATTGGATTTGGAACACCACATGATAACCCTGCCATTATAGTAGAAAGATCCCCTTTTGCTCTGTGTGGCTTCCCATCGTTAATTTGAATTGATTCGTAGAAACAAGCGGCATTGTCTGGCTCAACAATAATAGAAATAGGCCTTTCTTTTCCATAGATTGAATTAAAGTAACCTACGCCTGAAGCTGAAAATGACCCTACGCCAGCCTGTAGGATTATATGAGTGGGCTTATCTCCACCACTTTGTTTTATCTGTTCCACAGCCTCATGAAAAAGAACAGTGTACCCCTGCATTATCCAAGTTGGTATATCCTGGTATCCTTCCCATGCAGTGTCAGATATCACTTGCCATCCCTCTTTCTCGCCGTCTCTTGCCATCTTCTCTACAGCATCATCGTAGTTCCCATCTATCACAACAGCCTTGGCCCCAGTATTTTTTATTGCTTCAATTCTTTGTGGAACTGTCCCTTTCGGTAAATAAATAACAGCTTTTTGTCCTAGTTTCATTGAGGCCCAAGCAACACCCAGTCCATGATTACCATCCGTAGCAGCGGAAAAGGTCAATTCACCAACAGTTTTCTTAAAATAAGGAGAAAATATCTCCGCAATTGAAATATCTCTACCGGCCATCTCTTCCAATGTCCTGTAAATAGCATATATGCCACCAAGGGATTTGAAAGAATTAAGGCCAAATCTGTAAGACTCATCCTTTACCCATATCTTTCCAACGCCAAGTTTTTTTGAAAGATTTTCAAGTGAAACAAGTGGTGTTTTTTGATACTCTTGCATCTCAGAATAGATTGACCTTACCTTTTTTGCAACGTCTTGAGAAACAAAATCAGTTGAAACTTTTTTATTAGAATAATCTCTTGCCCTTTCATTTTTTATGAAATCTAAATAATTACTCATGCTCAACTCTTACCCCTTGATCAGTTGTTTTTGTCCTGATTGGTATGCCACCTGCAATTTTTATTGCAGTTTCAACTTCTTTCTGTTTATTTGGAGCAAGTGCATACATACATCCACCGCCACCAGCACCTGTTATTTTGGCACCAAGTGCACCAGAAATTCTCGATGCAAACACGAGCTCAGAAAGTTCCTTTGTTGAAACTCCTATGGCTTCAAGAAGGCCGTTATTAATATTCATCAACTCGCCAAGCTCTTTCAGATCTCCATCCTCAGCCATTATCTTCTTGCCTCTCTCAGCTATTTCTTCCATAGCTTCCATGATATTGTCAACTATACCTGGGTACTCTTCTTTCAAAGACTTTACCTTTTGAAGAAGGATTTTAGTACTGCCCTTCTCTCCAGTATACCCTACGATTAGTGGTAAATCTGGTGCAGAAAATCTTTCAATTTTTCCTTTCTTAAAGTAAATTCCGCCTCCAAGAGCTGAAACTGCGGGGTCAATACCACTTGAACTTCCCTGAACCTCAAATTCTACTTCCTTACCCATTTTTGCTATCTCTTCGTTTGAGAGGTTCATTTTTAGAAGTTCTGAAAGAAGTTTTAAAGTTGGTACAACAACTGCAGCAGATGATCCAAGTCCGGCACCAACTGGTATATCAGATCTAATGGAAATCTCAAACCCTTTTCTTGATCCGTACTCGGTGAATACTTTTTCAATTGCAGATTTAACATATGATACTACAAATCCGGCCTTGCCATAATCTGTTCCTAAAAAAATCTCTTCTTCTGAAAAAGATATACTAAGGCCGGGTATTTTAAGATCGTTAGCATGTATCTTAATTATTTTTTCATTCAATAGCTTTCCATCAGTATATGTGCGTAAATCAATTGCCGATGCTATTGCCCCTTTTCCATATACTACAGAATGCTCCCCAAAAAGAATTATTTTTCCTGGCGCCGAAACTAACATCTAATCCCCACCGATCCGTAACCTACAACTGTACTCCAATCTCCTGAAGTTTCAGATGAATTTGAGTAGTCTAAAATTCTTGCTTTCTTTGCACCAAGTTCTTGCATGCATGAAAGCATTGCAGATAGAGGGCCATACCCGCATGTTGTATAATCCTTGCTATCTATAAATCTATAGAGCCCATCTATATCAAAACCCTCTGCCATCTTTAGTATTTCCATATCGTTTTTCTTTATCCAAGAAAGAGTTTCTTCTTTATTACCTTTCAGCGGATTGTACCCAAACCTGCTTCCATAATGAACTAGATCACTTGATGCTATTACTCCCAAAGGCT
Organism: Candidatus Methanofastidiosum methylothiophilum; assembly: GCA_001587575.1. Classification (GTDB taxonomy): domain Archaea; phylum Methanobacteriota_B; class Thermococci; order Methanofastidiosales; family Methanofastidiosaceae; genus Methanofastidiosum. The sequence goes on from LNJC01000030.1 coordinate 11,037, forward strand.
CTTTACTAGATTTAGCAATAGCTTTCCCGATATCAATTGCCGTTTCTTTGTCTTGGATGCCCATACATATCGGAACAAATGTCGCATCTTTTTTTATGTATTGCAAAAATGGCAACTGGACCTCTATGGAATGCTCGTATTTATGTGCTGCCGAGTCAACTCCAATAAAGCCTGAATTCTCAACTATTTTGGAAGCAAGTTCTTCGTTTATCTTTATTTCACCTAAAGGAGTTTCCCATGAACCTTTATCCATAAGTGCTACAGGCAAACCCAGTCCAGTATGATTTGGACCAAGAATGACAAATGTTTCTGGGAGAGAATTTGACATATAATAATAAGAGTGTGCCTGAGTTTTTCCCGAATAGACATAACCTGCATGGGGGCACAATACACCAACATTTTTTCCTTCATCTATAAAATCAATATTCTTCTTTGATTCTTCGATGAATTTTTCAATCATTCTTTGAAGCGATGATCTTTCAGCAGGATAAAAACTTCCGGCGACATAAGATGGCCGATACATATTTATTCATTTGACCTTGAAATTTATATGCCTTTCTTATTCATTAATTTTTATATAATTCAAGATAATCTTTATAAAATTTCTATAAATGATAAAAAAAGTTACATTATCTTTAATCTTCATTAATTTTAAACTTTTTTTTTGAGAGAAACATTTATAAGTAGCCAGCAAAGATTACATTATAATCTAAGGCACCGGGACCCGTAGCCCAGCGGATAAGGCGACGGCCTTCTAAGCCGTAGATCGAGGGTTCGAATCCCTCCGGGTCCGCTTTTGTTTCTTTTAGCGGGGTAGGGCAGCTAGGAGTGCCCGGCGGGCTCATAACCCGCAGGCCAGTGGTTCAAATCCACTCCCCGCTACCAAATTTATTTTATCAAAGAATTATCTATTCATTAATCCGTAGATGATTGCAATGTAGCCTAGGATATTGATTATGAGGCTCAATTCACTTTGGCCATAGAATAAGATTCTGAATACGCTCATCAAATAAGGAATTGAAAAAAGTGCAAAACCAATAGCAAAGTATTTGTAAATATCCTTCTTTACTCTTAAATATTTTAAATAAGCCATTACAGAAATAATTCCTGTGAAAATCAGATTGATTAATATTGTCGATGCCACGTTGATTTAGTTATTTTGTATCTTATAAATTTTCTGTATTGTTTATTCTTTTAATTAATGTATATTTGGGATATTTTTTTAAAATTGTATTCTCATCACAATTTGAAAACTTTTTCGATTATTGACTAATTTATTACCCACTTATCCAATAAAATCTTATTTAGGCTATTAATCTACCAAAACGTTTTTAAATATCGAAATACATTATTAATACGTCGACAATAAGTTCGGCAAAAAATGGAGGTAAAAAGATGGCAAAGTCTATTGTTAAAGAAATGGACGGTAGGTTTGAACTTACTGAAGCAATGCCAGATTCTCAGCTTTACAACAAAGACTTGGCACCTGTACCCTTTGCAAAGAGAACGTGGGGATACTACGAATATATTGCTATATGGGTAGGAATGTCTGTCTGTGTTCCAACATGGATGCTTGGTGCAAGTATGGTTGATGCTGGATTTAACTGGGCAATAACAGTCGGTACTATCGCTTTAGGTAACATTATTGTATTGATTCCAATGATTCTAAACTCCTTCGCCGGAGCAAAATACGGAATACCCTTCCCTGTGTACTTGAGAAGCGCATTTGGTGTTTATGGAGCTAATATACCTGCATTGTTAAGGGCAATTGTAGCCATAGGTTGGTTTGGGATCCAGACTATGATCATGGCATTTGCAATTGATGGTATACTGGTAGAACTAAGCCCCATGGGGTATGGAGGAATGGCAGGAACAATACCATTCTTCAACTTGAATGCACACACTGTCGTGTCCTTCTTTATATCTTGGATAATGACGGTGATAATCTGTTACTTCTCTTCACCCGGTAAATCTGCACCTGGTGTAAAGTGGCTAAACGACCTTGCAGCACCAATTTTACTTCTTATCGGGGTAGGTCTACTCTGGTGGGGATATCAAAATGCAGGTGGATGGGGACCAATCTTAAGCCAGCCAACAACAGCATCATTTGCTATATGGCCAGCGTTTTTAACTGCAATGGTAGCATACTGGGCAACATTAGCCATTAATATATCGGACTTGACTAGGTTTGCCAAAAACCAGAAAGTACAGTATATAGGACAAGCTTTAGGAATGCCAACAACTATGACCCTATACTCCTTCATAGGGGTAGCTGTCACATCTGCAACAGTTGTTATTTACGGAGCTGCAATATGGGATCCAGTAGCATTAATGATTAGAACAGGAAGCGTCTTCTTCATTTATGTGGGATTGATATTCGTTATTCTAGCAACACTTACTACAAACATTGCCGCAAACATGATATCGCCAATCAATGATATCATACACCTATACCCAAAGAAACTCAATTGGGAGATTACTACAATCATAGTGGGAATAATAGGAATATTAATGCAACCTTGGAGATTCTTAGCAGATCCAAATGCATATATCTGGACATGGCTATTAGGATATGGAGCATTCCTTGGACCAATTGCCGGTGTAATTATCGCAGACTTCTGGCTTATCAGGAAACAGACTATCAAGTTAGATGACCTATATACTCAAAAAGGCTACTATGACTACAAGAAGAAAGCAAACCCAGTAATGGTTGTAATATTGCTAATCTGTGCAGCATTGATTTTATTATACTCTAGCCAAGGCATTATTCTTGGAACAGGATGGCCATCCTGGCTTACAACTGGAGTTCTTGTTCTTGGAGTCTTAGGTGCGATATATCTTGGATACTCTGACATACATGGAGTCAACATGTGCGGGGCAGTGTCTCTATTCCTTGGTATAGTAATATCAATGGGTCTTCAGTTAGTTAATCCTGTGTTTGGAATGTGGACATGGTTCATTGGAGTATTCGTATCTTTGATACTATACTACTTGATATACAAGAACTGGTATTCCAAATTCTTTAGCGAAATACCAAAATAAATAAAATTTAATTTTTAATTTTTCTTTAATTTTTTTAAGAAAACCTTTTAATTAAATTATAATAAATTCTGATGTGATTTTATGTTTGAATATTTGTTGATATTAATTGTATTCACGATTTTTAGTATTTGGCATTCTGCCACTTCCAAAGATTCTTTTAAAAAAGCATTTATCTCAAAATTTAAGTTGAGCCTATCTTCTTATACTTTAATTAGGATTCCAGTTTCACTCTTGTTTTTAGGCCTTACATTATACTTTGTATTTTTATATAGAAAAGCAACACCTGAGCTATTCACACCTATAAGGGGATTAATCGGGATTGTTCCACCTCTTATTGCTATGTGGTTGTCTTCATACGTTACCCTTCAAATATCAAAGGCTGATAGACTTCCGCAATACTTTGGTATATTGGAAACTCCAAAGGTATTTTTCTATGAAGGAGCATACTCCATTTGCAGACATCCATTGTATTTTTCATGGCTATTAGCAGTATGGGGATTCATAATATCAAGCCCATATCTCCTCTATCTTGAATTTGCACTATTGATTACAATTTTTGTAATATATATGTCTAAAGAAGAGGAAAAAGCAATGATTGATCTCTTTGGGGACAGATACATTGATTACACAAAGAGGGTACCATTTTTACTTCCTTACGGTTTTATCAACAAATCCCCTTATGTAAACGGCATCCCAAATAAGCCGCAAACTAAAAAATAGAAGGTGAAATAATGATTGAAATTATTGTCTGGATGCTTTTGACACTTGGGATAGGATCTCTATCTGCAGTTATTGCAAAGAAATATGGTGTTGAATACATTATTGGGATGTTTGCATGTTTTACAGTTATTGCCAATATAATTGCATCCAAAATCGTAGTATTTGGGCCTTTTACAGTTCCCGCCGCTGTTTTAGTATATTCTACTACATTCTTGCTTACTGATTTTCTTTCTGAACTCTACTCTGAGAAGGAAGCAATCAAAGCGGTGTATATAGGATTCATATCTAATATAGTGTTAGTGATTTCAATATGGGTTGCCGTACAATGGCAACAAGCCCCATTTTGGACTGGACAAGCTGCATTTGAGTCCATATTTGGATTAGTTCCAAGAATTGTTTTAGGTTCAATGATTGCTTATTTAGTATCTCAAAATCTTGATGTTAAAATATTCATGTTTTTTAAAAACAGATATCCCAAGCATCTTTGGCTTAGAAATAACGCTGGGACGATGATAAGCCAACTCGTTGACACATTGATTTTTATTACAATAGCATTTTATGGCACAACTCCCTTAGAAATACTAATTTCCTTAGTTATAGGGCAGTATATCGTAAAATGGATAATAGCTGTAGTAGATACACCATTTCTATACATAGTAAAACTCATTTACAATAAAACTTAGATTAATGTTGGTAAACCATTTAATTTATATACTTTTAATCTTAATAAAAATGAGGATACTATGGAAGAAGAAATTGATAGAGATATTGATGGAGTACCTAAAGCAAGGTTTAATACCCGAGACAGTATAATATTAGGAATAATAATAATCATCTTCATGGCAGTGGCCTATCTGATCTTCACGTGATTGATACTATGAAGCATGTACCGAAATTTAAGATGTGGCTTGAAGACAAGGAAAAGAAATATATTTTGGGTAAAGGAACTGCTGATCTTTTACTTAAAATAAAAGAGTTAAAGTCTATCTCAGAAGCTGCAAATTTTTACGGTATCTCTTATGCACATGCTTGGAGAAAGATAAGGGCAATTGAAAAGAGCTCAGGTCAAGAGATTATATCTAAAACAAGAGGGGGCAAAGGTGGGGGGCATTCTGAATTGACACCTTTTGGTGAAGATATACTTTCTGATTATATAAAAACAAAAGAAGCTCTTGAAAAGTGTATTAAAAATCTATAGTCTTTCTATTATTTCAATTATTTTATCTACTTCTTTATTATTAATTACAGGTATGCCCTTATAATCTGCTAATTCATTTGAAACTAAACCCGATATGCAAAAGACATCGTCTCTTAAATCCTTTAGTAGATCCTCACCATTTCTAGCACAGAGTATTTTTGGACATTTGTATTCTCTAAATCCTTCAAGAATAAGATAATCAGATTCAAAGTTATTCAAGAAATCCTCTACATTCGGATTATCATAAAATAGAATGGCCTTTCCAGTGGGATAAACTAATCCCACTCTTTCTGCACCAGAAGCGTGATGTTTGGATGTATCAGTTCCTTCAGTTTCTAAAGAGAAATTTTCTATATGGATACTTTTAGCTGAGGAAACTGAATACCCTCTTCTAGTCAAGGCATTGATAATTGAAGTTACAACTGTAGTCTTTCCAGATTTCTTGAATCCATAGACCCCAACTATTTTCATAAATATGCATAATCACTTTTTCTTTATAAACTAGCTCATGCGAAAATTTAAAAGTAGTTTCAACTGACATAATTCATGGAAAAGATAAAGGTTGAGGTAAATAATATTTCAAAGAGTTTTACTAACTCTGAAGATGGAAAACCTCTACCTGTAGTTGACAATGTTAGTTTTAAAGTCAATGACGGCGAATTTCTTTGTATAGTTGGATCTTCAGGCTGTGGTAAAACAACTATTTTGAGGATTATAGCAGGCCTTCAAACTGCAGACGCGGGAGAAGTCCTAGTTGATGGGGAGAAAGTTGAATCTACCTCTTCAAAGAAAGGCATGGTATTCCAAGAGTTTGCACTTTTTCCATGGAGGACTGTCCAGAAAAATGTTGAATTTGGGCTTGAGTACAAAGGTCTGCCCCCAGAAGAGAGAGAAAAAATATCAAAAAAATTCATTTCGATGGTTGGATTAAGTGGATATGAAAATAGCTACCCTCACCAACTTTCTGGAGGAATGAAGCAGAGAGTTGCTATTGCGAGAGCCCTTGTTAACGATCCCGATGTTTTGTTAATGGACGAGCCCTTTGGAGCACTTGACGCACAAACAAGGAATATCCTCCAAGACGAGCTACTAAAAATATGGACCGAAACAAAAAAGACAATTATATTTATTACCCATAATGTAGATGAAGCAGTTTATCTAGGAGACAGAGTTCTTGTTCTCACTAAAAGGCCTGCAAAAATAAAAAAGGAATTCAAGATTGCTCTTTCTAGAAGGAGAAAGAGGACTAATATTGAATTTGTCATGCTAAGAAAAGAAATTTTGGATGAATTAATGGAAGAAATTAATATACTGTCCCTTCCATCCACTTGAGAAGCTTTTTTTCTATTATATACCTAAATCCCCAGTTTAATCCAAGACCAATTAAACCTAAGGCTATCATATAGGAAAGAACATTGTCCATTCTATGAAGATAATAATACCACCAGATCTTATACCCAAGACCTTCTTTGCTCACTCCAAAAAGTTCTGCAGCAACAAGACACATCCAGCCAATGCCCATTGCAACTCTAAGGCCAACTGCTATATCGGGAAAAGAGGAAGGAAGGCCAACTGATTTTAATAAATCTTTATTTTTTGTGCAGCCTAAAACCATTGCAGCCTCAACAAGAGTTTTTGGGACGCTACTAAATCCTGAGTAAGTATTTGTAAGTATTGGGAAGAATGTTCCAATAAATACAATAAATCCTGCAGACTGATGAGTAAGTCCAAACCAGACTATAGCAAAGGGTATCCAAGCAAGAGGAGGTATAGGTCTGATTAATTCGATGATAGGGTCCATAAAATTGTCGACAGTCTTAAACCATCCCATCAACATCCCAAGAGGTATTCCAAGAATAATCCCAAAAAACATACCGATCGCAAAATGATAAAGACTTATTACAAGATCTGCAAAAATCTCCATGCTGACTATTAGATTGTATAAAGACGTTATTGTTTGGGTGAAGCTTGGAAGTATAAATGAATTGCCAACTATAAATACTGCAATCAATTCCCACAAGGCAAAAGCTACACTTAAAGAAATTATTGTGTAAAGTTTATACTTTGTTAGAATATAGGCAAATCCTTTCATTTGAACAAAAAATAAAAAATTTATTTAAATATTTATCTCTTTACTTTTTTGTAACTTCGTCATAGAGTTTTGTGTCAACTAGATCTTTTGCAGTAAGAAGTTTTTTTGTGTATCCAAGACTATAATGTTCCTTTGCGTATTCTTCCATGTCAGATATTAATTCATTGGGATCATGGAAGTAAAGTGTATCCGAGTTTTTCATTGAGTACAATACTGTTTCTTTGGGTAATCCAAGTTTTCTAGAAGCTATTTCTGCAGCTTCTTCTGGATTTTCATTTATGTATTCGGTCGCTTTTATGTGGATTCTTATTATTTCCTTTACAAGCTCTGGATTTTCTCTTATTAGTTTTCCGCTGACTAAAAGTACGCAACATGCATGGCCTTCCCACATCTCTCCTGACTTAACAACACTCTTTCCGTTACCATTTATTTCTAAAATAGCGGGCGAGGGATGAGGTAAGAATACTGCATCGATTTGTTTTGCAGTTAATGCTGTAGTTGCATCCCCAGGGCCCATAGCCCTGATATCAACTTTAGAAACATCTATTCCGTTATCCATTAACCATTTCTTTAATACCATGTCTTGGATAGAACCAGGAGGAAATGTTCCAATTTTCTTCCCAACAAAGTAGGACGGTCCAGTATAGGTGCTTTCTGGCCATATTACTATATCCGATCCATGCCCTTGAGCAGCTGCCACTATTTTGGCATCAAGGCCTTGGTCAATTGCGGGTATCGGCGGGGTAGCACCAACATACGCTATATCAATCTGGCCGGCTAACATAGCTTGCATCTCAGGTGGTCCAGAGGGAAATTCATAATCCGTTACTTTTACTATGCCGAACTTTTTAAGATCATTTTGCCACCAGCCTTTTTCCATAGCTATCATTTCTGCAATTTGGTGAGTACTTGGCTGGTAACCTATCTTAAGTTCAGTCATTTTTTTTGTATCGCCCCCACCTTGACCAACACAACCTGCGAGAAGTGTTGAAACAATCAAGATAGAAGCCAGTATAGCAAATATTTTTTTCATGCAATACACCTATATTCCAATATTCTAAATTACTTATAAGTTTTTCTATTATAGTATAAAATTATTACCCAAAAGTATAAATATAAGTTCTATAAATATACATTAAGGTGATAAAGTGGGGTATAAGGAAGCTGAGAGGTTTAAAGAGATTATATTTTTACCTAATGACAAGTTTAAAGAAGAACTAGAATCCCTTTTAGTAAAAAGTTTTGGCAGTATCAAAAATTTTTCTGATTTGTCAGAGATACCACTTCCCACAATATATAAAATCTTTTCTGGAGATAGGGAACCAAATCTAAAAACTCTTCGAAGAATTCATGAAGTTCTAAAAGGAGGAGAAGAGAAAAATAATAAATTTATAGCATTAATTGCCTCAAGACCTGTCCTCAATATGCTTGACGAGAGTTACGTTTCAGATGATGAGAATAAGTATCTTATAAAAGAGTATTCTGCAACTAACATAGAAGAAGTTTTTATTCAATCGATTAGGGCAGAAAGAGATGGTGCAAGCGCTTTAGTATGTGCACCGATAGTGAGTTCAATTGTTGAAAAAGTCGTAACAATTCCAGTTGTTACTATAATGCCTCAAAAAAGTATCCAGATTGCTTTAAAGACAGCTGCTAAGAAATTAAAATCATAATTATTTTCTTTTTTTTATCCATATGCTTTGTTGCATAATTCCGTTCAAAACGGCACTTATCTCTAACTTGTCCCTTCTTTACCCTTACTTTACACAA
>LNJC01000031.1 GCA_001587575.1 Candidatus Methanofastidiosum methylothiophilum
CTAGGTTTTCTAGAATATTATCAAGTTAAACAAAGGATTCCTTTTCTTATAAAAGAGGAAGATAAAAAAGAGGTACTTGAAATACTAGAAAAGGTAAAGGAACTTCTTAATAATGAAAATGAGCCAAAAAAGGAGAAAAAAAACTTCTGCAATCGATGTGGCTATAATGAGTTCTGTTGGGGCGAGTAACTCAAGATTGTCTTATCTTATTCCTTCAAATGAAGATCATCACTAATTTTAGCATTATATCTCCAAAGAAGATTGCAATAAAATACCCAAATGTAATAGGCACGATAAATGGAAGTCCTGGTGTTGCCCAAAGTGTTTCTATTCCTTTATCCTTAAGCTCTTTTTTGTATTTATTTATGTCAAAGTCTAAATCTCCAATAAAGAGTTTTATTCTTCTTTTTCCTTCTTTAAATTCTTCTAAAGGATAAAATTTTTCGGATAGTTTTTCTGTTTCAAGCCTGTAACCAACTAGCATTGCTAATATTTTTTTTATCTTTCCTGAATCATATTCTTTTGGAGAGTCTTTTCGAGATAAATTGTATATCAAAATAAATATAGGAAGAAAGATACTAATTATTAGAGCGTTGTCAAATACTGACATTGGGAAGAGTCCAAATGCGTATTCTTTTCCAGGTAGAGATGGGAGAAGCGCTCCAATGCCCATTAATATTTTCCCATCGCCTCCTCCAAATAATCCTAGATAGAATAACAACAAGGCGAGACCAAACATTAGTAAAAAGACCGCTCCTGTTATTAATAAAGGTCTAAATGATTGGAAAGCAAAAGATAGGTAAATTGCATGAATGAATCCTAATATTGCAAGAATTATCCAGTGCCATTCTTCAATCTCCCTCTTTTTTATGTCAAGGTAAGAAGCATGAAAAAGGACAATTCCACCAAATACTATCTTTAAAATAATTAATAAATCCATAAAGAGAGTATTAATTTTGAATTTAAAAGGTTTTGATTAATACTCGATTCCTTCTCTTGCATTGATGCCTTTTTGGTACGGATGCTTTATTTCTACAATCTCTGAAACTAGATCGGCTAATTCTATGATCTCTTTTGGAGCAGATCTTCCTGTTAGTATTACTTCAACATTTTCAGGTTTATTCTTAAGGAGTTCAATCACACTTTCTAGCGCTAGTAATCTGAAATGCAATGCTATGTTTATTTCATCTAAAATAACTATATCATAATTATTACTATTAATTGATTTTTTTGAGAATTCAAATGCTTCTTTTACTAGATCTAAATCTTCTTTACTTGGGTTTTTAAAGTTGATAAATTTTGGTGTTCCAAATGATACTATTTCTATATTCTCTATTTTTTCTATGGCAAAATGCTCCCCATAAGAGCCTCCTTGTTTCATGAACTGTATTATTATAGATTTAAGCCCACGGCCGGATGCCCTTAAAGCAAGCCCAAATGCTGCTGTGCTTTTTCCCTTTCCGTTGCCTGTATACACTTCAATTAAACCCTTCATTGTCCTCTATTGATTTTGGAGCTAATCATTTAAAAATTAAACTATAGGAAAAAAGTTGAGAATTCCTTAATTAAAAGCAAAGACGTTTAAATAGAAAAAGTTTCCTATTCTTTCTTAATGATAGAGTTTCTTGATGTTTCTAAATTATTTGGGGATCATAAAGCTTTGGATAATGCAACAATCAGAATAGAAGACGGAACGACTATAGGAATAGTGGGGCCAAATGGTGCGGGTAAAACGACTTTGATCAGACTTCTTTGCGGTATTTTAAACCCAACTAGTGGCAAAATAATAATTGATGGCCTTGATCTCCAAAAGCACCCTACAGAAATCAAGAAAAAAATAGGGTACTTGCCCGAAGAGCCAAATCTCTACGAGAGGCCGAAGGCCGGTGAGCTTTTAGAATATTTTGGATTATTATATGGGGTCCCTAGAAATAAAATTAATCAAAGGGTTGATGAACTACTAAATCTAGTTGGACTATCAGATAGGAAAGATTGGAGGGTATCATCTTTTTCCAAGGGTATGAGGCAAAGACTTGCAATTTCAAGAGCATTGATACATGACCCCAAGATAATTGTTTTTGATGAGCCAACAATGGGACTAGATCCACTCACATCCAGAAAAATCAGGGAGTTTATTACAACTCTAAAGAAAGAAAAGACGATTATTTTGTGTACACACTATATGTACGAAGCAGAGCAGTTATGTGACAAAATTGCAATAATTGACAAAGGAAAAATAAAAGCCTACGATACCGTTGAGAATCTAAAGAGCAGCTATATCAAAGAAAAAACGTTTAAGATTGGATTAAAGGGCATCAAAAAAGAAATTCTAGATAATATATCTTCAGATGAAAATCTTAGGATAGAAGAAAATGGCGATAATTATCTTATTATAAAAACTAAGAGCTATGAAAATCTCAAAAATATACTAAAAGAAGAAATAACCTACTTTGAAGATTTAACACCCTCGCTTGAAGAAGTTTTCATTAAGCTGGTCGGTAAGAAAGATGATTAAACAGATGGTAAAATGGGAACTTAGAAGACTCTTTAAGAATAGAAAATTCAAGATAGCGTTTACCCTGCAGCTCCTTGTAATACTTCTTATAATCCCTCTTTTTGGGAGCTATGTTAAAGCCCTAGAAGAAGGAGGATTTTTCAATCTTTCTGTGGGCGGTAAAGGATATCTTCCTATAGGAATCTCTTCTGAAAAAAATTCGTTGACTAATATAATATCTGAGAATAAAAGATTTGATATCTTATGGATAGAAGAAAAAGAAGGGATGGAATTATTAAGAAATGGAAGAATTTCAGCATTATTAGTCATAGAAAAAGACTTTGAAGAAAAGATAAGAAGTTATAGATCCTCATCAGTTCAAATATATATCAATACTCAAAATCCAAAGAGTGTTTCTGCATATTCAGAATTAAATAGTATTCTTCTTGGTTTCAGGGATGGTGCGATAGAGGCCAGAATTAGAGATCTTTCAATTGCAACGCCAAATATAGAACTTATTTTTCAGCCACCAACTACTAATATAGAAAGTTCACAAAATCAAAATACTGCCCAAGGTCAAGGGCCAGTTAATACTACAAATATTCCCGAAAGACCTTCCAATTTTCAAGAACAAATAGAAAGAACAAGGGCATCTTTTGAAGATGAGCGTGGAGGATACATTGTATTGCTAGTTCTTCTTCTGCCTTTGTTCTTAAGTGGCGGGATGTTAATTGACTTACTTATCTCTGAAAAAGAAAGAAGGACAGGGGAAATGCTTTTGGCACTGCCAATTGAAAGAGAAAAAATTTTCTATTCAAAATTTATTTCTATTATGACAATTATATTATTTCAACTATTATTTTGGGTATTGGCGCTTTATTTCTTTGGGAGAATTGCAAATCCCCTTATTATCTTGCCTCTTACCATAACTGCAATACTACTTCTAAGTATTACTGGGCTGATAGGAGTATACTCAAAAAACTACAAGGATTCAGCGCTTATTGTTACAGTTACATTTATTCTTCTGTTCTTATTATTATTTGGAACTTCTACTTTATATGTAGCAGGGTTAAAAGAAGTTGCAGCAATTTCTCCACTCTCTCTTGTAATAGCAATTGAAAATGGAACTTATTCTCTAAAGGAAGCTGCTATTTCTATATTACCTTCACTTAGTTTTTCCTTAGTATTAATTTATTTGTCTACAGTTCTTTATAGAAAGGATGAGTTCTATTTTGGCCCTAGACCAACAATATCTGACCTTATATTTGAATTTGCTGGAAAGCTTCAGTTTAACAGAAAAATCTTCAGCCCATATATAATCTCTCTAATCTTCGGATTTATTGCTATTTTTATTTCAATAGTCTTTGAGATATTCTTCGGGATTATTACACTATACTTCACAGAATCTATATTTGCCATATTGCTTTTATGGGCAACAATTGAAGAGTTCTCAAAAAGCATAGGTGTTTTCTCAGCTAAAAAGTATTATCCTCTGAAGTGGCATGAAGGGATGTTAGCCGGTATGGCTTCAGGACTAGGATTTGCACTGCTTGAAAATATAATCTTTACATTTTTTACACTAAACATATTTCCGGATTATGCTGTTAGAGTGTTTATAATGAGAACATTTCTTTCAGGCAGCATACATATTTTGTCAACTGGAGTAATAGGTATAGGTATTGCAGAGAGAAAGTACCTCGTTCCATTTTTCTTATTGGGAATACTGATACATTTTGTATATAATCTTACAGTGCTGCAGGGGGTACTATGAGAAAAGAAGTAATTTACCTTGCAATAAAAGAATTTAAAGATATATCGAGAGAGAAGGTATACATACTTGCATTTTTGCTTCAACTTTTCATAGTAATCGGGATAGTTTTAATAGGAACTTCATATGCATATATCCAGACTTACGTTGATGACCCAAATAGCCAAGGTAACTTTTTAGTTTATTCTGAAGTAGAAGGGTTCCCCAATTACTTAAACGACGAATCAATAAATACAGTTATTTTGAGAGATAAAGAGTATAATGGAGCTCTTCCAAGAAATATTGACGGGGTAATATGGGCAGAGACAGAGAATTCTGTCAGGGTGTTATTAAAAAATCCAGCTAATTTTGGAGATCTATCTGGGCCTATAAAAAGAGCATATGTAAAAGCAAAAACCAAAGGAGAAGTCCCTGATGAAGTTTTAAATCCAATGACAATTAATCTATACCCAAAGGATTACACCTATAATTTAGCTGATCTATTCTTTGTGGAAATAATGCAGACACTTTTAATTCCGCTTATATTGCTTCTTCCAATATTTCTTTCTATGAACATACTGTCCGATTCAATAGTGGGAGAAAAGGAAAGAAAGACATTTGAAATCTTACTAGCTTCTCCCCTAAAAAGAATAGAGATCATCATTGGTAAGATACTTCCGACCTTTACAATATCAATAGTTCAGATTATTATATGGGCTTTTGTTTTAAGCATTAGAGGCATATCAATCTTTAATATCCCCATTTTATTGATATTTCTCTCAATAATCATGTTGCTACTATTTTCACTATCAATAGTTTTCTCAAATATATCTTCAAATATTACAGAGTCAAACCTCTTTCTTACACTATTTATGATGATTGTGACTCTAATCATGTTTGTGCCAATACCTGTGGAAAATCCTTTATTAAAAGAGATGTTAAGCTATTCCCCTATTATACCTTTGATTAAAATCACTTCTAATCCCTCTTTAGATCTGTTCGAAATAGGAAAGTATATGGCACTATATTTCGGACTTGCTTTATTCTCTTTATTTATTGCCTTGAAAGGTATTGCAAAGGATGAAAATATTAGATTATAAAAATTAATTTGAAAATATAATAATTAGGTAATAAAAATATAGAATAATTTTATAAACTTTAGAAACACTGTATATTTGGTGATTATTTGAAAGAAGTTAAAGTAGAAGATATTCAGAAGGAGATCGAAAGAGATATTGAAATGGGAAAAAAGATGATAGATGAGGGAAAGAGACTCTTAGAGGAAGGAAAATACAAACTCAATGAAAGTAAATCTCGAATAAAAGATCTTGGTGATGAAGCTGGGATTAAATTAAAAGAGTTCGAACAAAAACATCAAGATGAAATTGACTATGTAGTAAAAGAATCTGAAAAGGCTCTTCAGGAAGCAGAGATATTCGTTAGAAAATACCCAATGATGAGTGTTTTTGCAGCTTTCGGATTTGGATACCTTCTAGGTAAATTATTTAGAAAGTAAGTGTGGGAAAAATGATAGAAACACTCCCTCTAAATAAGCTAATTGAATTACTAGTAAAGTATATTGGCATCTATGTAAAACAGGGGGCTTCTGATGCAATAGAAGAGGCAATTAAAGGGCCAATGAGTAGACTTTCAAAGGTCCTCTTCTTGACTGTTGGATCTGCTATATTGGCTTTTTCAGGGATAGTAGCTCTTTTTATTTCACTAGTATTCTTCTTGAAAAATATTCTCGGTAGCTATATGGAGGCATTTTTAGTTGTCGGTATGGTGCTAGTAATTATTGGGGCAATAATTGGATACGGAGGCTATACTTATGGAAGAAAGGATAGAAAGACAAGACATTGAAAAACTATTAAAAGAAATAAAAGCGAGAATGGGTTCTGAGAATGACATCTTAACAGTTATTGAAAAGCATCCTATACCTGTCCTTCTTGCTGCTTTTGGAGCCGGCGTTCTTATATCTCAGATAGATGATTACCTTATCGAAGGTATTGAAGGCAGGAAAAGTTGCCCAGCTATTGATGGAATTATGAAAGTAGGCCTTCCTTTAATAATGAAAAAATTTATTAGATAATCAACGATCAAAGTATATGTTCTTACTTGAAACTGAGAGCGGTATACCCATGACAACATCGCCATCGATAAGACACATTTCGACTGCTGTAGCCCCGATTGAGTACATTATCCTGTTATCAAGATTTAAGATCTGAGCAGTTTTTGAAGCACTTCCAAGTGCGATCCCAAGATCTACCAAAGCAAAAGCGCATATAGGTGCAAAATAATCATTTATTTTTTTCTTTTCTGGTATTGTATTGCAGTCGTATCCACACATTCCACAATTAAGGCCTAGAGGGGGTTTTGCTGTTACACTTACAAGAACTATTGCGTCAGAATCCAATGTATTTTTAGAATCTCTATGAAAGAATTTTAAACTTTTTTTGTCTCCATATTCTTTCATCCTCTCAACTAATTCTTTGTGTTCCTTACTCCCTTTGTAGACTGTTTTAGTTTTTATATCGTCTACTCCCTTGCCCTTTGGCGCAGTTATCGCCGCTATCTCAATAAGCCCAGCTGCGGCCTTTAAACTTTCATTTATTTGTCCAGTCATATACACACCTTAGATATTTTCAAGTATGCTAACTCCACTTGATTTCAAAACATCAATTGACTTTTTTAGATCACTTACTTTTAGTATTAATATCGCTTTCTTCTCTATTTTAGTTATGAATGCATAAGCATATTCAATGTTAATTGAAGCTTCGCTCAAAATAGATGCTATTAACCCCATTGAACCGGGCCTATCATCCATTAGGACACCCAATACTTCTCCTTTTCTAAAAGACATTCCGGCATCTTTCAAAAGCTTAGTTGCTTTTTCATTGTTATCTGTTATCATCCTTACTAAGCCAAATTCTCCTGCCTCAACTAACTGTAATGCCCTTATATCCACACCATTCTTTCCAATAATGTTACAAAGTTCGGCAAGCCTTCCCGGTCTATTGTCAATAAAAACACTTATCTGCTCTACCATTTCAACACCTACATATCCTTCCTTAAATCAATTACTCTTTTAGCTTTTCCTTCAGGTCTTGGTATCTGGCCAGGCTCAACAAGTTCAACGTCGACACTAAGACTTAACATTTCAAAGAGTCGTTTTTTAATTTCTTTTTCAAGTGATATAAGTTCTGAAATGCTGTCAGAGAAAATTTCATTTGTAACTTCTACTTTTATCATAAGCTTATCTAAAATGTCCCGATCAACGATAATCTGGTAGTGATCTCCAACGCCTTTTAATTCCATCAAGACTTCTTCTATCTGGCTTGGGAATACATTTACTCCCCTTACAATCAGCATATCGTCACTTCTTCCGGTAATTCTTCCAATTCTAGGATGTAATAATCCACAGGCACATTCTTCCCATGTTATCCATGATAGGTCTTTAGTTCTGTACCTCAAAACAGGCATTGCCTCTCTTTGTAAGGTTGTGAAAACTAGTTCTCCCTTCCCCTCACCATCTACATCGGTCTTATTGCCATCTTTATCTATTGTTTCAACGATGAAGTGGTCTGACCAAGTATGCAATCCATTATGCTCAGAACATTCTATTCCAACACCGGGGCCACATAATTCAGTAAGCCCATATATATCAAAAGCTTCAAGGCCCAATCCTTTTTCAATTCTCTTTCTCATATTTTCTGACCAAGGCTCTGCTCCAAACACGCCCCTCTTTAAAGAGAGTTCATCGACTTTCATTTCGTTGCTTTTGATGACTTCCGAAAGCATCAGTGCGTATGAGGGCGTACAAGCAAGTGTAGTTGTTTTCATATCCTTTAGTATCTTTATCTGTCTCATTGTATTTCCACTACTCGTAGGTATTACGGCAGCCCCTAATCTCTCAGCCCCATAGTGCAGACCTAATCCACCTGTAAATAATCCATAACCATAACTAACTTGAACAATATCTTTGTGAGTAGCTCCTACAGTTTCAAGACACCTCTTATTTAATTCTGCCCATAGCTCTATGTCTCTTTTAGTATATGGAACAACTGTAGGGATTCCAGTTGTACCTGAAGAAGAATGAAATCTCACAACGTTATCAAGAGGCGTTGCTATCAATCCATATGGGTAGTGATATCTTAAATCAGCTTTTGATAAAAAAGGAAGTTTATGAATATCCTCTAATCCTTTAATATCTTCAGGTTTTAATCCTGCTTCTTTCATTTTTTGTTTGTAATAAGGGATGTTGTCCCATGAATATTTGACATTTTTAACAAGGAGTTTTCCTTGGGATTTTCTTATCTCTTCAATCTTTTTTTGCAATTAATCCCTCCGAGAAAATTATAACTGAACAAAACCTATTAATTTGAGTATATATTTTTATCGTATGGGATATGGCACAGATTTATAAAAGATTAATGAAATGAACTTAAGAGAATATGCCAGATTCAAATCTTATCCCTTTTAAGGTAAAAAGGAGTTTTAATCTTTATAATAAAACTTTCGAAGAAGGAAAAGAATTTCAACTTCAATTTTTGGAAGTTGAAGTTTTAATAAACGAAGGATTAGTAGATATAGTGCCTCTAAATGCTGTTTATTATAGGAAAATGTTTAAGGAAGAAAAAGAATCTGAAAAGGTCCTAGAATTAGATCAATACTTTTTCGATTATGTAAGAATATCACAAAAGTACCTTAAAGATAGAAGCAATATATCGGACTCTGATAAAAAGATATATAATGATAGCGCTAGTGCATTAAGAAACTTTCTGATTATAAGGGCAGAAAAGATTTTAAGAGGATTATTAATTGAGAATCAAAAAATAGAAGTTCATGAAGAAGAGTTAACTTTTATTTCCATTATGGGCGAGTATATATCAAAGTGGATAAAATTTAGGGAGAGCTTAATCAAGGGAGAGAAGTATGAAGCTTAACAAAGAGGAAGTTATCGATCGATTTAAAGAGTTCTATGAAGCTTACCCTGATGTAAGTGAACCTAAGTATAAAAAATTAATCGACAAAATGAAAATTGAAGGAAAAAGCTCTCTTTATATTGATTTTGATGATCTAATTGATTTTGATTTTGATTTATCAGAACAACTTCTAAATGAACCCGAAGATATATTGGCCTCACCTAGCCAAGCTTTAAAAGAAGTTTATGGTGCTGAAGCGAATAAAAGACTTACGGCCAGATTTATTAATTTACCTCCTACAGAAAGAATCGACATAAGAGATATTAGGGCCGTACATATTAATAAATTGATTCAGGTAGAAGGTGTTGTAAGGAGAACTTCAGAAGTTAAGCCTGAAGTAATCGAAGCTGTTTTTAGCTGTGAGAGGTGTAGCGAGTATATTACAATTATGCAAGATTCGCACATTTTTAAAACTCCTGTAACTTGTTCAAATCCGGCCTGTGGTAGAAATGGTCCATTTACTTTAGTTAAAACTTATTCAAAATTTATTGATTGGCAGAATATTAAAATCCAAGAAAAGCCTGAGAAACTAAAAGGCGGTCGATTACCTTGGATTATGGATTGTATTATTAAAGATGATATAGTCGACCTCGCACAACCGGGAAATGTAGTAACTATAGTGGGCATATTAAAAACTGTCCAAGAAGGCTCCACAAAGAGTGGTGGAAAAAAAACTACTTTCACCAAATCTATAGAAGTAAATAGCATTGAAATAAAAGAGAAAGATATCCAAGATTTAGAATTGTCAGAAGAAGACGAAGAAAAGATATTAGAACTTTCATCTGACCCTAAAATATGTGAAAATATAACAAATTCTATTGCGCCTTCAATCTTTGGAAATCAACATGTTAAGTATGCTGTTGCCTTACAACTTTTTTCAAGTGAAGCTAGGATATTAAATGATGGAACAAGGATAAGAGGGGACTCACATATACTTCTTGTGGGGGATCCTGGTGTTGCAAAGTCACAGATTCTTAAATACATTAATCTTGTTGCGCCAAGATCAATTTACACAAGTGGGAAAGGAACTTCCGCTGCTGGCCTCACCGCTGCAGTTATAAGAGATGAAACGTCAGGTTCTTTTGCCCTTGAAGCAGGGGCTTTAGTAATTGCAGATAATGGTATTGCCTGTATAGATGAAATCGATAAGATGTCTAATGAAGACCGTTCTTCAATTCACGAAGCGATGGAACAGCAAACAATTTCAATTGCTAAAGCAGGTATTATTGCAACTTTAAATGCTAGGGCTTCAATACTTGCAGCTGCAAATCCAAAAAGAGGAAGGTTTGATAGCTACAAGCCACTTGGAGAGCAAATAGATCTTTTACCAACTCTACTGTCAAGATTTGATTTGATTTTTATATTAACAGACAAACCAAAGGAAAGTGAAGATAAAAAAATCGCAGAACATATATTAAAACTTCATTCTAACGAAAAACAGTCTATAATGCCAGTTCTAGGGACAGATGAGATAAGGAAATATGCTATTTATTCGAAAAAAACTATCAAGGAAATAACATTGACTGAAGAAGCAAAAAATAGACTTTTAGAGTTTTATGTAAGTATTAGAAAGAAAGGTGAAGAGAAAAATACTCCCATCCCAATTACTGCAAGACAACTCGAATCACTTATAAGATTGTCAGAAGCTAGGGCTAGAATGAGGCTATCCGACAAAGTTATGGTAGAAGATGTTGAAGATATCATCCAACTGTATATGAAGTCAATTGAAGAGATCGGAAAAGATCCTGAAACTGGTGAAATCGATATAGATATGATAATGACTGGAAGGCCAAAATCTCAGAGAGATAAAATTACTGTTATAATGGATATTATTTCTAATTTGGATAAGAAAAATAACAATGAAGGTGCGCTCACAAGTGAAGTCTATGAAGAAGCAAGAGCAGAGAATATTAGTGATTCATTTACTCGTAAGATAATCGATGAGTTAAAACAAAAAGGGGACGTATATGAGCCAAGGCCAGATAGGCTGAAATTGACTCTTTTATAGGTGAATACTGATGTACAATAGAGGAAGGAATTCAGAAGTTACATTGGTAAAGAAATTGTGGGAAAACGGATATGCGGCTCTTAGAATGCCCGGTTCAGGAAGGGGACAACTATACCCTCATCCTGACATCATAGCAGGTAATGGTAAAAGGTATCTAGGAATAGAAGTAAAAATAAGGGTAGATGATAAATGCTATTTCAAAGATGAAGATATTGAAAAATTAAAAGAATTCTGTGACACTTTTGGGGCTATCCCATATTTTGCTGTGAGATTTGTCAGGAGATGGCGTTTTTTTGAAATAAAAGATTTAGAAAAAACACCGAGCGGTTATAGAGCTTCATTTGGAAAAGGTATTGGATTTGATGAAGTCATAGGAGACGTAAATGATCGTTAGGAATGTTGAACCGGATGACATATACACAGTAATAGATTTAGAATATCAAAACTTCGAGTATCCTTACCCGCCTGAAATAATTAACTTTTTGTTTGAATCTTACAGGGACACTTTTCTTGTTGTAGAAAAAGACATGGATATTATTGGTTTTGTTATAGGTATAATCCAAAAAAAAGAGGGCCACATCTTAGTAATTGCAATTAGGGACGATTATAAAAGAAGGGGAATAGGAACAATACTTATGAAAAAGTTAATTGAGGTCTATCAAAAAAAAGGCATAACTAAACTAAAACTTGAAGTTAGAATCAGTAACGTTGCTGCAATATCTATGTACAAAAATCTTGGATTCAAGATAACTAACAGATTAAAACATTACTATGAGAATGGAGAAGACGGTTTACTTCTAAGAAGAGATAAGATTTAGGTTTCTTTCTCCTTGCCAACATATTTTATCTTTTTTAGCGGCCCTTCATAGTATATTTCAATTTCTTTTTCAAGATACTCGTATAGATACCTCTCTACAGTACTTCTAGGTATTCTTGTTTCATTTACAAGTTCTTGAATAAAGTAATCTTTACCTGATTTAGTTCTTTCTTTAAGAAGATTCCTAATATAATCAATTCTCTCATTTCTCAATTCAAATTGCTTTCTCCAACCCACGTTTATCACCATCGATTACATATATTGAGTGAATAATCTTTAGTTATTAGTATTTAGTTACTCTTACTATATAAAGTTTTCGGTAATTAAAATTAATTATTGAAATTTAATATATTATGTTGTTGGTTAATATATATTATTATAATGAATAACATTAATAAAAAAATAAATATATTATTGTTAAACAATAGAGGGAAAAAATCAAGAACTAGTTTTTAAGAGTTCTTCCAAAAGATTTATTTAGGACTCTATATCTGTTCTTTCGAGGATAACATGTTTAAGAATATTGTCATTGTGGGCACTGGTTATGTTGGTATACCAGTTGCTGCAATGTTTGCTGATAAAGGGTTTAATGTAATTGGGATTAACAGAACAAAAGAAAAAGTTGATCTTATCAATAAAGGATTGTGCCCAATTGAGGGTGATGAACCAAATCTGCCTGAGCTAATAGAAAAAGTTGTTAAGGGTAAAAATCTCATAGCGACAACAGATTACTCTGCATGCAAAAATGCCGATGCTATCTTGATCTGTGTTGAAACGCCCTTTGATTCTGATAAATGGGAGCCCCGGTATGATTCCTTAAAATCTGCCCTAAAAAGTATAGCTGAAAATATGTCCAAAGGCACATTAGTAATTGTAGAATCAACAATAGCACCAACTACTATGGATACTTTAGTTAAACCTCTCTTAGAAAATATTTCAAAGATGAAAGCGGGGGAAGATTTCTTGCTTGGTAACTGCCCCGAAAGAGTTATGCCCGGAAAACTTCTATACAATATTGAAAATCTATCCAGAGTTTGTGGGGGAATTAACAAGGCTACACAAGATAAAATGCTAGAACTTTACTCTCATATAGTTAAGGGAGAACTTTATCCAACAGATTGCATTACTGCTGAAGTTGTAAAAACTGCAGAAAATGCTTACAGGGATGTTGAGATAGCATTTGCTAACGAAGTCGCATTGATATGTGAAAAACTTGGGATCAACGCCTATGAAGTAAGGGATTTGGTAAATAAAGCACCTTATAGGAACATGCATTTACCTGGTGCGGGTGTTGGGGGTCACTGCCTTCCAAAAGATTCATTATTACTTTCTTATGGTGTAAAGGGTTTACTTACTCCAGAATTAATGATACTCGCAAGAAATCTAAACAAGAAAATGCCAATACATACGGCTGGACTTTTGATTGATTTATTCAAAGAGAAAGGAATTCAGATTAAAGGAAGTAAGATTACAGTATGCGGGTTTGCATATCTAGAAAATTCTGATGATACAAGAAACACGCCTGCATTAGAGGTAATTAATACCCTTATTAATAAAGGCGCAAATGTTGAAGTTCATGATCCTTTCGTTAGAGTTTATGAAGGTCTTGAGATAAAAAAAGATTTTTATAATAGTATAAAAGATTCAGAAGCTCTTGTATTCGTTACTGCCCACTCGGAATACAAAAAACTAGACCTAAACAAAATCAAACAATTGATGAAAACGCCAATAATTATCGATGGTAGAAACATTTTTGAAAAAGAAGAAATTTTAAGAAAAGGATTCCTTTATAGGGGCGTTGGAAAGGGGTAAATTAAATATTTACTATTTTATTATTCATATAAGATTCAATTGCCGATATTGCAACTTCAAGTGCATGAAGTCCTTCTTCGCCAGAGACAGGTGGCTCTGTATTCTTTTTTAGATAATTAATAAAGCACTCAAGCTCTATTGATAGAGGTTCTTTTCTTTCTATTTTTGCATCTTTTTCCCACTCTTTATCATATAAGACAAGCTTCTGCTCGATATAGTCAACTTCAGCGATGCCTTTATCTGCAACAACTGAAAGGCTTCTAACTTTATGGGGGGTGTGCCAATTTGTATCAATTAATCCAGTACAAGTGTTCCCAAAAGTCATTAGAATTGTTGCAAAGTCTTCAAAAGGATGTATTCTTTTACCCCCTGTAGCATAAACAGTTTTAACTTTTTGTTCCAATAAAAAAGACATTATATCTATTTCATGTACCCCGAGGTCAACTATTATGCCTACGTCTCGTATTCTAGGATTGTAAGGGCCAACTCTCTTTGAAGACATTGTAACAACTTTTCCCAATGTTTCATTTTTTATTAATTCTTTTAGTTTTTGTATTGCTGGATTAAACCTTTCTATATGTCCTACAGAGAGTTTAATGCCTTCCTTTTTAGCGTTGTCAATTATTTCTTTTGCATTTTCAACTGTGTCTGCAATCGGTTTTTCAACTAGGATATCAATTCCTTTTTCAATCAGATCATCACAAACTGTCTTATGAAGTTTTGTTGGAACAGCTACAATTGCAGCGTCGATTCCTTCTTTAATAAGTTCTTTATAATCTAAAAATCCTTTTGTGTTATACGTATTAGATAATTCAGTAACTCTTTTTTTGTCTATATCAGAAATCCCTACAAGTTCAACATTCATTGAAGCAAGGTTTCTTATATGGTGCCCTCCCATAACTCCGGACCCAATTACTCCTATTTTAATCATTTTAATCCCTCAAAGAATGAAACAATATATTCAAGTTCCTCTTTTTTTAATGATGGATGAACGGGAATTGATATTACTTCTTCTGCCGCTTTCTCTGTTTCTTTTAATTTATCTTTGTAACCTAGTTCTATATATAAGGGCTGTTTATGTAAAGGTTTTGGATAGTATATACCATAACCAATACCGGCTTTTTCTAGCCCTTTGATTATTTCTTCTCTTCTGCCATTTTTTATCCTTAGAGTATATTGATGGAAAACATGCTCCTTCTTTGGAAAAATCTTTGGGCATTCCAAGTAGTCTAATTTAGATAATCTTTTAGAATAAAACTCAGCATTTTTTCTCCTAGTTTTGTTAAATTCCTCAAGTTTTCTTAGCTGACAAATACCGATAGCAGCACAAATATCTGTCATTCGAAAGTTAAATCCAAGAGTATCATAATAGTACCTTTTTTCTTGGCCATGATTCCTAATTTTTTTAGCTTTTTCGTATAATAATTTGTTATTAGTAGTTATCATTCCACCTTCGGAAGTAGTCATGTTTTTTGTGGGGTAAAAAGAAAAACATCCTGTCCCAAAAGAACCTATTTTCTTTCCATTATATTTTGCACCGTGTGCTTGAGCTGCATCTTCTATTAAAATGAGATTGTGATCTTGACATATTTCATTTATTTCTTTTATGTTTGCTGGTTGTCCATAAAGATGAACAGGCATTATTGCCTTTGTTTTCTTAGTAATCTTTTCTTCGAGTAAACACGGATCAATATTAAATGAGTTTGGATCAATATCAACGAAAACTGGTTTTGCCCCTGTAAAAAGAACAGAGTTCGCTGTTGCAACGAATGTAAATGAAGTAGTTATGACTTCATGACCTTTTCCTATCCCATTTGAAAGGAGGGCAACGTGCAAAGCTGTTGTGCCGTTAGAAGTAGATACTGCATAATCTGATCCAATGTAATCTGAAAATTGTTTTTCAAATTCATCAACTTTTTTTGATTGTGCAATGTTGCCACTGAGTAATACCTCACTCACAGCTTCAATCTCTTCTGTAGTGATAGATGGTTTTGCAATTGGTATCATTTCATTCCTCTAATAATTCATAATCCTCTTTATTGATATAAAAGTTAGTTTTGCATATTGTGCATTCCATTAAAACTTTATTTTTATCGTCGCTGAGTTTAACTGCTTTTCTTCCACATTTGCAAACAAATCCTTTTAACTTTGCAGGATTGCCAAAAACTAGCCCGTATGGAGGAACGTTCTTCGTTACCACTGCTCCTGAGCCAATCATTGCATATTCTCCAATGATAATCCCGCATATTATTGTAGCGTTCGCCCCAATAGACGCACCTTTCTTTACTAAAGTGCTTACAAGCTCCCAGTTGTTATTGAAAGCTCTTGGATACAAATCATTAGTAAATGTCATATGTGGACCAAGAAAAACATCGTCTTCGACTTCAACCCCATGATAAACAGAAACGCCATTTTGAATCTTAACATTATTTCCAATTTTAACGTTAAAATCTATATATACACATTTGCTTATAATACAATTCTCACCGATTTTTGCACCTTCTCTTATCTGAGATTGATGCCAAATTTTAGAATTTTTACCAATTGTTGCACCTTTAGAGATTTCTGCAGTTTCGTGAACAAAGTAATCTGACATAGAAAAATAGTATAATATAAAGAATTTAAAATTATCTGAAAGATTATTTTGGTAAAATGTATATTATTCCTGCTATGCCGGAAAGAATAGAAAACAAATAGCATAAAATAACGGCCTTTTTTTCAGTCATAGGGAAATAGTAGGGAAAGAACCATTTTAAAGTAAGGTTATTTGGAACATGAAGTATTCCTTTTTCATCTACTTTACCAAACTTGATATGGGGATAACCTCTTATCTTCCAGTATACAAACATTAAGAAGTTGATTATATGAGGTATCAGAATAATTACCCCAAATATCTCCATGTTCTGGAAAATAATAAATCCACCTAAAGCAGCTCCTATCATAAGCGTTCCAACATTTCCTAAAAAAATCTTTGAAGGATATTTGTTAAAGTACATAAACGCTACCATTGCGCCTAGTATTGGAGCAACATAAACTAGCCCTAGATAATCGTATTTAATGAAAGATGCTATGGCAGAAAATGCCAAGAGGATTGTTGTAGTCCCTCCTGAAACTCCATTAAATCCTGAATGCATATTCACTAGATTAGAAACAACCATGACATAAAGAGGGGCGATAATATAAGAAAATAAAATTCCAAGTTCGATTTCTATAAATATAAGAGATAAATTAGTATCAAGATTTAGAAGGGCGATTGGAAAAGCTAAAAAGAAGGGCGCGATGAGTTTAATTTTTCTTCCCACATTGACAAGATCATCAACTAACCCAAAAATAGCATAGATAAAGATTACAAAATAAAATATCAAAAGCTCTTCAACTTTAGGGAAAATAAGTTGAAATATAATCAAAGAAGATAAGACCCCCATTAATATAGGGAGTCCCCCCATAGTTGGAACAATGGTTTTTTTAATCTTGTAATAGTCGTTGACTACATGACCTTCTTCGATAAATTTCTCAATAAATCTTGGTATTAAAAGAAAAGTAATTAAAAAACTTGTAGTTATGGAAATAAAAAATGTTAAGTATGTTTGCATGTTATTCGCCGTTATCTTAATATTCTGTATATCTTTACATATCCATTATCATATACAAGATTATAGTTTTGAAGGCCTCTCTCGTAAACAATTAGTCTTGCAAATAATGTATCTTTTATAGTATCGGGCATCATTATGGCATTTTGCTGTGTAAGGTACATAATTTGAGGTATCGACTGGAAGTTATACTGAACGTTTTCATATACAAAGTTCTGTCCGTTTGGATTTTCAATTACGAAGTTTGAAACACCGTAGCGTTGATTATTCTGCTCTATGTAACAATATGTGTTTGTTTCATCTACAACAAGGAAAAGTCTAGTTGCTCCACTTTCATAAACATAGGTAGTAGCGTTGTTCAATCTTGAGGTTCCTCTAAAGTAGAAGTAAGCAGTTCTAAATGTATCTCTGCCTATTACGCTGTTAAGAACTGTTGTTTTAATTAAAAGACTCTGATCAACAAGAACATAGTTCATTCTAAAGTTATTTCCAGTTGCTCTATAAGCTTCTTGCTCCATAGCCACTATCTTCTGGATACCTGTAGAGTCAGTAGACCCAAGGAACTCTCCAAATCCAGTTATCCATGGCCCCATTTCAGTTCTCATGCCATCAGATATAGTTCTTTTTCCACCTACAGTTTGTATCCAGTATCCATAGTCCCACCAGTTGCAAACAACTTCGTCCTGTGGAGTGTTATCTTTTAACCAAACTAAAGCCGATAGCCACCTATCCTCAAGATGGGGCGATTGTGCAGTTCGATAGGGAATTGAACCCCCGTATCTTTGGTCCAAAGGATTGTAAAGAGAGAACGAGCTAAAGACTATAAGTGCAATTACTGTAATTGTAAGCGCTTTTTCTTTTGAGAGTCTGTTTGTTAAAAAGTCATAAATTCCCATAAATCCAAATGCTGCTATTATTGCAAATGTAATTCCTCCAAAAAAGGAGTTTCTTAACATCTGATATGACATGAATGTGTTGAATGCAAAAGCGGACAATAGAAATAGCGTTGGTTTTACATTTTGATGGTGTATTACTTGGTAGATGCCGTATATTGCCCCTATTGCTGCCATTATGGGGAACAGGTAAAATTTGTCAACGAAATCAGAAAATGTACTTGCTTGGCCTTGACCTGAAATTCCACTAATATCAACACTTCTAAATATATATCCCAATACATTATAGTCAAGGACAAATTCTGCTAATGCGATCAGAACAACAGAGAGTATGGCCATAAATGCCAAATAGTACTTTCTATCTTTTGCAAAATATCCAGATAAATTGATTATTGCAGCAAATCCTAATCCCATTAACGCCAAATAAATTCTTAATGATTCAAATTTGTATGGAGGTACCAAAATATAGGCATATAGCAATGAAATAATACATACAGCAACTAACGCCCACATGTCAATATCATTTAAGATTTTATCTTTAAGGTTAGCAACATTCTTTGATTTTTTTGTTTCTTTTATAAATGGCTTGAATAGTACATAAGTTGCGACTATCAACGGGACGAAGAAGAAATTACCAAAGGTATTTGCATATAAAATCAAAACTACTAAGGATAGAGCCCCATATATCAGAATTTTATTTCTTTCTTTTTCTTTTAGCATATAAATTGCTAATAACATGAAAATAATGAAGAATAATGAACCTACCGTATCCTTCCACATGCCCCCGCCCGAAGTCCTATAGATGAATGCAGGCATTATCGCTAGGAAAAATGATGAAATTAAGGCAATGTACCTATTTCCCCATGCCTTTAAAGCTACAAAGTATATTAAAATGGCACCTATGACTCCTATGAAAACAGGAAGATAAATATGGACTTTTAGCAGGTCGATGCCAGTAATTTTGGATATAGTCGAAGTTAATATAGGGAGACCTTGTAAGTCTTCTGTTACAAAAGACCTAACAACTGTTGGCGCCATTGGATCTATTTCTGGGAGACCACCAGAGAGATAGTATGCCGCCTCTCGTAAGAAAAAATATGGGTCATAACCTAAAAGCCTATTGAATCTTATGGGCCAGGACCTCATGAAATAAGCAATTATTCCTGTCAATACAAGCCCAATAATCATTATATAATTATCAAATTTATTAATTCCTTTAAAGGAAAACTTCTCTTTCGTAACAGCTTTTTTATTCTTTTTTCCTTTAGTTTTCACCATAGTGATCTCCTTATATACCGGCTGAAAAATTATTTAAATATTTAACTGAAAAAAATGCTTTGTTGCATAATTCAACCGCAAAGCTTAAACCCCTTGCAAACCCTAATTGTTCATGCAAAGAGATTGGGC